>JALJPA010000147.1 GCA_022969215.1 Colwellia sp. | reverse complement strand
TAAATGAAAGCACTGCTATTTTTGCTGAACGTCGTATGGATAGTTCAATTAGCCAAGCCCTTGCTGGCCAATCGGTTGATAAGCTTTAGCTTATCTTCAGATAATATTTAATTTATATTTAATTCATATTTAAGAATGGCGAAAGCCTTGCAAGCAGAGAATAGATAAAATGCCAAAAATTATATTTTTACCTCATGAAGAATTATGCCCAGATGGCGCAGTTGTTGAAGCCGAAAAAGGTGAGAGCGTACTTAACGTAGCGTTAAGAAATGATATTGGAATAGAGCATGCGTGTGAAAAAGTATGTGCCTGTACTACTTGTCACGTTATTATTCGCGAAGGTTTTGACTCTATAGAAGAAGGCGATGAACTTGAAGAAGATATGCTTGATAAAGCATGGGGTTTAGAGCCTGAATCTCGTCTTAGTTGCCAATCAATTGTTGGTGATGAAGATCTTGTGGTAGATATCCCTAAGTACACTATAAATATGGTTTCTGAAACTCACTAATAGTTTTTGTTCACACCATATTTTAAAAGGCCATTAACATGGAAATGTTAATGGCCTTTTTTGTTATAGTTGTATTACTTTAGGAATTGGTTTTAGCTCTTTTAGTTTGAGTAATATGATAGGGGTATTAATATATGCTAGCCTTTTTGGATAAGTGGTGACTCCCAGTAAAGTTTTGTTCTAAAGCTTAGCTAGGTAAGCCCTAATATCTTCACAATATGGTAAGTAGCGGCATTGGCTTAGGTGATTTTTACGTAGACGTAGGCTGGCAAACCAAACCAAGTTAAGCCAAGCTTTGTGCTATTTTATTAAGTAATTCATCGAACTTAAACGGCTTTAACATCATACTATCCATACCAGCGTCAATACTGCGCTCACCAATTTCACTCGAGGCACTTGCGGATAGCGCAAATATGAGGGTATGTTGTTGGCCAGTTTCTAACTTTCTTATTTGTTTAGTCGCTTCAAATCCGTCCATAACAGGCATTAAGCAATCCATTAGAATAAGGTCAATCTTATTATTGATAAACTGTTTTACCGCCTCTTCGCCATTTTCAGCCTCGATAATATTTGCTTGAGAATTATCCAGTGCCATGGCGACAATTTTGCGGTTTATCCGGTTATCATCAACAACCAGTACGGTTTTATTTTTCATGGAAATAGGCTTAGCAGGTGATGAGTCTATTGACGCAGGTGTATCTTGTTGCTCGCTAATCGGCAGAGATAAGTTAAAGCTAAAAATACTACCTTCACCTAAGCAGCTTTGCACCTTAATTTTACTGTC
Organism: Colwellia sp.; assembly: GCA_022969215.1. Taxonomy (GTDB): domain Bacteria; phylum Pseudomonadota; class Gammaproteobacteria; order Enterobacterales; family Alteromonadaceae; genus Colwellia. Next base: position 10,677 of record JALJPA010000147.1, on the reverse strand, counting down.
CATCAACTTAATAAGTTCACTGCTGATGGTTAAACCTAAGCCCGTACCGCCATACACTTTCGTTGTTGATGAATCATGCTGAGTAAAGGGTTTAAATAACGTATTAATTTTATTCTCAGAAATACCTATGCCCGTATCAGTAATAGAAAATTTGAGTTCACATTTATTATCACTTAACGAAATAGTGTTTAACTCAAGCTGTACACACCCCTCTTTGGTGAATTTAATCGCATTATTGACTAAATTAATGAGTACTTGCTTTAAGCGAATATCATCAACAAGTACTAGTGGAATATCTTGCTCGGTAAATACGGTTTCAATAATTAAATCAGATCTCGTTTCTACGCCGCCATGGCAGACGCTTATGACATCTAATAGTAAATGCTTGACGTTGGTTGTACACGGGTGTAGCTCGACTTTATGAGCTTCTATTTTTGAAAAATCCAGTACTTGATTTATAATAGCTAAAAGTTGATCACCAGATCTTCCAATGGTTTCGAGTAAAAAATCCTGTTGTTCTGTTAGTGACGTTTTATTTAATTGTTGTACCATGCCTAAAATACCGTTCATAGGTGTTCTAAGTTCGTGACTCATTGAAGCAATGAACATGGTTTTAGCATTGTTGGCTGTTTCAGCTTTCTTTATTGCTTGCTCCATAAGTCTTTTACTTTTAGCGGATAATAGGCTGTGTTCCTTTATCATTTTAGCCATTTGTAATTGGGTACTATTCACCACTCCTTGAATAAGAACATAGTTTTTTTCGTTAATAAGCGTTATTTTACAACTTAAATCGAGACACTCTACTCGATGGCCAATGGTCAACTCAAGCTTAAACCTGTATGTACGTTGCTTTAAAATAGCGTTATTTACCCGTTTTATCATTTCTTGTTCGAATAAGTCTTTTAGAGTCTCGGAGCAGGGGATCTCATTAAACCAAGTGGCAAAAGTCTGGTTATATTCAATGATTTTGAGATCATCGATATCACAAAGCAATAAACCGATATCTAAATTAGCCAGTAATTCAGGTAAAAGTTGCAATGGTGGCAGGTTGATTTGGTTATTCATTTACAGCAATTTTATCCATTAATCCTGCTATTAAGGTGATAATACTGCGAATATCTTCTTGCTCAATGTTAGTCTCATCCAACGATTCTTCCAGTAACTCTACTACTTCATTAAAGTGTGGCACAGTTATTTTATAAGGCGCATGCACGCTTTTTAAGTCAACACTTTCATACTTGTCTGGCCCACCCAAGGCCGTAGCAATAAATTGTGTTTGGTGTGACATCAGCCTTTCCATATTCACTTTTTCAAAGTAGGGTGATAGCTCTTCACTATCTAATATTTTTTGATAAAAATTTCCTACCACCATACTAAAGGTGTCAAAGCCACCGTACTTGTCATATAAAGTAATCATCTTTGAGTTTCACTCCTTATCAATGAAGCACTTGAGAGGTTTAATTGCAGTCAAAATAGAATTAATTATAAGCGTGGTATAAATCACTCATTTTGCAAACTATTTTCAATAAAAGTTATTTATTAGCTTATCGACATTTATAACGAATATCGGCCCTAGTGACTAAGCTAGAACATTATTATCTCCGTTATAATTTCAGCTGTGAGTACATACTTGTGCAGGTTGGTAATAGCTAATTTAGCGATTGAATTTATTTTGGTACTGGTGAGGGTCATGTTATTTCTATGTTTACTCTGATCTTTCTACCAGCCTAGGTGAGGAAATGTGGTAATGGAAGGTCAATGACAAAGACTATATTTACTGGCGAGTGACAGGCCAGTACTATTTAAAGGGATATGATTTTTCTTTAGGTGTAGAGGGAACAGATTTAGATACTTATGGTGATACTACACTGCTACTGACTGTATCTAGAACATTTGATTTTTAATGGGGCTGGTAGCTTATTTTGGTAAGTTACAGAGTAGTTATCATTAAAGAGTAACTCTTACAAAGCGGCCCTAGCATCAAAGAGTGATTATCACCGAGCTAGCAGAGCAAGGCTAACATCACAGAGTAACTAACGGTCGTTAGTTACTCTGGCAAAAGTGTCAGCCTTTGAACAAGGCATTAGTCTGAGCGTTATGTATTCTTTACCGTTCCCTGCAACAGCTTATCAATGACAAACCATCAACGAGCCCCAGGAGATTAAAGGCCGTTATGGTATTGCACATTGGTTGACTCAGGCACAAGGGAGTTAAGTGCGTCTTGTGCACTTACTTGCTCACTTGATAGTTCAATTGAATTGCCAAATGATTCGCTCTTACCGTGTTTAAGTAACAGTTCAAAATGCTCAATAAGGGCAACTTTATCAGGTGACTCTTTATCGCCGGCACCAATATTAGTTAAATCAATCATAAAGCCATCAAATAATTGCGTTAAATCTTGGATTATCTCAGTATTTAAAAATTGATCGTTATTATAAATGCTTGGGTAGCCCGCTTTTTGCTTATCAATAGCAAAAGAAACACCTTTAAGGTTGGTGATGCTGGTCGATTTATCGCAAGAAAGCATACAGCCATTATCGATGCGAGGTTTTTCACAACCAACACTTTGTTGGAAGAAACACTGTCTGCTGGTCATTAATAAAATTGGGTGGTAAACGCTGTAGAGCATTTTAAAGTTCTCAGGACGAGCAATAGTCTTCATCTGCTGACGGTTAATTTCATTGGAAATAAAGGCGCCGCTACAATTAAAGCTTTCTTTCATCGCTAATAGTGCATAAGAATTGGTGGTATTTAAGAAAGGTCCGGCAAGCCATTCAATGCCTAATTCAAACGCTCTATTGGCAATACCTGTATTATTGGTGACAATTAACTTAGGTTTAACTTGCTCTAAAATATTAACCGCAACATCATAATCTTTACCAATTAATACTGATGGGAACCAAGGAATAAGACGTGGATTCTCTCGGAAAAAACCAACGTATTTAGTACAGCCACGTTTATAAGCATCAGGTAGTTTAAAGTAAATATCGGCATCAGTTACATCGCTAAGGTTAATATCGCTCTCGTCAGATATTAAGAGTGATAATTTAGCCGCCTCGTCTTGTTTAGCATGACGTACAAGTTTAGGTAGCTCGACTTCAGCTATTACTGGAGTACCGTCATTGAGTAAGGCTGCTATCTTATTCTTAAGGGCTGTAAGCTCTTTAAAAGGAATGGTGACACCTTGTGGTATAGCGTCTGTATTTAATTCGTTTAAGTTAAACTCTGCGTTGTTAAAGCTTTTAAAACGCTTTTCAATGGCGCTATGGTCAATGCAATTCTTTTCACTGGCGATAAGTGACCGTTCAGAGTGCATAACATGCGTTTTCTCTGGCGTAACTTGCTCTGCAAAGCCAGTACTTACCGCCTCATTTATTTTGATGGAAACGGTTAAAGGTTTGCCAACTTCACCTGAGAATACTAGTGAAAGAGTACGTTTTTCAATACTAAGGTGTTTTATTTTATCAAATACATCCGCGTGAATTTGTTCTTTTTCATCACTTAGCTTTTGTTCAACGTCTTGTATTTGTACCACAGAGATAGCGTTACTTTTATCAATAGCGTAATATTTTGAATTATCACGAGGGTTTTCAATAAACATTGATTGGTTTAAATCACCACGTAAAAATGCATTGGAGAAATCACGATTAAACACTTTATAAAGTCGCTCACCGTCTTCAAGTAATTCACCTGTTGCGACAAAACCATCTATTTGTTTGCGGAAACTATCGATAACGGTATGTACATAGCTTGCGCCTTTGATACGACCTTCCACTTTAAATGAATGAACACCCGCTTCAATCAGTGCCGGTAAATCAAAAAAGGCTGAGTTGTCCTTAATGTTTAATGGGAATTTATTACCTGATTCGGTAGGTTTATATTCTTCACGACAAGCTTGGCTACAACGGCCTCGATTACCTGAATTGCCAACACTGGCAGAGGTTGAATAACATAAACCAGAAAAAGCGACACATAATGAGCCATGGACAAATACTTCAGTAAGCACATTTTCTTTCTGTGACACTTTAGTTATTGCGCTAATTTCTTTTAAGTTTAATTCACGCGATAAATTAACACGCGAGGCTCCCAGCTTTTTCAAAAATGGGATTTGACCAATGTTATGGGTAGTTAACTGGGTTGATGCGTGAATATCCAGCGTAGGGAAATGTTTTTTAAGGATATAAAGCATGCCTAAATCTTGCACAATAACACCATCAAGTGTGGTATTAGCCAGTTTACTTAATAACTTAGCAAGGGTTTTAAATTCTCGCTCAAGAATAATTATATTAAGCGTTAAAAATATTTGGCATTCATATTCGTGTGCGAGTCTAATAATACCAACGAGTTCATCAAAAGAAATATTAGCAGCACGATTTCGGGCGTTAAAGGTATCTAAACCGCAGTACACCGCATCTGCGCCAGCAATGATTGCCGCTTTGATCGCATCGATATCACCACCGGGGGCTAATAATTCTATTTTAGGACTCATTTATACAACTTTAGCCAATTAAACGGCAGTTAAATTTCAAAGGGGGGATTTTACTCGTATAATGGGCCAATGAATACTGTTTAAGTCGCTTATTTACCCTGATTTTTATCAAGGTTAATAATTGCCGTGCTGGAATATAGCTAACAATGAATGAACGTTTTAATAAAAATACTAAGGACACAAGTACCTTACCTATCCTTTACTCGTTAAGAAATTGTCCATATGCCATGCGCGCAAGGTTAGCTATTTTTAAAGCGAAGCAGACGGTATTACTTCGAGATCTAGTATTAAGTGATAAACCTATCGAAATGATGGCAGCTTCACCCAAAGGTACTGTGCCGGTAGTAGTGCTAAAAAACGGTACCGTGATAGAAGAAAGTTTAGCGGTTATGTTGTGGGCTTTGCGCGAAACGGACCCTGCGGATCTACTGCATGGTCAGCAAGATCATCTCTTGTCAGCAATGCTTTTACTTATTACTGAATTCGATAACGATTTTAAAACATGTTTAGAAGCGTACAAATGTGCGAAACGTTACCAGGAAGATAATGTTAGCCAGTGCCGAGCAGCGTGTGAACTATACATTCAGAAATTAGAACGAGCGTTAACCAAACACTCATTTTTAATGTCAGATAAAGAAAGTTTAGCTGACATTGCGTTAATGCCTTTTATTCGACAATTTGCACGAATAGAGCGGCAATGGTATTTACAATCACCTTATCCAAAAGTAAGGCAATGGTTAAATAGTTACTTACAGAGCCCTGTCTTTACTAAAGTTATGGCAAAACATCCGTTATGGGTTGATAACCAGCAAGATGTTTTATTTGGTGGTAACTAACTTGTAAATAAGTAATTTGGAAAGAACTAAGCTGTTGCAGCTTAGTTGTCCAGGTTTACAGTAACTCACTGACAATACGTTTTAATAAAAAGGTCTCTCGTTCTATCGATAGACCTTTCTTGTCACTTTTCGCGATAGTTTCTTCGTTGTGAGCGATGGCCTGATGGATATTCATCCACACGGGAAACATACCGTTACTCAATTCATGGGCTTCTAATTCAGGTTCAAGTAATTCATCATCGATAGTACAGGTATAACAATAAGATTGCATATGAACGATATCAAAGCCTGCTTTATGCCAGGGTCTAAATTCTTCATAAAGGCCAAATGCGGCAACATCTTTAACAGTGTGGGCGCCTGTTTCTTCTTTTAGCTCGCGCATAAGGCCGTCGATATTACTTTCACCTTCATCTATGCCACCACCTGGTAAGCTATAGTCGTGATATCGCTTGGTATAAAGCAATAAAATATCTTCGCCCTTAAGCACTATCGCTCTGCTCGCTTTACGAATAAAACATTTAGTATTGGCAGAGTTATCAGCAAGGGACTTTATCTCAAAGGAGTTAACATCGGGATGAATCGTTGATTTAAGTAGGCGCATAATAAAGGACATAATGAATTTCTACTGCTTTAGATGGGGGGGCATTCGCTATTAATCAATAAAAAATAGCTAAAGGCAGTGATATTTTTCCATTGTCCTCATTCTGACAAAAGACTAAAATAGCGATGAGGCTTAGCTTATTCAGCCGCACTTTTATGTTCGATGTCTGTTTCAGCTTCGATATACTCCTCTTTGATGTACCAGTTTTGAGTGTTACCTATGCAAATGATTGAGCCCTGTTTTACCCGTTTTAAATCCGCTATTGATTCTTATAGTTTACCTGATCGTTTTACTTTCCCTTTTTATTATCAGCCTGATCCTTTGTGTTTATTAGCCGCAAAAGAGTTACAAGATAGTTTAGTGCAACTGCCTGAATCGCTTTTTGATTATAGCCAAAGTGGCAAAATGTTTGGTGTGCTGTTAGTTAAAAATAATCAGGGCGAACTAGGTTACCTTTCTGGTTTTTCAGGGATGATGACACAAAGTGAAGAGCTGCGTCACTTTGTACCACCGGTAGATGACTCAACCAATGCCGAGTTCTTTAAAAAAGAACAAAAAGTGATTAATGACCTTAATACCCAGCTTAGTTTGTTAGCAGCTAATCCAGACCTTGCCATAAAACAACAGCTTTTAGCCGAGCTATCATCTTCTGCTGAGCAAGCTACTGCTCAACAACACAGTAAAAATTTACACCAAAGGCAAGCAAGAAAAGCTCGACGTGCCTTAGCTGAAAAATCGTTGTCAGCGCATGACTTTACTCAGTTGAAAGAGCAGCTAGGGAAAGAAAGTGTTGCGGATAAAAACGAACTAAAATATTTGAAACTCACTTGGCAAGAAAAGACAATTAAAGCTCAACAAGCAGTAGACAGTTTACTTGATGTAATAACCTCGATAAAAAATAAAAGATCGTCAATGTCTAAAGCGCTGCAACAGAAGTTGTTTGCGCAATATCGTTTTTTAAACATTAATCGAGAAGAGAAGAATTTAACAGATTTATTTATTGATACGGCTTTCCACAATAAATATGGTGTACCACCAGCGGGAGCAGGGGATTGTGCCGCTCCTAAATTATTGCAATATGCCTTTAAAGTGGGTTTAAAACCTATTGCCTTAGCCGAGTTTTGGTGGGGGAAATCCCCTAAGTCTGAAGTAAGGCAACATAAAAATTTCTATACCGCTTGTATTGGTAAATGCCAACCTATATTAACGCATATGCTTAGCGGTATGCTTATCGATGATAACCCACTGTTGAAAGGTTTATCAAAAGATAAAAACGTAGAGATTATCTACCAAGATGATGTGATGGCAGTGATCGATAAACCGAGCGAACTTTTGTCGGTTCCAGGTAAAAGTATTAGTGACTGTGTTCATAGCAGAATGAAGTTACTTTTCCCTAAAGCAACCGGGCCACTGATTGTGCATCGCCTTGACATGTCGACCTCAGGTTTGATGGTCATAGCGTTAACTAAGCAAGCTCATAAAAATTTGCAACAACAGTTTATCAAGCGAACCGTAGAAAAAAGATATGTTGCTTTGTTATCTGGCTGCCCTAAACAGTTATCAGAGAACGAAGAAGGGCTAATTAGCTTACCCTTAGCGGGGGATTTTGATGACAGACCAAGACAAATGGTTTGTTTCGAAACAGGTAAAGCTGCAGAAACAAAATGGCAGCGTATTGCCTTTGAACAGCAGAATGGTCAAACGTTAACGAGAGTACATCTGTATCCTAAAACAGGTAGAACTCATCAATTGCGTGTACATTGTGCTCATCATTTAGGTTTTAATACGCCAATTGTCGGTGATGATTTATATGGAACTAGGGACAAGCGCTTACATTTACACGCCGAAATGTTGAAACTAAAACACCCATCAACCAACGAAGTTATGACGTTCTCCGCGGCGGCAAAATTTTAATTGCTTAGCAATTTAATAGTTACTCTTTAACAATTAACAATTAACAATTAACAAGTCGTCGCGTTAAAGCTATATGTCTATAGGCTCTATTAACGCGACTGAGCTTTACAATGCTTCAACTTCGTCATTAAAAATCTCTTCAATGGCTAAGTTAAACAACCTTGCTGCTTTAAATGCTAAGGGCAAACTAGGATCAAACTTACCTTTTTCAATGGCATTAATCGTTTGCCTCGACACCCCTAAGGCACTAGCAAGTTGAGCTTGTGTCCAATCACGTTCGGCACGTAACACTTTTAAGCGATTTTTCATTGGTACTTCCTGTGGCCTGAAACTACAGCCAAACCATAGGTTATTACCATTAAGAAAACTATATGAGGTATTTCAGGTTGGTAAGTAATTAGCTTTATATCTTCTAACAGCTCATAGCTTAATCCAACAACTAAGCCGACACCTAAGGCTAATGCCATGGCTTCAAGTAATATTGTGCGTTGCATTTCATCTAGACCACGTAAATAATCTCTATTGGCAACTAACATTTTAAAACCCACAGCAAGGTTGATCAACACAGCTGCAATAGTTAAAGCTGTGTTGAAGTCCCAAATAAATTTTGGGGAAAAAGCGGCTATAGCCATGGTAATAACCCAAGCAAAAGTCCAGTTTCTTAAGATGATGGTATTGGCATTGTTTTTTGTTTGGTAACTACTATTTTCACAATCTAGCTTTGTCATAAGTAAACTCTCTTTATTTATATATGAAGGTATATGTAAAGTTCATTTGACTTTATTGTAGTTACCAGGGCAACTTAAGTCAAGTGTGCTTTACAAAAAGTTTAGTTAACTAGTCTTTCTTATGTAGGTATTATGGAAATAAGAACATATTTCGGGGGCGGTGGAAAAGTCGCCATGTGAAGCTATAATTTTTAGTTAGACCTTTACTTAATATCCAAGTCTTTAACGAAAGGGATTTAACAAGATGAAAATATTAGTTGTTGATGACATGCCATCAATGCGCCAAGTTATGCTGCATATGCTAACTAGTTTAGGTCATAACGACCCTGATGAAGCTAGCTGTGGATTGCATGCGCTGAAAATGTTGCGATTAAATGATTATGATTTATTAATTACTGACTTGCATATGCCTAATTTAGATGGCGAACAGTTGCTAAGTAAAATAAGAGAAGATAAAAAACTCCATAACTTGCCTGTGCTTATGGTCTCTTGTGAAGATGATAAGGCAAAAATAATGACACTTATTGCCGGAGAAGTAACAGGGTTTATGGTAAAACCTTTTAACTGTAATACCTTGAAAAACAATTACATTGGATAAGTTCTAATAAGAACATTGCATAATAACGATGATATTTATGGGGTTATAATATTATCAGCACAAGGTGATAAATCTAATGATTGCTCTCTTGAGCTTGCTTTTCATGCAGGTCATGCCGTATTTTAGCTAAGTCAACTTGCAGCCAATGGATTAACGCTTTGGGATCCATAGGTTTCGCAAAGTAATATCCTTGTACTAAGTCTACTTTTAACTGAAAAAGTAGCTTAAAGTCATCAAAGTTTTCAACTCCTTCAGCTACCGTTGTTAAGCCTAAATCTTTAGCAAGGTTTACCGTACTTTTTAATATAGCTAATTGCTGCGGCCTAGTAGCAACATTGTCAACTAAAATACGATCTAGTTTTAATTCGGTTGCGGGAACTCTAGACAACTGTTGAGCGTTAGCAAAGCCTGTGCCATAGTCATCAATAGCTAACTTAAAACCTTTTAGTCTTAATTTTGCTAGTGTTTCTATTGCGGTTGATATCTCACCACAAATAGCATTTTCAGTCACCTCTAAGACAATCTCTTTTGGTTCAATATTATGACGCTTGACTTGACTGGTTATTTTATCAGCAAGATCATTGTCCGCTAGAGATAAGGGGGATAGATTGAAAGCTAGGTGAAAATTTATGCCATGTTCACGCCACTGCACTTTTTGCTTGAGCGCGATATCAAATAAATAATGAGTAAGCTCAGAAATAATACCAAATTCCTCCGCGGCAGTAATAAACTCAACCGGTGAGACGAAACCTAGTTTGGGGTGATTCCAGCGAGCTAAGGCTTCTACCCCTTTGAGCAATAAGCCTTTACAGGTCAATTTAGGTTGATAAAACAAAGTAATCTGTTTTTCGTTTATACCGCTAATTAAGTCATCAATTACTAACCTATTGTATATCTTATGGCTTTCATTACTATTGGTATGAGTTTTTAATCGATTCAAGCTATTAATAAGGTCATTAATTTGCATCGGTTTTTTAAATGTACCTAGGACAATTAAGCCATCAGATTCAGCCATGGTACCAATACTGGAAATCAGCGAAGGGTCTTTTGAACTTAATATGATTACTGACTGAGCCAATTTATTTTTAGCAATTTTACGTGATAACTCAACCCCATCCATTATTGGCATCTCTAAATCGATGAAAACAAGATCAAATTTATCTTCTGATAACTTATCAATAGCGTCCACGCCATTAATGGCACCCATTACATTAGTAACACCTTGATCTAAGCACATGTTCATTACATGGTTTCGTTGCACATTACTGTCATCAACAACTAATACATTTAATTTATTCATAAAACTACTCATAAGGTTAATTTTACTATCAAGATAATCTTTACTTTTAATGCTTAATTAGCTCCGCTATTTCACTTAAATCAACAATCTTTTGCGCTGCACCTAGTTTTATTGCTTCTTTGGGCATACCAAATACTACACTCGAACTCTCATTTTGAGCCATAGTCTTACTACCGACATTTTTCATTGTTAGTAAGCCTTGAGCGCCATC
>JALJPA010000146.1 GCA_022969215.1 Colwellia sp. | reverse complement strand
CCGCGCTAACAGAGATAAGCTGAGAGGCCAATCACGTTAGCACAGTGATAATATAATGCTGACGATAAAGATATACACCAGCCTTCTGATAGGGCGCTTGAGTGGCAAGTTCATGGTAATCATCAGTGTTATTGCTACCAGCACCATTATAGTGGTACTCGATCATCACAATAACATCTTCATTCTACGCATAGTCTGAGGGTAGGGTATTAACCGAAATGCCTGCTAGAGCTTTGTGAACGAAATAGTTCATCCATTTTTTCAGTAATACTGCGGCATCGTCATCGGCTAACTAAGTAAAAAAAAACAGTGAAGATAGCCCTGATATAAGCAACTTCAACATAGAATAATCCCTAAGAGTATTTACTATACCCATAATACTTCAAGATTCTAGTTTGATGCTCAAGGCGCATTTTTTTTATTAAGAGTGGTTTTCTTAAAAACATATTATACGTTATTGATTTCTGTATGGAGATAACCATTCTATTCAATCAACGCCTTGCCTAAAGGTGTTTATTAAACAATATATTTAACACAAAAAAAACCAGCACTAGGCTGGTTTCTAATATTGGAAATTTAACGATATAACATTAATTAATTTTAGCTAAAATATCTTCAAGCTTTTCTAAATTAGCATAAGAAATAACTAATTTTCCTTTGCCTTTTTTATTGTGACTAATAGCGACTTTAGCGCCAAGTTTGTCTGCTAAGACTTGTTCCAACTCTACTGTCTCAATGGCTTTTTCAACTTTTTCTTTTATTGCTACTGGATTTTTAATCTTCTTAATTAGGCTCTCGGTTTCTCTTACCGTTAACTCTTTAGTCGCTACTATTTGTGCTGCTGACGTTTGCTCATCACCTTCCAATGCTAATAAAGCACGGGCATGGCCCATATCAATATCACCATTTTCCAAAAAGGTTTTTACTTCTTCGTTTAAGTTATTTAAACGCAATAAGTTACTGACCGTAGTGCGTGATTTACCAATGGCTAAAGCAACTTCCTGATGGGTTAAATCAAACTCAGTTAATAAGCGTTCTAATGCGATAGCTTCTTCCATGGCATTAAGATCTTCACGCTGAATATTCTCAATTAGGGCTATCGCTACGGCTGATTCATCCGGTACATTTTTAATTAAACAAGGGATAATATCAAGCTGAGCCAATTTAGCGGCACGCCAGCGACGTTCACCAGCAATAATTTCATATTTATCATCAGCAACTAAACGCACAACAATAGGTTGAATAATGCCTTGTGCTTGAATCGATAATGATAATTCTTCTAAGGCAGTATCTGACATATCACGACGCGGTTGATATTTACCGGGAACAAGCGAGGTGATGGCAATCTTTTGAAACTCATTATCGCTGGTAATTACCGTTGGACTTTCTTGCGCTGTATCTGTTGGTGCAGCTGGAATCGCTGTTGATAATAAAGCATCAAGTCCGCGACCTAAGCGACTAACGCCTTTACGTTTTGCTGTACTCATAATTTTCCTTTGCGCTAATTGGCGACACTGGCGGTAGCTTTCTGAGCTTTTTTCGCGGCATCATTTTTACGTAACACTTCACCAGCTAGGGCTAAATAGGCTTTAGCGCCGGTTGATGATTTATCATAATACATAGCTGGCGTTCCAAAACTCGGCGCTTCAGCTAAACGAACATTTCGAGGGATAACACTACGATAAACTTTATCACCAAAATGGCGTTTTAATTGCTCAGATACATCATTTGCTAAACGATTACGAGGATCGTACATAGTGCGAAGTATGCCTTCAATATGTAATTTATCATTCACTACTGACGTTAACTTAGCGATGGTATCCATTAGGGCTGTTAAGCCTTCTAAGGCATAGTACTCACATTGCATTGGCACTAAAACAGAATCAGCAGCCGTCATAGCATTAACGGTCAGCATATTTAGTGATGGCGGGCAGTCAATAATAATAAAATCATAGTAATCTTTTACTGGCGCTAGGGCGTTTTTTAATCGTTGTTCTCGGGCAAAAACTGCCATCAATTTTATTTCTGCTGCGGTAACATCGGCATTGGCTGAAATTAAATGATAAAGACCGGAAGTTTCTTTAATAACAACCTGTTCAACACTCTGCTCTTCAACCAGTAATTCATAACAAGTAGCATGAACATTGTATTTATCAACACCACTGGCCATGGTGGCATTGCCTTGCGGATCTAAATCAATTAATAAAACTTTGCGTTTTGTCGCCGCCAATGAGGCAGCCAAATTAACCGCAGTTGTAGTTTTACCCACACCACCTTTTTGGTTTGCAATTGCTATTATTTTTCCCACAAGCGCCTCTATTTATATTTTGTTGCTAGTGCAATTTCTTCAATACCAGTACATGGCGTTCACCAACCAAGTCAGGTACGATAATTTTATGACTGTCTACTAAAGTAATATTTTCAGGTAATTGGCTGATCTCATCCTGAGGATATTGACCTTTCAGTGCAAAAAATCGTCCTTGCTCCGTGGTTATTAAATGCTGACACCAGCTTACCATATCATTAAGAGAAGAAAAGGCGCGACTCAAGACCCCATCAAAAGGCTGCTCGCCTTGATAGTCTTCAACTCTTGCTTTCACTGGCGTAACATTAGTGAGCTTTAACTGAAAAACCGCTTGTCTAAGAAAGGTAATACGCTTGCCTAAACTGTCTAATAAGACAAAATTTCTTTCTGGATACAAAATAGCCAGTGGTATGCCCGGTAAACCAGGACCAGTACCAACATCGATAAAGTTTTCACCAATAAGTACTTCACCGACCATTAAGCTATCCATGATATGTTTGATTAACATATCACTAGGATCGCGAACTGAAGTAAGGTTATAGGCTTTATTCCACTTGTTGAGTAACTCAACGTATTGAATAAGTAAGTCTATTTGCTGTTGAGAGACGACAAGCTGTGTTTTACCAATCAGTATCGTTAATTGCTGTGTTAAATTCATTTTTATTTAGACCAGCAGACTAACTTGTTCAGTTATCTGCTCGCCCCTAGCTATTGCTTTTAGCCTAATTTGCGTAAAAGACCGTGTTTTTTTAAGTAGACTAATAATAACGAAATTGCCGCCGGAGTAATACCAGAAATTCGTGAAGCTTTACCAATAGTTTCCGGACGAGCATCAGTTAACTTAGCAACAACCTCGTTAGAAAGGCCTGAAATTTGCTTATAATTAAAATCAATTGGGATCAAAGTATCTTCATTACGTTTTTTCTTGGCTATTTCATCTAGCTGACGGTCAATATAGCCCGCGTATTTGGTTTGAATTTCAATTTGTTCAGACGCCTGCTTATCTGCAGCTGCTGGCCCTAAACCTTCAATTTTCATTAGATCGTCATATTTAACTTCTGGACGACGGATCAAGTCTTCTAAACTGGCTTCTTTACTCATCGGTGATTTTAACAAGGCATTGATCTGATCAATATTCTTATGATCCTTTTGAATCCAGGTAGATCGTAAACGTTGACGCTCAAGTTCAATATTTTCCATTTTTTCATTAAATCGTTGCCAACGAGCATCATCAACTAAACCGACTTTACGACCTAACTCGGTTAAGCGAATATCAGCATTGTCTTCACGCAACAATAAACGGTATTCCGCACGTGAGGTAAACATGCGATACGGTTCTTTAGTGCCTAATGTCGCTAAATCATCAATTAGTACGCCTACGTAAGCTTGGTCACGACCGAGAATAAATTCATCACGCTCTTTCACTCTATTGGCAGCATTGGTTGCGGCAATAAGCCCTTGAGCGGCAGCTTCTTCATAACCGGTAGTACCATTAATTTGACCGGCAAAATATAAGTTTTGCACAAACTTACTTTCTAAACTCTGTTTTAAATCACGAGGATCGAAGTAGTCATACTCTATGGCATAACCAGGGCGAGTAATAAAAGCATTTTCAAAGCCCTTAATTGAACGTACTAAATCTATTTGTACATCAAAAGGTAAACTGGTTGAAATACCATTAGGGTAGACTTCATGGGTAGTTAAGCCTTCAGGCTCCACAAATATTTGATGTGAGTTTTTATCAGCAAAACGAGTGATCTTGTCTTCAATCGATGGACAGTATCGTGGGCCTACACCTTCAATTACGCCAGTATACATAGGCGATCTATCTAGACCATCTCGAATAATCTGATGTGTTTTCTCGTTGGTATGAGTGATATAACAGGATATTTGCTCAGGATGATCCTCGCGTGATCCCATAAAAGAAAAAACAGGACGTGGTGTATCACCAGGTTGCTCTTCCATCACTGAAAAATCTAATGATCTTGCATCAAGCCTTGGCGGTGTCCCTGTTTTTAAACGATCCATTCTAAACGGCATATCACGCATTTTTTCTGCGAGATTAACACTGGCAGGATCACCTGCTCGACCACCTTGATAATTATTTAAACCAATATGAATCAGTCCTGAAAGGAAAGTACCAACGGTAAGTACCACTGTTTTGGCTTTAAATTTAAGACCCATTTGTGTCGATATGCCAACAACACGATCGTTTTCAAGGATTAAGTCATCACAAGGTTGTTGGAAAATAGTTAAATTCTCTTGGTTTTCCAACACGTTTCGAACATATGATCGATATAAAATTCGATCCGCCTGAGCACGAGTGGCTCTCACTGCTGGACCCTTACTTGAATTTAAGGTTCTAAATTGAATGGCGCTATGATCAATGGCCGTTGCCATTAAACCACCGAGAGCATCAATTTCTTTAACAAGATGCCCTTTGCCAATACCACCAATGGCTGGATTACAAGACATTTGGCCTAGAGTGTCAATGTTATGAGTTAACAGCAACGTTTTGCAGCCCATACGTGCTGCCGCAAGTGAGGCTTCGGTTCCCGCATGACCACCACCAACAACGATTACGTCATAAGACTCTTGATACCACATAAAATCACAATCCTGCTTGGTTAAAATTAGTTAAAGTTTTTATTTAAAAGCGCATGGCAAAATTTGCATCACTCAAAAATTATGGAACGTATTTTAACGCTTTTTTCTCTTCATGGATACGATCAAATTCGTAAAAAAGATCGGGGTGGATCTTTAATATATATAAAGAGATCTTTATAAAGATCTTATTATTATTACTTATTAAGATCATCATTTTCTGTGGGTAAGTACTTTTTTCTTATATTTATTAATGAGTAACACCAATGATAACCTTGTGATCAAGCTTTGATCAACCAGCAAATAAGCTTTGATCAAAAGTGCTAGTTATCCACAGGCATATTAAAATCTAATTTAATCCACTGAATAATAATAGAAAAATAACCGGTTATTCACTGTTTTATCCACAATGGTAAAAAATAAGATCGTAAACTGTTAATAACTTATGGGTAACTGATCGTACTAGATCGAAAGTAGATCTTTATTTGTACGGATCCACTGCGGAGCAAGCTCTTCTGGATCAATGTCTTCAGACATATCGAAGGTTTTAATTGGCGTTATTTCCATGCAACCTTTTGAAATCATTAGTTTTGATATGTCAACTGCAGCTTTACAGAAAGTATCATAGCTAGAATCTCCGATCCCTATGGTCAAAAAACTAACCGTGGATAGATCTTGATCACAATTACTTAGATCACTGGCAAATTGCTTGATGTTGTCAGGGTAGTCACCAGCCCCATGTGTTGAGGTACAAATGATCCAAAGTGGTTTTTTAGAGGAAATACTGTAGGTTTTTTGTTCGTTGTTAGTCGAAAAGGTATTGCTGATGATGCTATTAAGATCCGGTTTAAGGTGAATATCAACCTTATGATCAAGTTCATTTAGGGTCTCTTCACAGGCTTCAGCAACATATTCTGTGCCACCAAGCATACTGCCAACAATGATTTGAATTGAGCTCATAGAGGGTCTCTTTTTAATAAAATGGGGCTATTTATAGCGATAATATATAGGCAGTTATTGTATTACTTCAGCACAGATAAACAATAATCAATGTATAGATAAGCTTAAATAGGAGGGAAAGTAGGGCACTTAAACCGCTATTTTGTGCATTTTTTAGTGTGCTATAGGCAGTTATAACCCGTTATTACTGCCAAAAAGGCCGTAAATAACGGGATAAATCATTATTATTAAGCGCTTCAATAGCGATAATACGGACTATATAATTATTATATATGAAAGAAATTAAGTGCAGTTATCGAGGCGCAGGTAAGATCCCAAAGGGCAAATACCTAATAAAAGGTAAAGTATTACAGACTGCGTTATTGATTTTGATAAGGAAGTTGTATGGAAGCAGCTTAATAGGAATGCAGGAGCATATTATCCTGAGATTATTCTCCTGAATAGCCATGATCAAAATATATGCCTTGCTTCTAAGTCTTTTAAAGCTCGCTGAATGGGAAGAGACTTATTGAAATTGGTATAAATAACGGACGGTTTATTGCTGTGCAGATAGATATTTTGCCATTACTAACAGTAATTAGTTAGTCAGTGAGAACAAGGGGATTTAGTTGCGTTGAAGTCTAGGAGGAGTAGTAGAGGTAAATTAATACCTCTACTAATAAACAAATAAGTCCGTTATTTACCAATACAAAAAGAGCTGAATATTTTACCTAGCAAATCATCACTGGTGAATTCACCAGTGATTTGATCCAACTCTTGCTGACAAATACGCAACTCTTCTGCCAATATCTCACCGGCAACGTAAGATTCAAGTTGCTCTAATCCGACAAGTAAATGTTGATGAGTATTCTCTAGCGCAACTAAATGGCGTCTTCTTGCCATAAAGCCGCCTTCAGTACTACCTTGGTAACCCATAATGGTTTTTAAGTGCTCTTTTAGGCTGTTAACGCCATCACCAGTTTTAGCTGATAAGGTAATTATGGCGTGCTGCGTGCCATCGGTATCGGTAAACTCGCTAAAACCTGTTTCAGTATTATTCACGTCGGCTTTATTTCTGATCAGCGTAAGCCCCGTGTTTTCTGGTAGTTTGGCAAAAAACTCAGGATAGTAATCTTTTATATCTTGTTCATCTTCTAATACACTATGATCTTCACTGGCATCAACCATTAATAACACGCGATCAGCTTTTTCTATTTCTTGCCAAGCTCGCTCAATGCCTATTTTCTCAACCACATCATCACTGTCTCGTAATCCTGCGGTGTCGATAATATGTAATGGCATGCCATCAATATGAATTTGCTCGGCCAAGACATCACGGGTAGTACCTGCAATATCGGTAACTATCGCCGTTTGTTTACCACTTAAGGCATTTAGTAAACTTGATTTACCGGCATTTGGCCGACCGGCAATCACTACACGCATACCCTCACGAATAATACTGCCTTGTTGTGCTTGCTTACGAACATCTTCAACCTTGCTGATAATAGCTTTTAAGTCAGTAACTATTTTTTTATCGGCAAGAAAGTCAATTTCTTCTTCAGGAAAGTCTATGGCAGCTTCAACATACATGCGTAGGTGAATAATACTTTCGACCATTTCATGCACTAGTTTTGAAAAATCACCTTGTAAAGAGTGTAGGGCAGAGCGAGCTGCTTGCTCAGAACTGGAGTTAATTAAATCAGCGATGGCTTCAGCTTGGGTTAAATCAAGCTTGTCATTCAAAAAAGCTTGTTCGCTGAACTCTCCAGGTTTAGCCATAATGACTTTAGGAAGTGCAAGAATTGCTTTAAGCAGCATATCTAATATAACCGGACCACCATGACCTTGAAACTCAATAACATCTTCGCCGGTAAATGAATGTGGAGCTTTGAAAAAGATCGCTATACCTTGGTCTAATATTTGTGTTTTGTCGGTTGATGCACTATCTGAAAAAGATAGGTACTCAGCTTTTCTTACTTCAGGTACTTTACCTAAAATAGCTTGCGCAACATTTTTGGCTTCCGGCCCAGATACTCTAATTATACCTACGCCACCACGGCCAGGTGCGGTTGCTTGGGCGGCTATTGTTGTTGTGTGAGAAATAGATGTCATGGCTAGGTAATTAATTTGAGCTGTTGAATACGGGTATTTTACTTTATTTCAAGAATATACCAAGTCTATTAAGTTACTTCTTGCTCAGCGAGAGTCAAAAGTCTTAGGGGCAAGGCATTGATTGTAGATAATGGTTATTCCCTTATCAAAATAAATAACGCAGCATGTAAGTTTTTAAACTCGCCCTTCGGGAGCTTTCCTGCGATTTGATAACCGCACAGAATTTCTTTCATATAGAGTGACTATATGCAAAAAAATTATATTTGTTCTAAAATCGCTGGCAAGCTCTGAGTGGGAACTAACTTAATGGACTTGGTATAATACCAATTCTTGCTGAGTGGCAATTGATTTTAATGCTCTAAAATAAAAAAGGCGATTACTGTTAAACAGTAATCGCCTTTTTATTTATTAGTCTTTTGTTAACTAAATACCGAGGTTAAGAAGCTTTTTCTGCTTTTTCTGCTTTTTTCTTGGCAATGCCAGCAAAGATAATTTTCATTTGCGCAATTGAAATCAAGTTACTTACTAACCAATAAAGTACTAAACCTGATGGGAACCAAGCCATAAATATTGAGAATACTACCGGCATGTATTGCATGATTTTTTGCTGCATTGGATCTTGAATGGTCATCGGCTGCATTTTTTGCATAACATACATACTTGCACCCATTAGCACTGGTAATACAAAGTAAGGGTCCATTGCTGATAAATCTTGTATCCAGAAGAAGAACGGCGCATGACGTAGTTCAACACTTTCTAAGAATACCCAGTAAAGTGCTAAGAAAATTGGCATTTGCAGTAATAATGGTAAGCAACCGCCGGCAGGGTTTACCTTTTCCTTACGATACATTTCCATGGTGGCTTGTGACATCTTTTGTCTGTCATCGCCAAAACGTTCTTTTAGCTGCGCCATTTTAGGTGCTAAATCACGCATTTTAGCCATTGAGGTATATTGCGCTTTAGTTAATGGGTACATACCACCTTTTACAATTAAGGTGATGATAATAATAGCCACACCCCAGTTAGTAACAAAACTCTGGATAGTTAGTAGTAACCAGAATAATGGTTGGCTGATCATAAATAAGAAACCATAATCTATGGTTAAGTCTAAGTTATCTGCTATTTTCTCTAGGACTTCTTGATCTTTAGGACCAACATAAAATATTGCAGAAGTTGAACCTTGCTGACCAGCATCAATAATAACGGCTGGAGCTTTGAAGCCAATTACCGCCTCAAAGTTATTACTGTAACTGGTATAAATTTGGTTATTCTCTTCAGCCTTTGGTACCCAAGCAGAAACGAAGTAATGTTCAAGCATAGCAACCCAGCCGCCAACCGTTGCTTTAGTTAAGTTAGCGTCTTGAATATCATCAAAGTCATATTTCTCGTAACGTTCTTCACTGGTTGAATAAGCAGCGCCACGGTAGGTTGGTAACATGCCACCACCAGTGTCGACCATGGTAGATTGTTTAAGTTGACCATACATTTGTACCGATACGCTATTTGCTGTGTTGTTATCGATGATGTATTCAACATTAACGCTGTAGCTATTTTTATTAAAGGTAAAACGTTTAGTTACCGTCATACCGCTAACATCGTTAAAAACTAAATCAATGATTAAGCTATCATTGATTAATTCATAATCGGTTTGCGCAGTGGTATAGATTGGGCGACCTTTAATAAGACGGTCAATACCATTAGCACCGGTTAAACCACTTTGAGCAATATATTTTTGATTGCCATTCTGCATAACGGTAAAGGGAATACCATTGCCTTGCTCGGTATCGTAGTTAAGTAATTTTACTTCTACGATATCACCACCTTGACTATTAATTTTTAAGTTGAATGTGTCTGTGGTCACATTGATTAACTTGGCAGAAGTCTCGCTTGATTTTACCGAACTTATTTGTGCATCTGATGATTCAGGCACGAAGTCTGCGTTAGCATTTTGACCAGACTGATTTTGGCTAATACTTGTTGGTGCAGCTATTGGGGCGTTTTGTTCCTGCCATTGACTAAACAGTAAGTAGGTAACAACCATAAGCGCAATAAAAAGTAGACTGCGTTGGGATTCCATAAAATTTACTTCTCTTCTTTGTGATGGCAGGGGAACTTCCCTTGCATAAATTAAATATGATAAGTGTGCGGCATTTTAATATACGTTAGCTTGATAACCAACACTCTTTTAGTCGAGCGGGCTATTTATTCTTTTTATCTAGTGGTACAGGATCTTCGCCGCCTTCATTGAGCGGATGACATCTTAATATACGTTTGCTTGCTAACCAACCACCTTTTATCACACCAAAGCGATTAATTGCTTCAGTAGCGTAGGTAGAGCAGCTTGGAGTGAATCTACAATTAGGACCTAGTAACGGGCTAATAAAGCGTTGATAGCCTTTTATTACGGTAATTACTAGCTTTTGTGGCGTTGAATTATTTTTCGCCATATCTTCTCTAATTCTTGATTTATCGTATTGTTATCAAGTTGATCAATGCCTGACTTTACCATAACGACTATATCGATAGCAGGTAAATCATGTTGATTAAGACGGAAGCTTTCTCTGATTTGCCTTTTTATGCGATTTCGTTGTACAGCAAGTTTTACGCGTTTTTTGGCAATAGCTAAGCCTAAACGGTTTTTGGCAACTGAATTGTTTTTATCAGAGACGAGAGTATGAGGTTTTTGTGTTACTAATAAAGTAAAGTGGCGAGAGCCAAAACGGACAGGTTTAGAAAAAACTGTCTGGAAATGACCGGGAGTCAACAAACGTGACTCCCGATTAAATTTGTAAGTAACCATAGCTAGGTTACCTTAATATCAAAATTTGTAAACAAGGTTTGATATTATGCGCTAAGGCTTGCACGGCCTTTGGCACGGCGACGAGCTATAACAGCACGGCCATTTTTAGTTGCCATGCGAGCACGGAATCCGTGGTTACGCTTACGCTTTAGTATGCTAGGTTGAAATGTTCTTTTCATTACGCTAATCCGTCGGTTGTTGTTGCCCTGGCGAAAAAGCCTTTTGAGCACACTGGTCTAAAAAAAGAGGCCGAATAGTAAAGCTTAATAGAGCAATTGTCAATCATTTATGTGAGCTATTTTCATAAGGATCCTTAGTTTTTATCTAAAGATCGTCTTGATCTTTATTGTACGAATAAAATATATTCACAGTTTTATCACATTGCAGTTTAGCCATCTGAATAACTAATTTTGTTAAATGCTAATTTAAAGCGAAAACCATCAATAAAATGTAGAGTTTTTTTAGTTGGTATTGTTACGTTATATTCAATATTAACAATGTGTTATCTATATATGAATGAAAAAAATGTAGAATAGTTAAAAGTCAATATTGCACTTGTGGATAACTCAATAGATAATAGCCCTCAGAAAAATAATTACCTAGTAACTACTGGAGTTTTGGTTGGATCATTCCCCTTGGCAACGATGCCTCTCTGTTCTGCAAGAAGAATTGCCTGCTCAGCAATTTAGTATGTGGATCCGGCCCTTGCAGTGCGTTGTTAATGACAATGTTATGACGTTATATGCTCCTAATCGATTCGTTCTTGATTGGGTCAGAGATAAATACGTCAATCGAATTAATGAACTGCTCACCATCAATGAAGCTAATAATCCATTATTGCTGCGCTTTGATGTTGGCAGTAAACCTGTTGTTAATAATATTTCAATAGCCGCAAAAACTACAGGTAACGAAAGTCTGTTTGCTAAATCTATTCCAGCTATCCATGTTGCAGAGCCTGAAAGTAATATACCTAAAAAAACCAATATTCGATTAAATTACACTTTTGATAATTTTGTTGAAGGTAAATCGAATCAACTTGCTCGTGCTGCGGCCTCGCAAGTTGCAGATAATCCTGGCACGGCCTACAACCCTTTATTTATATATGGTGGTACCGGCTTAGGTAAAACACATTTATTACATGCAGTTGGCAACGGTATTTTACTTAAAAATCCCAATGCTAAAATTGCTTATATGCATTCAGAACGTTTTGTCCAAGATATGGTTAGAGCATTACAAAATAATGCTATGGAAATATTTAAACAATACTTCCGGTCAGTTGATGCTTTACTCTTTGATGATATTCAATTTTTTGCTGGTACAGAGCGT
>JALJPA010000145.1 GCA_022969215.1 Colwellia sp. | reverse complement strand
ACCGCCAAGGCTTTTCCGTTGATGAAGCGTTAAAGGTAATCAGCGAAATGCCAGCCCAATCTCCAGAATTACAATTGTTTTGTGATTCGATCAAAGAATCTAATCGCGGTATCATTCGTTAAGCAGAGTACATTAAATTTATTACATTAAATTATGTACGTTAAACATTTTCCATTAATACCAGTACTTTTTACAGATACCGTTATTACAGGTACCGTTAATATAGGTACCTTTCACTTTAAGTACTTTTAACGCCTATGACTGCTCAGAATCAAAAAGCTCATCAACAACTTGTCTTTGCTATTGTTGTTGGTGAACATTCAGGTGATACCCTAGGCGCAGGCCTGATAACTTCATTACGTAAAATACACCCTAATGCTAAATTTATTGGCATTGGCGGTCCAAAAATGCAAGCGCTTGGTTTTGAAAGTCTATTTGCTATGGATGAGTTGTCAGTGATGGGACTGGTAGAAGTACTTGGCCGTATCCGACGTTTACTGCATGTCCGTAAAACCTTAAGCAATTATTTTACCAGCCATAAGCCAGATGTTTTTATTGGCATTGATGCGCCTGATTTTAATATTGGTCTAGAGTTGAAACTTAAAGCTCAGGGCATTAAAACAGTGCATTATGTTAGCCCGTCTGTATGGGCTTGGCGTGAAAAACGTATCTTTAAGATAGCCAAAGCAACTGACATGGTGTTGGCTTTATTACCCTTTGAAAAAGCCTTCTATGATAAACATAATGTACCTTGTACCTTTGTTGGCCATCCCCTTGCCGATGATATACCGATTCAAAGTGATAAAGCAGCGGCCAGAACTCAGCTAGGTTTAGCGCAAGACCAAAAAATATTAGCACTTATGCCCGGCAGTCGTGCTGGTGAATTATCTCGTTTACTGAGTGATTTTTTTGAAAGTGCCAAGCAATTACACGCACAAGATAGTGAACTAATCTTTGTTGCGCCTATGATCAGTGAACAACGTACTGAGCAATTCAACGCCCTTAAAGCTGAGCTTGCCCCAGACTTGCCTGTCACAGTTATCCTCAATCAAACCCAAGAGGTGATGGCAGCAAGTGATTGCTTATTAACTGCTTCGGGTACAGTAACCTTAGAAGCCGCATTGATAAAAAGACCTATGGTAATTTGTTATAAATTCAGCCCAGTAACCTTTTTTTTAGGTCGCTGGTTGGTTAAATTGAAATGGTTCTCCCTGCCTAATTTATTAGCCAATAAGTCTTTAGTACCTGAGTTATTGCAGCAGCAAGTTTGTCCTGACAATATTGTGCCGTTAATCAAAGAGCGCTTATATCAAGATCAAAGCCAGCTTAACGACAGCTACCTTGCCATTCATCAGCAACTAAAGTGTGATGCCAGTGCGCAAGCTGCCAAAGCCGTACTTGATGTCTTATCGACTAAGCCTTTAGTTGGTCAATAATTTCAATCAATTTAAATTAATACAATCAATAGTAATTAATAAATAATATAAGACTAAATTTATGCCGAGCAAGCAAATTTTTCCTGATTTTGAGTATCCCGTCGCCTATTGCATTGCCGGTGTTGACGAAGTTGGCCGTGGACCTTTGGTCGGCGATGTTGTGACTGCAGCCGTCATTCTAGACCCCGATAATCCTATTGAAGGGCTCATGGATTCAAAAAAGCTATCTGAAAAGAAGCGCGCTTTACTTTCGATTGAAATAAAAGCCAAGGCCATTGCTTGGTCATTAGGACGGGCTAACCCGCAAGAAATAGATACTTTAAATATTTTGCACGCTACTATGCTTGCCATGCAGCGCGCTGTGGCAGGCCTTAGCGTTGAACCGGACTTTGTGCTTGTGGATGGTAATAGATGCCCGACTTTTTTAAGCTCAACTAGCGATGAACAAGCCCAAAATGCTAAAATAGCTAGTCAAGCCGTGGTCAAAGGAGATGCGCGGGTTGCCGAAATAAGTGCCGCTTCCATTATTGCAAAAGTCGCGCGTGATGCTGAAATGATAGCTCTAGATAAACTCCACCCTGAGTATGGTTTTGCCAAACACAAAGGTTACCCAACCAAGTTACATTTAGAAAAGATCATCGAGCATGGTGTACTTGATTGCTATCGACAAAGTTTTAAACCTGTCGCTAGGGTGTTAGGTACTTATCATGGCAAATAGCATGGGGGAAGTTATGACAGATATTTCGACCGAAGCAGAGCCTAGTGTTTATGTGCAGCCTAAATTTATCCATTTACGTGTGCATAGCGATTTTTCTATGTGTGATGGTTTAAAAAAGGTTAAAGCTATCATAGCTAAGGCCGCTGAGCTTAATATGCCAGCCATAGCCCTGACCGATCAAACTAACTTATGCGGCCTAGTGAAATATTATCACGCTGCTCATGGGGCTGGTCTCAAGCCGATTATTGGCTGTGACTTTTGGGTGAAAAGTGAAGAGCTCGAAGATGAGCTGTCACGTATAGTGGTACTTACTACCAATAACGTCGGTTATAAAAATATAACTGAGCTTATTTCTAAAGCCTATCTGCGTGGACATGTACAAAATAAAGCCGTTATAGATAAGTCTTGGTTGGTTGAATACAAAGAAGGCTTGATATTACTTTCCGGTGGCCGAGAAGGTGATATTGGTAAAGCCTTGTTAAAGGGTAATACAGAGCTTGTTGCCGAGATGGTTAGCTTTTATCAGCAACATTTTGATCGTTGTTTTTTTCTTGAGTTAGTTCGAACGGGTCGTGAGAATGAAGAAAACTATATCCACCTTGCAGTTGAACTAGCAGAACAAAAAAATCTACCCGTCGTCGCCACTAATGAGGTGATGTTTCTCGAACCTGACAACTTCGACGCTCATGAAATCCGTGTTGCCATTCATGATGGTTTTACTTTAGATGATAAACGTCGTCCTAAGCGTTATAGCTCCGAGCAATATTTACGTAGTGAAGCGGAAATGTGTGAACTATTCAGTGATATCCCTGAAGCATTAGCCAATAGTGTTGAAATTGCTAAACGCTGTAATGTCACGGTAACTCTTGGTGAATATGTATTACCGGACTTTCCAACTGAAGGTTTGGAGATAAATGACTTCTTTATTAAAGTCTCAGAAGAAGGTTTAGAAAAACGTCTCGACCAACTTTTTGATCGTAATGCTGAAGACTTTGCTCAAATCAGAGCACCGTACGATGAACGTTTAAAAATTGAACTTGAAGTAGTTAATAATATGGGTTTCCCTGGCTACTTCCTTATCGTCATGGAATTTATCCAGTGGAGTAAAGATAATAATATACCCGTAGGCCCTGGTCGTGGTTCAGGTGCTGGCTCTTTGATTGCTTATTCACTTGATATTACCGACCTTGACCCTCTTGAATATGATTTACTATTCGAGCGATTCTTAAACCCTGAGCGTGTCTCTATGCCGGATTTCGATATCGATTTCTGTATGGACAGACGTGACGAAGTTATCGACCACGTAGCTGAGCTTTATGGCCGTGATGCTGTTTCGCAAATTATTACCTTTGGTACAATGGCGGCGAAGGCTGTTATCCGTGATGTTGGTCGTGTACTAGGGCATCCATACGGTTTTGTCGACAGAATTTCAAAACTTATTCCGCCGACACCTGGCATGACTTTAGCTAAAGCCTTTGAAGAAGAGCCTAAGCTACCTGAAATTTATGCTCAAGATCCTGAAGTCAAAGATCTTATTGATATGTGCCGTATTCTAGAAGGCACCACGCGTAATGCCGGTAAACATGCCGGTGGTGTTGTTATTTCACCGACCACGATTACCGATTTTTCCCCACTTTATTGTGATGATGAAGGTAAAAATCCGGTAACACAATTTGATAAAAATGATGTTGAAGATGCTGGTTTAGTTAAATTTGATTTCTTAGGTTTAAGAACGCTGACCATATTGCAATGGGCTATTGAAATGGCTGATGTAAAGTTGCTTAAAGCCGGTAAAGAGCC
The DNA here is from genome assembly GCA_022969215.1 of Colwellia sp. Taxonomy (GTDB): domain Bacteria; phylum Pseudomonadota; class Gammaproteobacteria; order Enterobacterales; family Alteromonadaceae; genus Colwellia. The sequence goes on along the minus strand of JALJPA010000145.1, from coordinate 8,259 downwards.
TATTGATATCACCAAAATAGATCTTGAAGATAGAGCAAGCTTTAAGGTATTACTTGCCTCGAAAACCACGGCAGTATTCCAGCTTGAATCTAGCGGCATGAAGTCGTTAATTGAAAAGCTAAAACCTGATTGTTTTGAAGATATTATCGCACTGGTAGCCTTATTTCGACCAGGCCCTTTACAGTCGGGCATGGTTGATAACTTTATCGAACGTAAACATGGCCGTGAAGAAGTCAGTTATCCCGATGAAACTTGGCAGCATATTGACTTAAAACCCGTGCTCGAACCGACATTCGGCATTATCTTGTATCAAGAACAAGTTATGCAAATTGCACATGTACTGGCGGGTTAGTCACTTGGTGGCGCAGACATGTTGCGCCGTGCCATGGGTAAGAAAAAACCAGAAGAAATGGCCAAGCAGCGTGCTGGTTTTGAACAAGGTGCAAAAGATCGCGGTGTTGATGGCGAACTGGCGATGAAAATCTTCGATTTAGTGGAGAAATTTGCCGGTTATGGTTTTAACAAGTCTCACTCTGCCGCTTATGCCTTAGTTTCCTATCAAACATTGTGGATGAAGACGCATTTTCCTGGACCTTTTCTGGCCGCGGTAATGTCGGCAGATATGGATAATACCGAGAAAATTGTTATCTTGGTTGATGAATGTAGCAATATGGGTATTGATTTATTGCCGCCCGATGTTAATGCTGGCCAGTATAAGTTTACCGTCAATGAAAACGACCAAATTGTTTACGGTATTGGCGCCGTTAAAGGTGTCGGTGAAGGCCCTATTGAAGCTATTATTGCCGCGCGCACAGTCGGAGGTCCTTTTACCGACCTATTTGATTTCTGTGCTCGTCTTGATTTGAAGAAAACTAATAAGCGGGTACTGCAAAAATTAATTAAATCAGGCGCTATGGATAGCTTAGGGCCGAAATATAAAAAAGGTACTCCAACAGAGCAAGGCGCTAACCGTGCGGCACTCTTTGAAAGCCTACCGGAAGCGATTAAAGCTGCAGAGCAGCATGCCAAGGCGGAATCATTAGGACAAAATGATTTATTTGGTTTGATCAATGATGAGCAAACAGACTCTAGACAATCTTATAAAGAGGTCAGAGCATGGGCGGAAGAGGTTTGGCTTGACGGTGAAAAAGAAACTTTAGGTCTTTATTTGACCGGTCACCCAATTAATCGTTACTTGAGTGAAATAAAAAAATATTCTTCTAATCGACTGGTTGCCATGCAACCTACCGGTCGTGATAGGCAAGCAGTTGCCGTCGGTTTAGTGATTGGCGTACGTGTGTTAGTCAATAAGCGCGGGCGTCGCTGGGCATTAGTGACCTTGGATGATAAGAGTGCCCGCATGGATATTAGACTCTTTCCTGATGACTACGATCGCTTCGCTGAACTGCTAGTAAATGATGCTATTTTGGTTTGTAGCGGACAGGTCAGCTTTGATGATTATTCAGGTGGTAATACAATGACCGCTCGGGATATAATGACCGTCACTGCCGCGCGTGAAAATTATCTCAGCTCAATTGATGTTAAAGTTGATAAGAGCTTGATAGCAGATGATTTTATCGAGCAGTTTGCTCAGGTGTTAACGCCTTTTAAAGAAGGTACCTGTCCAGTGCGGGTTTTTTATCAGCGCGAAGAAGCTCAAGCTATGCTCGAGTTAGGCGTGCAATGGCGAGTAACGCCAGCCGATAAGTTGCTATACGAATTAAAAATATTGCTTGGTGACGACTGTGTCGCCATGGAATTTAAATAACTTACTATTCAACAGAATATGTTAACAAGGCTATATTGATTAATATTATATGTTTGAATAGTTTAAAAACTATTTTAAAAATTAACTAGATTTATTAGGTAAAAATAAGCATGTCATTAAATTTTTTAGATTTCGAGCAGCCTATTGCTGAACTTGATGCAAAAATAGAAGAGCTAGAGTTGGTTAATAACGGCCAAGAGCTTGATCTTGATTTAGAAGAGCAAATCACGCAGTTGCGCGAAAAAAATAAAGAGCAAACTAAGAAAATATTTGCCAATCTTGATCCATGGCAAACTGCACGTGTAGCACGTCATCCACAACGTCCTTACTCACTTGATTATATCCCGCGTATCTTTACTGAATTTGATGAGTTAGCCGGTGATCGCGCTTATGCTAACGATAGTGCCATTGTTGGTGGTACCGCACGTTTAGATGGCAAACCTGTGATGATTATAGGTCATCAAAAAGGTCGTTCAACCGCTGAGAAAGTTAAACGTAACTTTGGTATGCCACGTCCAGAAGGTTACCGTAAAGCGCTACGTTTAATGGAAATGGCTGAACGTTTTAATATGCCTATCATCACTTTTATCGACACTCCTGGTGCTTACCCTGGTGTTGGTGCGGAAGAGCGTGGTCAAAGTGAAGCGATTGCCCGTAACTTAAAAGTAATGGCACGTTTAACTGTACCTATCGTTTGTACTGTAATTGGTGAAGGTGGCTCAGGTGGCGCTTTAGCCATTGGTGTTGGTGACAGAGTAAACATGCTGCAATATGCAACTTACTCAGTAATTTCTCCTGAAGGTTGTGCATCTATCTTATGGAAAACGGCTGAGAAAGCGCCTACCGCAGCTGCAGCTATGGGCATTACTGCTACTCGCATTAAAGAATTAGATTTAATCAACAGTATTGTTGAAGAGCCATTAGGTGGAGCACATCGCGATATGGATCTTATGGCAGCACATCTTAAGCAAGCGCTTAAGAAAGACCTAGCTGACTTAGAAGGCTTAAGTAAAGATGAGCTGATTGAACAACGCTATGACAGATTAATGTCATTTGGTTATTGCTAAATAGCTTAACCGGCAGTCATTAGCTGCCGGTTTTTTATTATGCATAATATAATAACAACCCTTCATAACACCCTCAAAAACCTGTTCAATATACATGGAAATATTGAGTTGGTTATTGCCTATAGTGGCGGTATTGACTCCCAGGTTCTATTACACGCTTTAGTGCAGTTGCAGCAAAAAAAACTTATCAATAATGACATAACAGTCTGTCATGTTAATCATGGTCTAAGTGACAATGCCTTGTATTGGCAGCAATTCGCTCAGCAAGAATGTGATGATTTTTCGGTTAAACTCGTTGTTAAAAATGTCAATGTACAAGCGCAAGCACAGCACTCGCTTGAAGCTTTAGCACGTGATGCTAGATACGATGCATTGAAAACATTAAGGCATCAAAAGTCTTTGGTGTTAACGGGTCATCATAGTGATGATCAATGTGAAACCTTTTTATTAGCGCTGAAGCGCGGTGCAGGTTTAAAAGGTCTTGCGGCAATGTCCGAGCAAACTCAACTTGGTCAGCACTTATTAATTCGCCCACTACTGAGTATCTCACGTCAAGAAATAGAAGCCTATGCACAAGATTACCAGCTTAATTGGATTGAGGATGAGTCAAATCTTGATACTTCTTTTGACCGTAACTTTATTCGTCAGCAGGTCATGCCACTTTTACGTGCGCGCTGGCCTAGTATTAGTAATACCATTAATCGAAGTGCCAGCCATTGTTTAGCAGGTCAAGAATTATTGGATGAACTTGCTGAGCAAGACTTAAGCGTCTGCATTGCCAGTGAAGACAGTTTACATATTGAACGCTTAACGTCATTATCAATAGCCCGTTTTAATAACCTAATTCGTTATTTTATGGCGCAGCATGCTTGTTTGATGCCAAGTACTGAGCAGGTGAACCAAGTTAGGCAGCAGTTACAGGCAGCGAATGATAAAAATCCTCAAATAAAAGTGTCAGGGCAGGTTTTTCGCCGCTTTAAAGGGCTATTGTATTTAACGCCTGATTATAACGATATCAGTGATTGGCAAGGGCAAGTTGACTTGTCTAGAGGTGATGTTGAACTTACACTACCTGATGATTTAGGTAAGCTGGCTTTTAAAACTAATACCAACTTTCATATTGATACCTCATCACAGACTATTTGTTTACCAAAAACAGGGCAGCAGGTGAGTGTGAGCTTTAGTCACCATAACCCTAAGTGTTTGCCTGATTTTAGGCAGCACACTCGTAGCGTTAAGAAAGTACTGCAAGAGCTAAATATTGCCCCTTGGCAGCGTAAACGCATTGCTTTTTTATATTACGATAATGAATTGGTAGCAGCGGTGGGGCATTTTATTTGCCAGCCATTTATAGCACCAGCTAATCAAGAAAGTGTCACACTCTATTTGAATAAATAGCATTGTTCTGTAGCCTTCAATAAGTACTTAGGTCGCTATTACTGTGAGTAAATAAATAGCTCAATAGTTTTTCTTATATGAAGACTGCCAGCGAAAGATTATCGGTAATACTCTAATATGCAAAAGGCGCACAGTACAATTTGTACTGTGCGCCTTTTGTTTTCTGTCTTGATTAAAGCATGCCGAAACTTGCCTATGTCGACTCTGCTAGTTATTAGCTACTTAGTTATATGATGTGAAGCTGCTGCTGAAAACACCACATCGGTTGAACTGTTTAATGCCGTTTCGGCTGAGTCTTGAATAACGCCAATAATAAAACCAATGGCAACAACCTGCATAGCAATATCGTTATTGATGCCAAATAAGCCACAGGCTAATGGAATAAGTAATAGTGAACCACCAGCGACACCAGAGGCACCACAAGCTGAAATAGCGGCAACCACTGACAGTAATATCGCCGTGGCAAAGCTTACTTCAATATCTAAACTATTCGCTGCCGCTAAGGTTAGTACGGTAATCGTAATAGCGGCACCAGCCATGTTAATAGTGGCACCTAAGGGAATTGATACCGAATAGGTATCTTCATGTAAATCTAACTTCTTACATAATGCCATATTCACAGGGATATTTGCTGCAGAACTACGGGTGAAAAAGGCGGTAATACCTGACTCTCTAAGACAAGTGAAAACCAAAGGGTAAGGGTTTTTCTTAGTGATAATAAAGACAATAAGCGGGTTAACCAGCAAGGCAATAATTAACATAGCGCTGATTAACACGGCCACCAAGTGGCTATATTCACCTAGAGCGCTAAAGCCAGTAGTGGCTACAGTATTCGCTACTAAACCAAATATCCCTAGTGGTGCAAAGCGTATTACCATACGAACAATGCTGGAAATTGCTTCGCTTAAGTCATGCACCATAGCTTTACTTGATGCACTGGCATGTTTTAATGAAAATCCTAAGCCCAATCCCCAAGCAAGTACAGCGATAAAATTACCGGTAGCAATAGCTGTTATTGGGTTCTCAACCACTTTAAAAGCCAGCGTAGCCAAAACTTCGGATAATTTTTGTGGCGGGTTAGCGCTCGCTCCGGCTAAATCTAAGGTCAGCTCAGTGGGAAAGGCAAAACTTAATAATACCGCAATAAAGGCTGCACTCAGGGTTCCTAAGAAATATAAGCCAATGATAGGCTTTAACTCAGCACTACTATCGAGCTTTTGATTAGCGATAGCAGAGGTGACCAATACCAGCACAAGAATTGGCGCAACTGCTTTTAAGGCGCTGACAAATAAGCTGCCGAGCATGCCGAATGTCTTAGCGGATTCTGGTGATAGAGTTGCTAATAGGCAAGCTAAAATAATGGCGACGATTATTTGGCTGACCAAACTGGTCGATTTAAGTTTTTGAAAAAAAGATACATTCGCTGTAGTTGCGCTGGTCATGGTTTAGCCTGCTACTCAGTAGTTTATAATTATGGGGGGAGTTTTATCATTGAAGAATAGTCATTGTCTAGGGGTAATCGATAAACGAGTGGATTTAACCGTTAAAGTAAGTTTATTCATAGAAATATAAGGCGATGCGGGTATAATTAACTTATTAAAATAACGAATATCTTTGGAAAAATTATGCCCGCAGAACAAGCATTAAAAACACGTAGTAATAATAGCTGTGAACTTTGTACCAGTACCGATACGCTGGCAGTTTATCCTGTACCACCAACAAGTGACTTAAGTGCTCAGCAATCTATTTATGTTTGTCAAAATTGCTTGTCACAGATTGAAGGTCAAAGCGAGTTAGATCTAAACCATTGGCGCTGTTTGAATGACAGTATGTGGAATCAAGAGCCAGTGGTACAAGTCATGTCATATCGCATGTTACACAAACTCTCTACAGAAAGTTGGGCACAAGACGCCTTAGAGATGATTTACTTGGAAGATGAAGTTAAAACCTGGGCAGAGCAGGGTATAGCAGCGGAGCGTAGTAATGGACCAACCCGAGATAGTAATGGTGCAGAATTACAAGACGGTGATAATGTGACACTAATTAAAGATTTAAAAGTTAAAGGGGCAAACTTTACTGCCAAACAAGGCACCTTAGTACGCGGTATTACGCTAACGGATAACCCTGAACACATCGAAGGGAAAGTAAACGGCACTCGCATAGTTCTAGTATCAGCTTACTTGAAAAAAGCCTGATCTAACCTTAACGACAGATTTCAATAAGCAAAATATCGACAACAAAAAACGCTGTGATAGTGATATCGCAGCGTTTTTTTTGGTAACTAGGTAAGTAAAGTTACCCGAACTAGTAATGTCTTTTATTGATGTTTTTTTCTGTACGACTCACAAGCCTCTTGATCTTCACATTCACCGTATAGGTATAAGCTATGATTAGTTAGCTTGATCTTGTTAGCTACGGCAATATCTTTTTGTCTTTCTTCAATGACATTATCTTCAAACTCGACCACTTTACCACATTTCAAACAAACCAAATGATCATGATGCGCTTTATGGGCTAATTCAAAGACTGACTTACCACCTTCAAAATGGTGACGGGTAACGATACCAGCATCATCAAATTGGTTTAATACTCGGTATACAGTAGCTAAGCCAATTTCTTCATTTTGCCCTAGTAATATTTTATAAACATCTTCAGCACTGATGTGCTGATTATTTGGCTGTTGAAGAATACTTAGTATTTTAATTCTAGGCAGGGTGATTTTTAATCCAGCTCTTTTAAGTTCTTCGTTTTGTTCAGCCATATTAAGTCTCTAAAGTGATTAAGTAATGTAATATCAAAATTATAGGGGGTTATCGATAAAGAGAAAAGCTTTAGTTTTATTCTTTGATGAAATTTTTAATTTTGCTTGAAAAAACAAAAAAAAAAGCCCAATTAATGGGCTTTATTCTATTATATCCATGAATAAAATAAGGTTATTCAGCAAATTCAGCTAAACACATTTCATCATTTAATTGCACGAGCCATTTATCAACACGCTTTTCAGTTAATTCACTTTGTCTGTCTTCGTCAATACATAAACCGATAAAGGTATTTTCATCAACAAGCGCTTTAGATGCTTCAAATTCATAACCTTCGGTTGACCAGTTACCTACAACGATAGCGCCTTTGCTCTCAACGATATCACGTAATGGCTCCATCGCATCACAGAAGTATTCGGCGTAATCTTCTTGGTCGCCTAGACCATAGATAGCAACTAATTTGTCGGTGAAATCAATTTCTTCTAAATCAGGTAAAAAATCATCCCAATCACATTGGTTTTCACCATAGTACCAAGTAGGAATACCTAAAATCAGTAGATCAAACTCAGCGATTTCTTCTTTAGTGCTTTTGGCAATGTCTTTCACATCAACCATTTGCTTGCCAAGTTTTTTCTGGATCATTTTTCCAATTGCTTCAGTATTACCGGTATCACTGCCGAAGAATAAACCTACGATTGCCATGGTTTTTTACCTTATAATGCTTTCTTAAAAATTACTTAACGTGTGCGGCTAATGATTCTATTAGCAGCGCCTCTATTAATTCACTTCGACTCATTTGTTGAGTTTTAGCTAATTGCTCTAATTGTTCGAATAAACTGTGATGAACCTTAAACTCAACGCGTTTTAAGCCATTGTTTTTATCACGTTTAACTTGATTTCGCTTATTTATCTTTATTTGTACGCTACGAGAGTTTGGGTTCGTTTTTGGACGTCCAGGGCGTTTTTCATTATTGAACAAATCAATAGTGGTTAAATCGGTTATTTCTTTTGCCATGAGTTAACCCACACCCTGGCTTTCCCAGATAAACTGGATAATAGCCTTAGCAATAAAACCGGCACAGCCTGCAAATAAAACAGTGTATACCACCATTTTACCCATTTTGGGCACATCGTTTTCATTCATCACACCATGAATAGATAAGCCGATAAAACCAAAGATAAAAAGGAAAAATAAATTCAGGCCGATGGCCTCAATAAGCTCAAAATGTTCTACTAGCATAGTGGTTGATTGTTTCTTATACACTAA
>JALJPA010000144.1 GCA_022969215.1 Colwellia sp. | reverse complement strand
TTACAGACTTATTCTGAAAATCTCACTACAGTAGTCAATCAATTCAAAGTTTAATTAGTTAAGTTACCTAAACTTAACGGAACTTAAAAAAGCGTGTAGATATTCATCTGCACGCTTTTTTACAAATTTTTGTTTTTCTGGTGATGTTGCTACTTATTAAACTAGAGCAAAAATGCTATAAATAAGCCTTAATTTTAATCGGTTAGCAAGTAAATGTCAGCAGCACTTAGTCACCTACAACAAACACTAAACCTTTACCACATTCTCCCTAGCGAAGCATGGCAAGCGTATCAGGCGTGTTGCACAACAAAAAAGCTAGAAAAAGGTGAGATCCTTTATCCACTGGGTCAAAAGCCAACAAGTTTGGCATTTATTCATCAAGGCTTGATGCGTGCTTACGTGATTGACGAAAATGGTAATGAGTACAATAAAAACTTTTTTGCTGAGGGTCGTTTTCCTGGTTGTATGAGTGCGTTGCTTAAAAACGAAGCTAGTGTGTTAGCAATACAAGCTTTGCAAGCGTGCGAAATTATCGAGATAAACCATGTTAAATTCCGTAGTGCTCTATTTCATCATGTGGATCTAATGAAGTTTCAAATACGTTATCTTGAAACTCATTGGTTATTAGAAAAAGAACCTAAAGAAATTGGTTACTTGCAATATGAGGCAAAGGCTCGCTATGTTAAGTTTCTAGAAAACTACAAAACCATATTACCTCGTTTACCTCAGTATCATATTGCCAGTTACTTAGGTATAACCCCAACACAATTAAGTCGTATTAAAAGAGAAATTAAAGAAAGTTAGTTTTATCAAAATATGTAAAGCAGCATATTAACGCCGTTTATTATTAGCTCGGTTACCTCAACATTATATTGCTAGTTGTTCAGGGGGAGCCTCCACACAATTAAGCTCTTTGTTAAAAAATAAATTAAAGAAAATTAGTTTTATCAACATATGTAAAGGAACATATTAACACCTTTCTTTACACTGCTGACATAGCAATTTGGAGATAACACTATGTCACTTATTAATGCCCTTAATTGGCGCTACGCCGTAAAAAGATTTAATCAAGACATCCTTAATCAAGCACAGTTAAATGAGCTGATTGAAAGCGTGCGTTTAGCACCTTCGGCTTACGGTATTCAGCCGTATCAACTGATTGTAGTTTCGACAGATACAGTTAAACAAGCTTGTTTACCCTACAGCTATGGACAAGACAAAGTAGCTAACTGTTCTCATTTGTTGGTATTGGCACATAAAACTGAGCTTAACCAGCATGACATTGCAGCTTTTATTGAACAGCTAGCGGTGAGTCAAGGTAAGTCGATAAATGATCTAGCTGCTTACCAAAAGCAAATTGAGGCTGATCTATTAACACGTACGCCAGAGCAACAAGCTAACTGGGCACAGCAACAATGTTACCTTGCCCTTGGCACCTTATTAACAAGTGCTGCGGCCAGTTATATAGATGCTTGCCCCATGACAGGCTTTGATGTAAATGGTATTAATCAGGTTTTAGGGTTAAGTGAAAAAGGGTTAAGTGCTGCCATTTTATGCCCCGTGGGTATTCGTGCAGAAGATGACCATGCAGCATCACGTTTTAAGTTTCGCTTAAGCCAAGAGCAATTAGTAGTAAATCTATGAGCAGCTTCATGATTTTGGCCTTTGTTGCTGGTGCTTGCATTGCGGTGCAAGCAGCAATGAATGCTCAGCTAGGACAAGTGTTTAATAGCAGTTTACTGGCGACTAGTTATGCCTTTTTTACTAGCTTTTTATTAGTAGCATTTATCACCTTATTGTTAGCGGTTAATAAGCAGGCGAGTACAGAGCATACGGAATTTTTATTTTTATCTAGCGAGCATATTAAGCAAGTGCCTTGGTATTTATGGTTTTCATGTGTATTTAGCGTTATTGGCGTAGGTAGCTTTTATTTTTTGATCCCAAAAATGGGGGTTGGCAATGTGATGAGTTATGCCCTTACCGGACAAATTATAGTGGCGATGGCGATCAGTCATTTTGGTCTTTTTGATAGCCCAACTAAGCTAGTTTCGGCAAGTAAACTCATTGGTACTGTGTTGTTAGGTGTTGGTATCATATTAATTAATAAGGAATAAATAATGGATTTAGCACTTAAAAGTAACTTAAATAATCTTAACGAATATTGGCAAGCCTTGGATGTTAGTGAACAAGATGGCTTATTTGCCCATACTTCTTGGCCGAACAAGCAATGGCATGCTGACTTTAGTTTACCTAGCTATAAGGCAAGTGTGTCATTGCCAAAAGATAAAACTTTCAGCACCATTACCGATATTAACGACCAAGAATTATCGGGGTTTTCGGTTAAAAGCCAATTAGTGATAATGAATTTATCACTCGCAAATAACCAAACAGCCCTTGGCCAAATACATCCGCAAATAGTAAAGCTGAGTAGTAAAGAAAATGCGGCGACTTGGGCGACCGCCTGTGGCTTAGCTTTTGGTTATGTCATTGATGCTGATGTTATTCAAGCTTTACTTAATAACCCAGAGGCAAGCGTATGGGCTTATATGGTTGACGGGGAAATCGCTGGTACAGCAATCAGTTATAGTTCAGATAATACCCTAGGTATTCATCAATTAGGCACAGTGCCCAGTTTTCGTAAAATGGGTATTGCCGATGCCTTGATGAAGCATTTGTTAGCCCAAGCAAGCTCTGAAGGGTTTAACACAGTTAGTTTACAAGCATCAAAAGCAGGGCTACATTTATATGAAAAAATGGGTTTTAAAGCACTAGGGAATATCACTAGTTTAGTAATAACAAAATAAAGTTATTACTCTGTACCCTAGGTAATAATTAAGCTGAATAACATAAAAAAACCATGCAGGTTTTCATCTGTATGGTTTTTTATTTCGTCCGCTATTAGCTTTGCTAATAGGATGCTTCTCGTTCGTTATTCCATTGGCTAAAAGCTAGTCGACCGAGCCAATAAATCATCATCAATAAAGGTAATAACAGCGTTAACCAGAGTAAGCCTATATTTACAATAAAATCAGGAAAAATGTCTTGGTCTAGAAATGATAGAATAGCCATTAAAAATGCAAAACACATGCGCCAAAGATGGCGAGCGATACGATGAGAACCGCTAACCCCTCCTCGTATTATCATAGTTAAATCCAACATTGCCGCAAAGGCCGCAAATGTTCCGAAGATAAAATATCCAGCTAATGGCAAGGTACCTTCTAGTACTTGACCATTATACGCAATATCCCAACCCCAATTATAAAATGTAATGGCGAGCAAACTAATGCAGAGAAAGGCTGCATACTCGAATCGTCCTATCTTGCCCGCTTGACGTTTAATCGATGCCCAAGAAGTACTCACAAAATAGAGTGATAGAACTCCCATGATTGGAAAGTCGCCTAACTTAACTTCCAGATAAGCAGCACTTAACGACAAGATAATCATGGCAATAAAAAAAATACTACCTGCCCGTTTGTGAAGCTTTAACCCTTTACCTGCGAACAAAGCGATAAAGCCACAAAGAAGTACTAAGGCCCCGGCAATAATATGAAAAAACAACATAAAGTAGTCCTTGCTAATTTAAATTTTAAAGAGAGATTCGGCTTGAGTGATTCATTCGCAATCTTTGGTGAATTAATCAAACAAGCCAAGTTGTTTAACACAAAATACCATCGTTTAATTGCACGATTTTTTGGCTGCGTTTAGCAAATCTAGCATCATGAGTCACCATACAAATGGTGCGACCTTCATCATTTAATTCATCAAATAAGTCCATAATGGCACCCGCATTTACCGAATCTAAGTTGCCGGTAGGTTCATCTGCCAGCAATATAGAAGGGTCTACGACTAGACTTCTGGCCACAGCAACACGCTGTTGTTGGCCGCCGGAAAGTTGCGCAGGATAAAACTTGGCTCTTTCGGCCATGTTAACCTTCTCCAATGAATTCATCGCTATTTCTAACCTATGTGCTTTTTTCATTTTTCGATATGACAAAGGTAAAGCGACATTTTCCAACACTGTTAAATCACCAATTAGGTTAAACGCTTGAAAAATGAAACCAATTTCCTTGTTGCGAATCTCAGCTCTTTGATAAACATCTAAGTCGTGTACTGGGTGACCATTTAACAAGTACTGGCCACTGGTTGAGGTATCTAATAGGCCTAAAATAGAAAGTAAGGTTGATTTTCCGCAACCCGATGGGCCCGCTATGCTGATGTAATCACCGGCATTTATGGTTAAATTGATATCTTTAATGGCACTGTTAACACCAGCATCGGTAGTGAAGTTTTTGGTTAATGATTCTAAGATGATCAGTGGTTGTTTGCTGGTGCTTTCGTTTGTATTTGTATTAGTGTTCATATTTTTGTTCCTTTTACTGCAATGGGAATAAGTTTGATTAGCTGTTTCAGCTTTTATTGCTTGGGCCATTATTGCTCACGCAACGCTTGATTCGGTTGAATCATGGTTGCTTGTCTTGTCGGCATATATATCGCTAGCGCGGTTACCAGTAAAACTACGATTGCCGTTAGTAAGTAGATAGGAAAATTAAGTGACTCGGTTTCAAAAAGTACGCTAGCAAGTAGGGGGGAAACAAAGGCCATGATCAGTGCACCAATCACTAACCCTAGTCCACATAAAGACAGACCTTGTAAGGCAAAGAGTGCTTGTATTCGATTGGGATTTGCACCCAAAGCCACGCGAATACCTATCTCTTTACTGCGCTGACTAACGTTATAGGCGACCACGCCCACCACACCACTTAAGGTAATCAAAAAGGCTAATAAGGCAAAGATAGCTACCAACAAACCCACTAGTTTGGTGGACGCTAAAGAATTATCCTTGATTAAGGTGAAGCTAGTGACACTGGAAATAGGCTGTCGAGGGTCAACTGCATGTATAATATCGCTCAGCACAGGCCTAATGTCAGCTAGTGTAGCTTTGCTCTTGACCAATAGTTGTAATTCATAGTGCCAGCCTGTTATCCAAGGCACATAAAAGGTCGGTTTAGGTGCTATTTTAATGCCCATTTCACGAATGTCATCCACCACACCAACTATGGTGCGCCACGTTTTACCGTTATTAAGGGAGATGCGCTTACCAACTGCTACTTGCTGGTTAAAATGCGTTTGGGCAAAGCTTTGATTGATCAGAATAACGGCAGGGCTATCTTTATCATCGGTTTCACTAAAATAGCGTCCTTGCAATAAACCGATATTAAGTACTTGATGAAAGTTTGCTGACACTTCATTTTTTAATGCTTCAGGTCTTTCATCACTATTCGCCGGCGGTTGACCTTCTATTTGGAAAAAGCGTCGTTTATCTCTAAAATCAACCAGTGGTACTTGTGCAGCAAAAGCAACACTGTCTATTTCAGGCAGTGCTTGTAAACGTCTGACAGTATCCAGAGCAAACGCAGTTCTGTTTTCAGGGCTGGTTGATAAATCGACGGCAATAATATTGGTGGTATCAAAGCCGATATCTTGTAGGCTTAATCGATACAAACTTAAACTAACCAAGCAAGCACTGGTTAAAATAATAAATGACAAACTAAACTGTGCCACCAGCAAACCTTGTCGTAAACGTATGCTACTGCCGCTGGCGGTGATATTGCCGCTGCCTTCTTTTAACGCTTCGTTAATATTGCGCTTTTGAAAGGCAGCCGTTGTGCCACTGATAACACCAGTTAGTAACGACACCACTAGGCAAAAGGCTAAAACACTACCATTAATTTTTACTTCACTGGCGAGGGGAGTATAAAGCGCAGCAAAGTCAGATAACAAACCAACACTCATAAAGGCCAGTAGTAGACCCAGCAAACCGCCAGCCAATGATAATAAGATACTTTCCGTTAATAGTTGTTTGGCAATACGTCTGGGATCGGCACCCAGCGCTTCACGAATTGCTAATTCCTGCTTACGCGCTGCGGTGCGCGCCAGATTTAGGTTAGCAACATTGGCGCAGGCAATAAGTAACACTAATGCTGTAATACCCATCAGTAAATAAAATGTTGGCCCCGAATCTCCTGCCATATCAACACGCATAGGTGTAAGGGTATTACTTAAACCTTGGCTTTGCGGGTAATCATCGGGATATTCTGACGCTAATTGGCTTGCTATAGTATTGAATTCAAGGCTGGCAGTTTGCAAGCTGACCCCAGATTTTAGCTTACCGTACAAGTTGGAAATGGGTCTTGAGCGGTTACCAATAAACATATCGCTGCCTCTGCCGCCACATGAAGATGAGCCCATCCAGATATCATTTTTAAAAGGGTAGGCCGGCAAAGGTGGTAAGACACCAATAACCTGAATGACAGCGTCATTCATTTCCAAGTTCATACCAATGACATCAGGATTGCTGCCAAATTTTTCTCGCCAATAATGATGCGATAAAACAATAAGTGGTGTGGCGCCCGGTTCATCTTCCCCCGGTAAGAAAGTTCGCCCCAAAATAGGTCGAATGCCCAGCATTTCAAAAAAGTTCCAACTGACCACGCCACCTTCTACATTAGCAGCATCACCATAACCAAATAGGGTAAAGGCCATTTGGTGATATTCAACAAGGTGCTCTAGGCTTTTGTTTTTATTGATATAGTCTAAGGCCGTAGGCACAGACACAGTGACATCAAAACGATCTATTTTCGGGTTATTGGTTTTCAGCTTAATGAGCTGCTCGCCATCAGCAAAAGGCAGTGGCGCTAAAAGCACATTATGTACCATGCTAAATATTGCAGCATTGGCACCTATGCCTAAAGCTAAGGTGATCACTATGAGTGCACAAACAGCGGGGGTTTTTACGAAACTCCGCCAAGCAACTTGAATGTCTTCTATTAGTGTTTGCATTAAAGCTTTATCCTTATTCATTTGGTTATAGCATTTGCCGGCTAACGTAACGCTATCTTAGTAAGTTTATGGTATTTATTGGTTGATGACACTATCACCCGATCGCCTTGTTTTAACTCAGACAATATTTCGATAACATCAACGGAACTGCGGCCAAAGTTAACTTGTTTTCGCTCTGCTATGTTTTGTGTTTTATTAAGCACAAATAGACTGCTTGTTGAGTATTCTTGGCTAAATACCGGTCGCGTTATTTTTAACACATCTTTTAGGTGTTCCAATTCAATAACGCCGTCGATACGTAAATCAGGACGAGCACCCGCTAAGGCCTGGTCGGTAAAGTACACATCAACTATCACCACGCCTTGTTTTACTGAGGGGTGGATGCGTTTGACTACACCCTTAGCTGATTTACCGCCGGCAGATAAGACCACTTTTTGTCCCTTTATCACTTCTTTTACCTGACTTTCCTGCACCCGCAATTGTGCTTTCAAATTACCTTGTTCAGCAATGCGTGCGAGCACAGTGCCAACTTTAAAGGGCTCTCCCTCACGTAAGCTTACCTCCTGTAATATGCCAGCACGTGTGGCTTTAACGTAAAGATCATCGGCTAATTTTTTTTGTAATAATAACTGCCGGGTGGCTTTGTTGGTTTTAGCTTGCGCCGCGGCTAATTCTGCTTGCCTGAGTTTGGGTAAGCTATCCAATAACTCTATTTCTAATGTATGCTGAAATTGTAGCTGTTGCTCAAGTAACAATGATTCATCGTAAGCAATGCTTGATACTGCGCCGGTATTTAATAGTTTTTGATTGGCTTCTCGGCGCAGTTTAGTCACCTGATAACGAGCGCTATAATCAGCAACGACAATACGTTGCTTGAGGACCGATTGCTGCCAGCGGTGTTGCAGCGAGATATAAGCCGATTGTAATACTTCAACCTCAAGTTTGGCTTCATCAACGGCTTGGCTCAGTTGTGGGTTTTCTAACACCATGATAACCGTGCCAATTTCAACGGCATCGCTGGCTTCCAATATTATTTCTTTTACTCGACCGTTAGAAGTCGCCGAGATAAAGTTCAAAGCGATTGGCACTAGCGTTCCGGGTGCCCGCACTTCACGAATTAAATCACCCCTTTCCACTTGGGCAATAATTAATTCTGCTCGATCAACATCAACTTCAGTATTGCTGGCATTGATACGAGTCCAAGCTAAGGCCAATAAAGCAAGGCAGCTGAATATCACTACTTTGCTTGCTGAGGGAAATCGTGACGATTTTTTTGCTGGAATTTTCATATCAACTCGCTTTAATTCGTTTGCTATAAGTAATTTTTCATTACGTATTTAATCTTTTTATACATTCAAAATGCGCGGTAACCACATGCCCATAGCTGCTATAAATATGCCGACAGCCATGGCAGCAGTTAGTATTAACAGACCCGTTGTCATGGCTAGTTTGCCAAAAGTGCTGCTTTTTTCTTTGACCAATAAATAAAGTTCGAAGACAAATAGCGGCAGTAGGTAAGTCGAAAAAGAGAGAAAAGTCAGAAATGGTCCTGAAAATGTTGCCATATCAAAACCTACTGGTCCGCCATGGATAAACATCCACAACATTAAGCCAACTCGATAAAACCACACACCACTTACTACCAAGAACAAGCGAATGGCCCAACGACGGTGAATTTTAATTTTTCGGGCAATGGCATACCGCACTGTCTGCACGACAAAAACTAGGATTAATAGGGCGTTAATTGCCAGACTGACATGAGTAATAAATGCGCCAACAGCACCCCGAGTCACCATCATAAAAACACCACCAAGGGCCATAATGAACGCCGCCATCATATATACACGACCATTTATTCGATGAAATTTAGGAAAACGATTACGAATTTGAGGAATAAGTTGTAAGGGTCCACAAAGGGTAATAATGGCGGCAAACAAAACGTGTAGAGCAACGGCAATATTGCCAACGATTTCACCGGCAACATAACCTCGGGGGAAGACGCTATTCCACAGCTCAAAATTGCCTGTTATTGCGGACGTGCCATAAAAAGTAATAATGTAAAAGGCGAAGATAAATTGGCCGATAAAAGCGACCATAAACCAAAACTGTCCTACAGTCTTTAAAGCTTTATCTGCCGATATACTCAAATCTCTCGTGTTCGTTAATATTGCTTCATTCATCTTGCTCTCCTCAGTGCACCGACAATTTTTATCAAGTTGCTGTTTTCATTTGATGCTTAATATAAGGGGAGTAAATCTGTTAAATAAGGCCCAATGTGTGCCAATAAATGAATTAGTTGAGTTTTATTTTTGTTAACTTTTGGCAACGGAAGACTGTTTTTCATACAATGAAGTGCTGAAAAGGCCAATTGTGTGTCAATTATTAGCTTGTATTGCGGTTATTTTGTACTGAATAGGTAAGGTGCGCACAAAAGTCATTATTGATGGCTAAGATAAGTATTTAACGAAATTTTTAGAATAAATGTACTTAATGACTAAGTGAATTTCTTAGTCAGTTAGTTTATGGCTGCTTTAACTTTGCTCTGGTAAGCAGAAATTTCAGCGCTAAGTTGTCGATTTTCCTTGTTATTGGCAAGTAACAATTCATTGGCAGTATGAAAATATTGCTGAGCCGCTACATAGTTTTTACTGTGTAATGCGCTTTTACCTAATTCAATATTTAGGGTTATTTTATTGCTAATTCTGCGTTGATCTAATTGCTCAGAAAGAAAGATAATATAATTCTGAGACGCGCCGAAACCTACGCTAGATTCTGCTCTTTGTGGACTATTATTTTCCGCTTTTAATTCGGTTATGGCATTGTGTAGTAACTTACTATAATGACAAGGATCTGCCTCATCATCTTGTGCATAATCCCCTAGTGAGGATGCAAAACCAAGCCAACACTCGTTGTCATTGCTGGTGGTTTTTGAACTTGTTGCGTCAGAGAACCAGTGCGCTAGATTATTTCTATTAATGGTAAACCAAGCTAGGAAAAAAACTATTAGGGTAATGCCTATCAGTAGCGGTAACTTGCTGGTTTTTTTACTAGCGTAGTTTTCTATGGTTAATGTTCTTTGAGCGACTTGTTCAAGCCTGAAGGCAGATTTTTCTGCCAATTTATCTTGGCCCTTACTGTATTGCAGTGACAAATCAAAACAATGCTGGCGAAACTGCTCCTCAGTTAAACTCAGTGCTTCCGCAGTTAAATTAAAAAGCTTGAGGATTTTAGTGACATGTCTATCGGGTACCACTGGGTATCTAGGGTTACCTAATCGATCTCTGGTGGCAAACCAGCGAGTTAACGAAGTGGGATCTAAGCCTAAATAGGCAGCAAGCTGCTTACGGGTCTTAATATCTGGATTAAGACCACTGCGCAAAAGCGTATTTAGTTTAGTTTTATCTATTCTCACAAGTCATGCCGAGCAGTTTATTAATTTATCTTAAAAAGTATATAGTTAATTAGTGTCCGGCGAAAGTACCGTCTGATTTGGCAGTGATAATCCTGCGGCACTAACTATGTAACTTCCCCTTTAACAGCTTAAACTCTTCACTGGTCCTATCTTGCTCAGCACAAATACTCAATAAATCATCAATAAAATGATTTAGCGCTCTGTGCTCAATGGTCTGTACTTTTTCTTGCTGTGCAGGCGTTAACATTTGATAGCTAGTGGCAGCACCAAAGTCGCCAAATATGATATTACCTTGAGCATCAAATAAGGTGTTATGGGCGTATAAGTCACCGTGACATACTTTACTGTTATGCATGTGGCTAAAGACATCTTCCATTTGTCGCACTATTTTACTGATAAGGCCGATAGATAAGCTAAAACCTTGTGGGAAAGTATCGCGGGTACAGCTTTTAAAACAAGGTGGCAGGCCTAGGTTTTTGTAAGTTTCTGGGATCAAACTCATGATCAATGCTAGGTACTTACCTCCAGAGTTTAAGTCTTCATTCACTTGCGCCAATGATTCTACTAGATTTGGGTGCTTAGCTACTTGCAAACACGCTTCTAATTCATCTTCTGGATAACCATCGCTAGTCACTTCACCTTTAAATACTTTTACCGCTATGTCATCTGGAAATTGCGATTGCGCACTATTCCAATGGGCTTTAGAAATAACACCAGAAGCGCCTTGGCCAAGAACATTTTCCAAAATATAGCTAGTCGAAGATACTGCCGGTACAGGTATTACTTTAGCTTTTTCTGCGCTGCTTAGTTGTGAAAAAGGATTTCCCGCAAAAGCAATCCATGCCAGTTTTGGTAAGTTTAATAATTGTTCAGGACAGTCGCTTAAGTTATTTGCAGAAATTCGTATTAGTTCAAGATTATGTGCTTGCGCTAATGTTTGTGGTAATTTCGTTAATTGGTTACCAGCTAAAGCCAGTTTTTGTAATCTAGGTCGTTCGCCTAAAGAGTCAGGTAAGGTTGTAATTTGATTGTCGGTTAATATTAACCAACGCAATTGAACTGGCAGGGAGTTTTCTGCTACTTGTTTTATTTGGTTTGATTTAAAGCCAACCATCTCTAAATTAGGTAATTTCCCCAACACTTCCGGCAAGTGTTCAAATTTATTTTGTGAAGCAAAAATTATCTTCAGTTTGGTTAGCTGCACCAGCTCGTCAGGTAGCGATGATAAGGCATTACTCGATAAGTCGAGTATCTCTAAACTTTCAGCCAAGGTTAATATTTCTAGTGGAAATTCAGTTAAGTTTTCAGAGAGTTTTAACTGATTAATACCGTGAAGTTCGCCAGAGCGAAGCTGAGCGAGAGTATGCAAAATAAAGCGTCCGTAAGTGTGATTAAAAACGGCGCTAGTGTACTGGAAATATTTCAATAAAGCTTCAATGATTAAAATTATTGCCCACTTGTGCAGGTTAAAATAATCCACGTCTGCGTTGCTCTCAATCCCAATAGCGAGCTATTGCTCAATCAAGCGCCTTGCCCTGATTTATTTTCTCTACGCACAACAAGGTCACAAACTTAATGAAAATGGTATTATACAAAAAAGCACCTGACTTCATTACTGAAGAAAGGTGCAAAAGTGTAAGGTGTTCGCTGCTAGCCATACACCTAACCCAGTAATAAAGGTAGGTGTCCACATCCATGTGAGAATGGCTAATAATTATTTACAGTTGTTATTCTTGGTACTAGTTTTTCCAAACACTAGCAACACCAGGTTCTTCACCTTTAGTCCACCAGGCTGCGGTATAAGTTTCGCTGTTATGTGAAACTTTATCGCCGCCGTTATAAACTAAATCTGCACGCCATGCTCTTACTTGACCATCATCAGGAATCACTTCTGACCATTCGCCGCTTTGATCTGGTTGTTCACCTTTAGTCCACCAGTTGGCTTTATAAGTTATTTCGTTATACACAACAATATCACCAGTATTATAAATTTTACTGCTATCCCAAGTACCCGTTCCGCCGGTAGTTTTGTTAGTTACAGTAACGGTGAAGCTTTGTGAAGTTATTGCAGTGCCATCACTCAC
>JALJPA010000143.1 GCA_022969215.1 Colwellia sp. | reverse complement strand
GCTAAGCCAACCAAAGCAGAATTGGCTCAGTACCCCCATAGACTTATTGATTTACGTGATGCTAGTGAGAGCTGCTCAGCTGCTGATTTTTGTCGAGATGCCTTAGCTGAAATTGCTGAAATAAGAAGCAACAACCGTATTCCATTATTGGTCGGCGGTACTATGATGTATTTCAAAAGCTTAATTGAAGGGATTTCGCCGTTACCGACAGCAAATACCGAAATACGCCAAGCGATTGAGCGTGAAGCTTTGGCAAAAGGCTGGCAAGCAATGCATGATCAGCTAGCGGAAATAGACCCCGTTTCTGCCTTACGAATTCATCCAAACGATCCACAACGCTTAACCAGAGCCCTTGAAGTGTATAGGCTAACAAGTAACACTTTGACACAATTGACTCAAATAAAAGGTGCTAAGCTCGGCGGCAATGTTCTACAATTAGCGATAACGCCTCAAGAGCGAAGTACGCTACATGAGCGAATTGCCTTACGTTATCAACAAATGATTGCAATGGGCTTTGAACAAGAAGTGATTAAGTTAAAATCACGAGGTGATTTACACCAAGATTTACCTGCTATTCGCTGCGTAGGCTACAGGCAGATGTGGCAATACCTTGATGGTGAATTTGATCATGATGAAATGATTTTTCGTGGTGTTTGTGCAACTAGGCAATTGGCTAAAAGGCAATTAACTTGGTTACGCAATTGGCCTGATTTACACTGGTTAACAACGGATGATAACACTAACTTAGCACAAGTTTTATCACTGCTTGACAGCAAGAAAAAAGCATAAGCAAATATAAAGCATTAGTTGAAAATTGATGTATAATTAATTTGTTAGCTATTTAATACAACGTTTTGTTGTGTTGTTTTCATAGTAAATTTTTCAGAAACTTTGTTACTGTTCTTCAAGTTTTACCAGTAACGTTTTAATAATAATAAAAGGGACCATATAATGGCAAAAGGGCAGTCTTTACAAGACCCATTCTTAAATGCTTTACGTCGCGATCGCATTCCAGTTGCAATATATTTAGTTAACGGTATTAAGTTACAAGGACAAGTAGAATCGTTCGATCAGTTTGTTATTCTTCTTAAAAATACTGTTAGTCAGATGGTATATAAGCACGCTATATCTACCGTTGTACCTTCACGCGCTGTTATTACAGCACCAGCACCTAGCTCTGATGATCAATCTTCAGATGCTTAAAGCTTTTTATCTTTATTTGAGTACGTTCAATCATGGCACTAGGATTTAACGCTATTGTTTGAACGTTATCAAGCGGGTGAGCAAGCCGTACTTGTTCATTTAGACTTTCCAGATGAAAGCTGTAGAGAAGACCTAAACGAATTTAAAATGTTAGTGTCTTCAGCAGGTGTACAAGCGTTAACCGTGGTAACAGGTAAGCGAAATACTCCACACGCTCGTTTTTTTGTTGGTTCAGGTAAAGCTGAAGAAATACGAGACGCAGTTCATTTAGTTGGCGCTAATGTTATTCTGTTTAATCATAGTTTAACACCGTCTCAAGAAAAAAATATTGAGGCATTATGTGAATGTCGTGTTGTTGATCGAACCACCTTAATTCTTGATATTTTTGCCCAACGAGCTCGAACTCATGAAGGTAAGTTACAAGTCGAATTAGCACAGCTACGTCATATGAGTAGTCGCTTGATTCGTGGGTGGACGCATTTAGAGCGACAAAAAGGTGGTATCGGTCTTCGGGGGCCAGGTGAAACACAGCTAGAAACAGATAGACGGTTATTGCGTGAACGCATGGTTAACATTCGTAAGCGTTTAGGGAAAGTTGAAGTACAAAGACAGCAAGGGCGTAGAGCTAGAACCAGAGCCGAATTACCGACTTTATCGCTAGTGGGCTATACCAATGCGGGTAAATCAACTTTATTTAATACCCTAACTCAGTCTGAAGTTTATACGGCGGACCAACTTTTTGCGACTTTAGATCCGACATTAAGAAAAATGGAGTTACCAGGCGTCGGTCGGGTTATATTAGCTGATACGGTAGGCTTTATTCGTCATTTGCCTCATGATTTAGTCGCGGCATTTAAAGCAACGTTGACCGAAACTCGTGAAGCCGAGTTGTTATTGCATGTGGTTGATATTTCAGATGACAGGCGTAGCGAAAATATCGAACAAGTAGAATATGTACTTAAAGAGATAGAAGCTCACGAGGTGCCTCAGTTGGTTATCTGTAATAAAATTGATAACTTAGATGATATTGAACCGCGTATAGACAGAGACGATCAAGGTGTACCAATTCGTGTTTGGCTTTCGGCACAAGCGAATATTGGTGTTGAGCTGTTATTTACTGCACTTGCGGAACGATTGGACATAAAAGTTGTGAATCACCAATTGAATATCCCGCCAAGTGCAGGAAAATTACGTGGTGAGTTGTACAAGTTAAATTGCATTACCAGTGAGGTTTTTGATGAGCAAGGTTATTGTCACCTTGAAGTGAATATGCCATCGCGGGAATGGGACAGATTAATTGCGACTAAGTACAGTGAATTAGTCGATTATATCGAACATTAAGTTAAATAATTTTAATTATAGCGGCGATAATTCTATTTTTTGCCGATTTTAGTGGAGAACAATATGGCTTGGAACGAACCGGGGAATAATGATAAAGACCCCTGGAAAAATAAAGGTGGCAAGAATCAAGGTCCACCTGATTTAGATGAACTTCTTAATGATCTTGGTAAAAAAGTTACCGGGATTTTTGGTGGTAAAACCACTAAAGGTGGTTCTGGCTCAGGCAAAAGCTTTTCTAGCATTGGTTTAAGTATTGCTTTGATCGTCGCTTCAATTGTTTATGCCTTTAGTGGTTTTTACACCATTAAGGAAGCTGAGCAAGGTATTGTACTAAGATTTGGTGAGTACTCAGGTACAGTTGAACCTGGTATTAACTGGAAGTGGACCTTTATTGACCGCATCATTCCGGTAGATATACAAAGTACCCGTGATATGCCTTCAGCTGGCTTTATGCTAACTAAAGATGAAAACGTAGTACGTGTAGAGATGCAAATCCAGTATCGTGTTGTTGATCCCCGTAACTATGTTTTCAGTGTAACAAATGCTGATGATAGTTTGAATCAATCACTTGATAGTGCGCTTCGTTATGTTGTTGGTCATGCCGATATGGATGACATCCTAACCAGTGGTCGTGAAAGCATTCGCCAATCGGTATGGCAAGAGTTAGAAAAAATAATTGAACCTTATAATTTAGGTTTAATTATTGTTGATGTTAACTTTAAAGATGCTCGTCCACCAAATGAAGTGAAAGATGCTTTTGATGATGCGATTTCGGCACAAGAAGATGAAGTTCGCTTCTTACGTGAAGCCGAAGCATACGCTAGAGGTATAGAGCCTAGAGCGCGTGGCCGTGCTAAGCGTATGGAACAGGAAGCAATTGCCTATAAAGCTCGAATAGTGCTAGATGCAGAAGGTGAGGTAGCTCGTTTCGAAAAAATCTTACCCGAATATCACGCTGCTCCGAAAGTAACACGTGAACGTTTATATATTGCCACCATGGAAAAAGTATATGGCAATACTAGTAAGGTTATGATTGATGTTGAAGGGAGTAATAATATGATGTACTTACCTTTAGATAAAATTATTCAACAGCAAAATACCAGTAAACGCAGTAATAAAACTTCTTATGCTCCATTAACTGAACCTAATCTAAACACATCACCTTCGTCATCGTCAGACCGCTCTGATAGATTCAGCAACGGGAGAAACTAAACAATGAAAAATTTTATCATTGCGATAATATCGCTACTTTTCATTCTTGCGGTATCGTCAGTTTTTGTGATTTACGAAGGCCAACGTGGCATCGTATTCCAATTCTCAAAGATTAAACGTGATAGTGCTACTGATGAAATGATGGTATTTGAACCGGGCTTACATTTCAAAATTCCATTTATTGAGACAGTACGTAAACTAGATGCGCGTATTCAAACATTAGATGAACCAGCAGATCGTTTCGTAACATCAGAGAAAAAAGATTTAATGGTCGACTCATTTGTTAAATGGCGCATCGTTGATTTTTCTACTTATTACCTGCGTACTGGCGGCTCTGTGGATAATGCTCGTGCATTACTTAAGCAGAAAGTTAATAACGGCTTACGTACCGAGTTTGGTAATCGCACCATTAAAGAAATTGTTTCCGGTGATCGCTCTGCGATCATGAGTAAAGCTTTAGAAAGTGCGTCAAGTAGCCGTGAAGATTTAGGCATTGAAGTCGTTGATGTGCGTATTAAAGCGATTAACTTACCGACTGAGATAAGTAATTCTATTTATGAGCGTATGCGTGCAGAACGTACTGCTGTTGCTAAAGAGCATAGATCACAAGGTCAAGAGCAAGCGGAAATTATTCGCGCTACTATTGATGCTAAAGTAACAATCATGTTAGCTGAAGCACAAAAGAACTCTTTTACCATACGTGGTGAAGGTGATGCTATTGCAGCGAAAGTTTATGCCGATGCTTATACCAAAGATGCCGAGTTCTATAGCTTCTACCGTAGTCTTGAAGCGTATGAAAAGAGCTTTAGTAGTAAAAATGATATCATGGTGGTCCAACCTGATAGCGAATTCTTCCGTTATTTAAAAGGCGGTAGTGCAGTTAAAAACTAGTTAGTACTCTAGTGTTATAAAAAGCCAGCATATCTGCTGGCTTTTTTGTACCTAATAAAAAATATCTTGATGCAGGATCAGCTGTACTTAACCTGAGCTCGGTTTAAGATATATTTAACTCATTGAAACTATGAGCCAAATAACTTAGTGCTACCTCTAGCTTGATAGTTTTTCTTAATTCAAGGCTAATTTACGCGTCAATAGCTGGCCTATTGCAAGTGAATTTAACGCAGAAGTAAGTAAAAATAGCGGCTAGAGAAACATTTGTTAAGCCGAGTTCAGGTTACTTAATGCAAATGAACACTATGAAACAAATAACCCGTTTAACTTCTGTTATATTCAAGGAGATTACTCTGAGTTATAGATAAATAGCAGTAGTAATACCAAACGGATTAATTAATCGATCACTTAGCGAGAATTAAAAGGCTTAGAGGCAAGGCATTGATTACAGAGAATGGTTGTTCCCTTGTCAAAATCAATAACGTCGCATATATGCCTTTAAAGCTCGCCCTTCGGGAGCTCAGTAGCAAACTGATAACTTCACAAAATGAATGAAATATAGAATAACTATGTTTAACTCATTTTGTTTGTTCTAAGCTCGCTACTGAAGCTCTAAGTTGGTCGATTTATTAATCCGTTTGGTATATGCACTACTGTAGAGTACCCATTCAATAAAGGTAAAAAAATGACAATAAGAAAATATCTGATCGCTGCAATAGTATCATTACCAATGACAGCCACTTTAATGGCGGCAGAAGCACCATTAGTTTCAATTAAGACTCAAGATGACTTTTTTAATAATATTAGTAAACTCTGTGGTAAATCCTATGAGGGTAAAGTTACTGTTGATAATTCAGATGGCGGTAGTTTCGCTAATAAAAAATTAGTGATGCATGTGCGCAAGTGTACAGATAGGCAATTGCAAGTACCTTTCCATGTTGGTGACGATGCTTCACGTACTTGGATTATTACTAAAACTGGCTCAGGTTTGTCGCTAAAGCATGATCATCGCCAAAAAGATGGTAGCTTTGATAAATCAACTATGTATGGTGGTCATACCAATGACGCTGGTTGGGCAGAAGTACAATCTTTCCCTGCAGATCAATACTCTAAAGAACTTTTTGTCTCTAATGGTATACCACAATCTGTTGGCAACACCTGGCAAATGTATATATATCCAGAAAAATTTACTTACCGTTTGATCCGTCAAGGGAGAGAATTTAGAGTAGATTTTGACTTAACTAAACCAATTAGTACGCCAATTACGCCCTGGGGCTATGAATAATTATTGAGCTAACTTGTTAACTTAATAGGTTATTTTAAAAGCAGCCTAAAAAGCTGCTTTTTTCTCTTGGACTACAAATAGATCTTTGGTAAAATCCCCGCCTAATTTACTTACGAAATAGTAAAACATGGGCAAAAATGTAGTTGTTCTCGGCACCCAATGGGGTGACGAAGGTAAAGGTAAGATCGTAGACTTACTAACTGATAAAGCTAAATATGTAGTTCGTTATCAAGGCGGTCACAATGCTGGCCATACTTTAGTGATTAACGGTGAAAAGACCGTGTTACATCTTATTCCATCGGGCATATTACGTGATAACGTAAAATGTCTAATTGGTAATGGTGTAGTTTTATGTCCTAAAGCTTTAATGACAGAAATTACCATGTTAGAAGCCAAGGGCGTTCCAGTACGTGAACGTTTATTGATTAGTGACGCATGTCCACTAATCCTTCCTTACCATAACGCTTTAGATGCTGCACGTGAAATTGCACGCGGTAGTAAAGCCATTGGTACTACAGGTCGTGGTATTGGTCCAGCATATGAAGATAAAGTTGCACGACGCGGTTTACGTGTTGGTGATTTATTCTGTGCAGAGACATTTGCGGTTAAACTAAAAGAGATTGTTGAATATCATAACTTCTCATTAGTTAACTACTATAAAGTTGAGCCAGTGAACTATGAAGAAGTACTAGCTGATGCGTTAGCTGTTGCAGATACCATTAAAAAGATGACTGCTGATATTTCAGAAATATTAGATCAAGCGCGTAAAGCGGGTGAGTCAATCATGTTTGAAGGTGCCCAAGGTACTTTACTTGATATCGACCATGGTACTTATCCTTATGTAACCTCTTCAAATACTACTGCTGGTGGTGTTGCGACAGGTTGTGGTGTTGGTCCTCGTCATTTAGATTATATCTTAGGTATTACCAAAGCTTACACTACTCGTGTAGGTTCAGGTCCTTTCCCTACAGAGCTGCATGATGATATCGGTGAACATTTAGGTACCGTAGGCCATGAATTTGGCGCAACTACAGGCCGTGAACGTCGTTGTGGTTGGTTTGATGCCGTTGCTATGCACCGTGCCATTCAAGTCAATAGTATCACAGGTTTTTGTTTAACTAAGCTTGACGTACTTGATGGTTTAAAAACATTAAAAATCTGTATTGGTTATAAAACTGAAGCAGGTGATATTATCACTGTGCCACCTACGGCAGCTGAAGGTTATGAAAAGGTTACGCCTGTATACGAAGAGATGCCAGGCTGGACTGAAATCACAGTAGGCGCAACATCAGTTGATGCCTTACCTGAAAATGCTATTGCTTACATCAAGCGTATTGAAGAAATTACCGGTATACCAGTAGATATCATCTCTACCGGTCCAGATCGTGTTGAAACGATTATTAAAGTGAATCCTTTCGTTTAGGATAGCTTTAGCTGCCCTTAGCGAATAAAGGGCTGGTAATGACTAAATAATAAAGTCCAGCCAAGTGTTGGGCTTTTTTTTGACTTTTTTTTGGGAAAACTTTTGATTAAATTACCAAGTATGAGTAAGTGATCGGATGTCTAGATTAATTCATTTCGGTTATCATAGTACGCTATATATGGCATGTGGGTAGATAATGTCCTTTAGGTAGCTTTAAGTATGCTTTAGCATAGCTAAGCTAGATTATTGCTTGAATAGTTAATTCGATATAGTCGATATTTATCAAATTGATATGTTTTTATCGTATGCTAGAGCCTTACTACTTATAGCTTACATAAATGTCATATAGCAAAACAGACTTGTATTGAGCTATTTAATTGCAATACCATATAAGTAAGTAAAAGCTAGTATTAATAATCACGATAATAATAATAAAAAACAAATATAGCTATACTTGCACTAACAACAAAAACTAACACTATAAATAACGCATTAGGAATTATCATGACAGATCTACGTCAGCAAGCTTTAGATTACCACTCCCTACCTACGCCAGGTAAAATTAGTGTTGCATTGACAACATCAGCGGAAACAAGTTATGACTTGTCACTCGCTTATAGCCCCGGTGTAGCTGAGCCTTGTCGTGAGATCGCTAAAAACCCAGATGATGTTTATAAATACACAGCTAAAGGCAATACTGTTGCGGTTATTACTAATGGCACGGCGGTCTTAGGTTTAGGTAACTTAGGTCCTATGGCGTCAAAGCCAGTTATGGAAGGCAAGTCGTTACTATTCAAACGCTTCGCCAATATTGACTCTTTTGATATCGAAGTAAAACATAAAACGATTGAAGAATTCGTCAATACTGTTGCCAGTATTGCGGATAGTTTTGGTGGTATTAACCTTGAAGATATTAAAGCGCCGGAATGTTTCGCCATAGAAAAAGCGCTAATTGAACGTTGTGCTATTCCGGTGTTTCATGATGATCAACACGGAACAGCGATAGTAACAGCTGCAGGCATGATGAATGCGCTAGATATCCAGGGTAAAGATATTAAACAAGCTAACATCGTCTGTTTAGGTGCCGGTGCTGCAGCAATAGCGTGTATGGAATTATTGATTAAGTGTGGTGCCCAGCGTGAAAAAATTTACATGCTAGATACTAAAGGTGTAATACACACTCGTCGTACTGATCTAAATGAATATAAAACACTATTTGCTAACAATACCGATAAACGTACCCTTGATGATGCTATCGAAGGGGCTGACGTTTTTGTCGGTGTTTCAGGTCCAAATCTTCTATCTCAAGAGCAAGTACAATCCATGGCGAAAAATCCTATAATTTTTGCTTGTTCTAACCCAGATCCAGAAATTAAACCTGAGCTTGCTCTTGCTGTGCGTGATGACTTAATTATTGCTACTGGACGTTCGGATTATCCAAATCAAGTAAATAATGTTCTGTGTTTTCCATTTATTTTCCGTGGAGCATTAGATGTTCGCGCTCGTACTATCAATGATGCTATGAAAATTGCCGCTGTACATGCCATTAGAGAACTAGCCAAAGAGCCAGTACCAGAGGAAGTACTTAAAGCGAGTGGTGTGAAAGCCCTGACCTTTGGTAAAGATTACATTATTCCTAAACCTATGGATTCTCGTTTGTGTGCCGCTGTTGCTAAGGCTGTTGCCCAAGCTGCAGTAGACTCTGGTGTTGCCGCTCTAGAAATGCCCGAGAATTACATGGCCTAGTAATGATTGGCTAATGAATGTGAGGGCAATGTCACTTTACCTTCGTTAGTCCTTGATTATTTTGACAACAATACAAATAAAGGTCATGGTATAAAAATTACCTTGGCCTTTTTTATTGGATAATTATTATGAAAAAAACTTTAATCGTAGCGGTTACAATGACCTTGCTAGTAGCTGGCTGTTCACAAGCACATGATCTATCAAACATTGAAAATAAAGTGACTGAGCTAAGGGAGAGCGATATGAATCAATCAACAAAAGAAGCTTGGCAACAAGTTACCGTCAAGTACTTGAACTTTGAAGGTGGTTTCTACGGCCTAGTGTCGAGTAAAGGAGAAAAGTTTTTACCAATGAACCTGGACAAGGAATACCAATTGGAAGGCACGCAGTTGAAAGTGAAAGGTCTGCTGATTAAAGATATGATGACCATTCAACAATGGGGAGAGCCCTTTAAAATTACCGATGTTGAGTTAATTAAGTTAGGTAAGAAGCAGGACAAAAACACTGGCGCCAAATATTAAGGCTGCTTGCATGCCAAGGGCTGTTTAAGTAGTGTTAACTGGATTTTATCTGCAATAAACTGAACTTGATACAAGTTTTGATAATCCTGCTCACTTAAGTTGGCTACTTTTTGACCACTCAATAACTGAGTAAGTTGCGGAGTAGTATTACTATGGCCAACAATTAGGGCATTCTTTCTGTCTTGTTTTAGATGCAAAGCAAATTGATTAAGTTGTTTAGGATTATAATGCTTGATTGGGACCTTTTGCTGTTTAGCCAATGGCGCAGCAGTCGACATGGTTCTTTGGTAACTAGTACTATAAACAGATTTTATCTTAGCTGTGCTAAGTAAAATGGCTAATTGCTTTGCTCTTGCTTTACCACATTGAGTTAATGGTGGGTTTTTACTGTCAACCTGCTTTTCAGCATGTCTTACTAGGTAAAGAGTAAAATTATCGCTCGCTAGACAAGGTTGTAATAATAAAACACCGGTAATCATTAAAGTTAACTTTTTCATCATATAGCTTTTATCGTATTATTTTCTTTAAATAAAAGTGAGCGGTTCAGAGTGATAAGTATTTATTATCACTCTGAATCGTTAAAACCTAAATCATCATTAAAATAATCGATTTAAACCATTTAAGGCTGCGACACGAAATGCTTCTGCCATAGTTGGGTAATTGAAGGTTGTTTCAACAAAGTACTCTATGGTATTACCACCATTTTTTTGCTGCATAATTGCTTGTCCGATATGAATAATCTCAGCAGCATTTTCACCAAAACAATGAATGCCTAAGATTTCTTTAGTCTCACGGTGGAAAAGGATTTTTAAGGAGCCAACCAGATTATTAGAAATTTGGGCTCTAGCAAGGTGCTTAAATTGAGCACGACCAACTTCATAAGGTATTTTGGCTGCGGTTAGCTCTTGTTCAGTTTTACCGACAGAGCTTATTTCAGGAATAGTGTATATGCCTGTGGGTATATCAACAATTAATTTAGCTTTACTCGTACTATCAACCATTGCTAAAGCGGCGATTCGACCTTGATCAAAAGCAGCACTAGCCAAGCTTGGGTAGCCAATAACATCACCTACGGCATAAATATTATCTACGTCAGTTTGATAACAATCATTTACTTTCAACTGACCGCGACTATCTGCTTTTAAGCCCGCAGCTGTTAGGTTTAAATCTGCAGTATTACCTGTACGTCCATTAGCAAACAGTAAACAATCGGCGCGCATTTTTTTGCCTGACTTCAAATGTACAACTACAGCATCATCGGTAGCTTCTACGCGTTCAATTTCTTCACCGTGGCGTATAACTACACCGTTATTCCATAAGTGATAACTGAGTGAGTCAGACATTTCTGTATCTAAGAACGACAGTAATCGCTCACGGGTATTGATTAAATCTACTTTTACCCCTAAGCCTCTAAATATAGATGCATATTCACTACCAATAACACCTGCACCATAAATAATGATATGTCTAGGAGCATGTTTTAGGCTTAATATACTATCGGAGTCATAAACTCGGGAATGATTAAAGTCAATATTATCCGGTTGGTAAGGTCGAGACCCGGTAGCAATAACTATTTGTTTAGCGGATATTTTTTCTACTGAGCCATCAGGATGCAACACACGTATAGTATGGGCATCAATAAAAGAAGCTTCACCAAATATATGTTCTACGCGATTACGGTTATAAAAACCGCTACGTAAATTAACTTGCTTACGAATTACCGAAGAAGCATGACTTAATATATCTTGGAAGGTTAATTGCTTTACTTGATCGTTTTGATTAAACAATGGGTTGGAGTTGTATTCAATCAAACGACTTACCGATTGGCGTAATGCTTTTGATGGAATGGTACCCCAATGAGTACAACCACCGCCAACTTGATGGTAACGTTCAATAATGGCAACTTTCTTTTGGCGCTTAGCAAGATTCATTGCCGCACCTTCTCCTCCTGGGCCCGTACCTATAATAATTACGTCATAATCAAAACTTTTTAATTCAGTTTTACTTGTTTTTGATTTAGTCAAAAGAAGTCCTCAAACCTGCTCATTAATTTTATTTGAAGCAAAAATTTTAACAGGATTTTAGGTAAATGGTAATACAGTTTTTAGACCATTTTATTGATGTTAACCGAGTTTTTCCGTTAAAGTCTGCCAACTACGACGTTGCTCCGTTAATCTTTGCTTTAATTCTTGGTAATGAGCCATCAAGTCTGACTTTTCAACCTCAACTAGTAGGTGTTCTCGTTTTTCTTGCAATACTTTTTTACGAACAAGGTAATACTCGTTAATCTTATTTACCAGTAATTCATATTCCTGTTGAAGGTATATAAGAGTTTGCTCAGTATTGGGGTGACTAATTAACTTTGCTTTAGTATGTTTCAGTGTCATGGCAATACGCATTTTTTCGATTTTATCTTCAGGACTAACACGTAAATGATGAGTTAGACCTAACCACTGACAGCTTTTAATTAGCCATTTTGTTGGGTCGAATTGCCACCATCGAATGCCATTACGGTAATCATTTTCAAAAATATGATGATAATTATGATAGCCCTCACCAAAAGTTAGATAAGCTAATAAACCATTATCTCGAGCGGTGTTTTTGTCACTATAAGTCTGTTTTCCCCAAATGTGAGCCAATGAGTTGATGAAGAAAGTTGTATGGTGACTCATTACCAGACGAAAGAATCCTACTAATAATAAACTATTAATTACATTGCCATGCCATAAACCAAAAGCAACGGGAATACCTAAATTCATTAACAGCATTAGTAGTAAATAATGTTTGTGTTGCCACATAACGATGGCATCTTTCTGTAAATCCCGAACATTTTTGTAATCATGGTATCGATTT
>JALJPA010000142.1 GCA_022969215.1 Colwellia sp. | reverse complement strand
TTATTCCATGTTTAATGAAAATTCTCTGCTTAATCTTTTCCAATTTCCCACTGGCTTGTAAAGAATCTAAAAGCTGATTAATTTGCGGTATTAGGAATTGGTATTTAGACTTATTACCAATAAAAATATGCCAGCCCAATTTTCTGATTGAAGGTTTGGTAAAGGTTATTACTTCATCCAGTACCCCTGACTTTTGTGCCTGATACCTAAACATTTCTGCTTGTTCAATATAAACGTCAGCGCGCTGTAATTTAAGCATCATAGGGATGTTAGAGGCA
Source organism: Colwellia sp. (assembly GCA_022969215.1). Taxonomy (GTDB): domain Bacteria; phylum Pseudomonadota; class Gammaproteobacteria; order Enterobacterales; family Alteromonadaceae; genus Colwellia. The sequence goes on along the minus strand of JALJPA010000142.1, from coordinate 12,207 downwards.
TCAAGTATTGTCGATACATTTTTCATATTCTTTAATGCATTGATATGCCATCCAGAACCGAGCATATGAATGTGACGAAGGCCTACTATTTTCTCTAAGTCCTTTAATGAAGTAACCAGACTAAGTTGTTTAATATATTGATTATTTATGCTGGAGTGCATTACGAAATGGGTTTGATAAAAAGGTAGTTTGCTAGCCAGAGTATAAGTAGTACGTTGTGGGGTGGGCACGGTAAAGAAACCATCTTTTACGCCTTGTTCAACCAATACCTGACACCTTGCCCAGGGGCAAGATTCATGGATCACCTTTAGTCCTAACCTTTTTACCAGAATCTCTTCTACGAAGTCTCTCTGAATTCCCATTGGCATGCCATCCTCACTCCAGGCAAATGGTTTGTAATCGGCGCCGTAAGTAATGGTGATTGCCGTCTCAGCGAAACAAACAAAGCTGACCGAGACACAGAACAAAGCAGCAAGTAATTGATTTTTCATCGGTAAAACTCTCTGGCTAGAGCTTATATGTTGGAGGCTTAGCGAAGCGTGAATTATTCAAGTAACGCTAACTTAACTGTTGGCGCCCTTATAGATTTGAACGATCAACACCGTATAAGCATTCTATTTTACCTGAACATGCCTTAAGCACATCTAAACAAAACTCAAAGGTGCATATGATTGGTTAATCAAGTGATTATGCGAAGTGGGTTGGTCGTCGTTTAATGAGGCGAAGATCGATCAAGTGAGATTAAAAAAAGGCTTGTTAGCGGATTAATGTGCTTAGCTTTATTAAATAAAAGATAAGCCTAATCTATACAATAACCATCATAGGTAAAGAGCCTGTTTCATCTTTGTATATTCAACAGGCCATGCTGCATTCAACCAAAGAATGTCGACAACCCACCGCTTTGATCTATTCCTTCATCGTATGCTTGGCCCTTGGGCACATGCTTTAGGGATTGTCTGATTAGCGGGTACCAATACAAACAAGGTAATGAATAGAGCATAGAATATAAATATCATTTATTTGTCTCAATGTTTCAGTTATTGTGTTGGCATGAGTATATATATGATATCTAAACGGCATAACCTGGCTGTTTGTGAACTAACTGTTCATGTGAGTGAACAATGAGCGAGCCTTTTAATGAAATGGCAATCTTTGCACGTATTGCCGAAAAAGGTAGTTTTACCGCGGCTGCGCAATCATTGGGGCGCTCTAAAGCTTATGTTAGCCAGCAGCTATCAAATCTTGAAAAAATATTAGGTACCCAGCTTCTCTTCAGAAGTACCCGCAAACTATCACTGACAGAAGCCGGTAAAGTTTATTTAAACTATTGCCAGGACATTGCCAGATCTGCGGCCGAGGCCAAGCGCTCAATAGCTGCTTTGCAGGGGGAGATGCAAGGGTCAATTAGTATTAGCGCCTCTAATTCATTTGGAGAGCTATTGATCAGTGAGCTGTTATTGAGTTTCCAGCAGAAGTATCCCAATATTGAGATTAATCTGGATTTGTCGGATGATAACCGAAACTTGAAAGAAGAGGGTATTGATCTGTGTATCCGTGGTGGCAACGTAGTTGATGACGAGTTGGTAGCCATCCCCATTTTAAACTGGCGAATGCTGACGGTAGCAACACCGCTGTACCTTGAAAAATTTGGCGTACCATTAACACCTGAGGACCTGAAAACGCATAACTGCATCGGTGAAAAATATGAGATGACAGAACTGGGTTGGCCCTACATCATTGATGGTCAATATCATCGTATCAAAGTTACCGGCAGTTTTACAGTAACCCGCAACCCACTAATAAAACACATAGCCCTGTTGGGCAAAGGGTTAGCCTGGATACCTTCTTATGTCGTTGATCAGGAAATAGCGTCCGGACGTTTAGTGAAGGTCTTAAATGATTTTGACCCGCCTTGGACTGTATTCTATTTGGTTTATGCCTATCAAAAAGCGATACCTTTCAGGCAGAGGTGTTTGATTGATTTTATAAAGAACTGGTTCTCGGTACCAAGAGATTCCTAAAATCACTAATACCTGCAGGATGCAAAAAAGCCTGCCTGTCGCTACATTCGCCAATTTCCCTATAAAACTGAGATTTCTTAGAGATAATAACTACTATCTCTGGGTTCTGTGGATTTAAAAAGTGCCTGTCCCGTATGTTGCCGCCGTATGTTGCCGGTCGTGAACCGGCCAACTTAATCATCGCCTAATAGCGTCCTTGCGAATATTTCGAATACATTGCTGTTTTCGAATATTTCGAATACACTGGCCTTGTTAGTAACTCTCATTAGGAATAAACATGAATAGCTTCAAAGCAACACTTCCCACAGCAGAAGAAGCGGCAATTGCAAAAATTTCCAGTCAGAAATTATCTGCCTTTATTGAGACTACCGAAAAAATCCAGCCGCTCTCTATTATCGACTCTAATGGTGCTTCTCATACCGTTAATATGCCTGTCTCTGCCCTACATTTGTTGATTAATGTTTTGACTGAGCTTGGTGATGGAAATACCGTAAGGATAGTACCTATTCATGCTGAACTTACCACCCAGGAAGGTGCCGATTTGCTGAATATATCGCGGCCTACTTTCATTAAGCTGCTTGATGATGGAGTCATTCCTTTTAGCTATAGCGGCAATCGTCGCAAAGTAAAATTCGTCGATGTACATGGATATAGGGAAGCTATAGAAGCAAAACGTATGGTGACGTTAAATGAGTTGAGCGAATTGGATCAAGAGTTGGGATTGGGCTATTAATGAGTTCAAACTACACAGTAGTGTTTGATGCAAATGTAATGTACCCCGCACCATTACGCAGTTTTCTCATGTATTTGGCTTTATCGGGTGAATTTAGGGCGAGGTGGAGTGAGCTTATTCATGATGAATGGATACGAAACCTACTAATCAATCGACCTGATTTGAAGCCGGAGCAGCTTGATCGGGTCCGGCAGTTGATGGATAAACATATTCCAGGTGCCTTGGTTACCGGCTTCGAGGGACTTATCGAGTCTATAAATTTACCAGATAAAGATGATCGCCATGTAGTTGCCGCGGCCATACAGACACGCGCTGAAGCAATCATTACCTTTAACTTAAAAGACTTTCCAGATTCTGCAATATCACAGTATGGTGTGACAGCAATCCACCCTGATGAGTTCATTAATGATCTTATCGACCTAAATATGAGTATTGTGATCGAAGCAGCTAGACGGCACAGAGCCAGTTTAAAAAAACCACCTTTTACGGCTTCTGAATATTTAGACCTGTTACAGCGACAAATGCTTCCCAAAAGCGTTTCTCGGCTTAGAAAACTCGAAATCGCGATATAAACAGGTTCATCTTCTTTTGATCCAGTTGTCTCTACCTTGAACTGTGATAATTGTTACTGTCGTAACATATCCGCTATCATTTTCCGCAGAGTCACTCTTCCTATGAAAACTCTGGTTCTATATGGGTATACCTCACGAACACCGCTCATTGTTAACCCTATATGGTTCGCTTTTGGTTGATTTAATACCCTATGCGAACTATTATCGAAGACCATACCTTAAGCGAACTCATGAGAGCAAAAATGTTTGTTAGAGCTTACTTACGCGCTTCAACCGATGAACAAGACGCTACTCGCGGACAAGATGAGTTATTGAAGTTTGCTGATAACCAAAATATCAAGATAGCAAGCTACTATATTGAGAATCAGTCAGGCGCAAAAATAGAACGGCCAGAATTAGCGAGGCTGATATCTGACTCTTACCCTGATGACATTTTGCTGATTGAAAAAGTGGATAGGCTTTCAAGACTGCCTTATGAACAATGGAAACAATTAAAGAACAAACTTGTTGATGCCAAAATTCAGATAGTGGTCATCGACCAGCCAATGACACATGCAGCTTTATCTAGCTCGCCAGATAATACGATGATCGCAAGAGTGCTAACCGATTTTATGATTGATCTCGCGGCGACCATGGCAAGAGATGATTATGAAACGAGAAGAAAAAGACAAGCGCAAGGGATTGCCAAGGCTAAGCTAAAAGGGAAGTATCAAGGTAGAAAACCCGATTCCGAGCTTAGAGACAATATCGCTTTATCACTTGGCGAAGGAAAGACCTGGTCTCAAATACAAAGCTTAACAGGGTGTAGTCGATCTACTATTGCTAAAGTAGTTAAACTCAATAAAGTACAGTAGCCAGATCCCTTTATTTGTATTCGCTCAGACTTGAACAAGCAAGGTTAATCTCGGGTACGTAAACTGAATCGGAGTAGAGCGGGGATATAGAGGTATAATGCTTTCGAGACGGTGTTAGTATTTCTAGGTTTCTAAATTTCCTTCTACGATAGCCTTCAGGTAAGCTTTAAGTTAAGATTTCAGAGTGCATAACCTGATTTAAAGAAGTCACTAAAGCGAGTTTTTCCAAAGTAATGAATCATACGCAGACTGACAAGAGGCTGTAAAAGTAATTGTGTAACTGCTCATAATCTATAACCTATTCAAAAGGGTAAATTATGAGCATTCTAATGGATCAAGAAAAACTCCAGGCTATGGCCGAAGAATTAGCCAAAGGCCTTAAAACTCCTGAAGACTTAAATAAATTAAGCGCATTCTTAACTAAACTCACTGTAGAAGCAGCTTTGAAAGGCGAGATGAATCATCACCTTGGCTATGAGAAAAGTGCTTCTATAGGGCGCCACAGTGGCAATAGTCGTAACGGTTCCTCTTCAAAAACTCTAAAAGGTAATCACGGAGAGATAGAACTACATACTCCTCGTGATCGCAACGGTACCTTTGAGCCTCAGCTTGTTAAAAAAGGCCAAACGCGCATCACTGGAATGGATGATCAAATACTCTGTCTATATGCTAAGGGCATGAGTACAAGGGATATTGTGGCAACATTTGAAGAGATGTATGGGGCTGAAATTTCGGCAGGTTTAGTTTCTCAAGTCACTAATTCAGTGATTGAAAAAGTCATTGAATGGCAGAACCGACCGCTTGATCCTGTTTATCCCATCGTTTATATGGATTGTATTGTACTCAAAATCCGCCAAGATAAGCAGGTAATAAACAAAGCTATTTACCTCGTACTAGGTATCAATTTAGAAGGAAAAAAAGAGTTACTAGGCATGTGGATATCACAGAATGAAGGCGCTAAGTTTTGGCTTTCAGTACTCACGGAGCTAAAGAACCGTGGCGTGAAGCACCTTCTTATTACCTGCGTAGACGGCCTAAAAGGCTTTCCAGAAGCCATTAGCGCTACCTTTCCTGAAGCTAAGATACAGCTCTGCATCGTACATATGATAAGGCATTCGCTAAAATTTGTACCTTGGAAAGATTATAAAGTAATCACCCGCGATCTTAAGCTGATTTACCAATCAAATACGGAAGGCGAAGCCAAACTTGAGCTAGAAAGATTTGCCGAAAAATGGGATGAGAAATATCCACAAATCAGTAAATCATGGAATGCGCACTGGCATAACCTGACCACAATATTCTCGTATCCACGGGATATACGAAAAGTAATCTATACAACTAACGCGATTGAATCACTCAATAGTGTCATTCGAAAATCGGTTAAAAACCGTAAAGTATTTCCAAGCGATGATGCGGCATTGAAGGTGATTTATTTGGCTGTTGAGTCCGCTTCAAAAAAGTGGACTATGCCAATTAGGAGCTGGAAGCCTGCACTAAATAGATTTATGATTGAGTTCGAGGAAGAATTAACACCGTATATAAATAACTATAACTAAAAGAGCAGTTACACAGAATCAATTACATCCTCCCAATTAGCTGCATTTATTACTTTTCCCTCCGCTAGTTTTTTCATTGTTAAATACACTTTTCTACCTAATTCAGTAAAATCGATACTCACAAAACCGTGGATTAACCCATTGCTCATTAAACTATCAACATCTTCCCTGCTCTGATTACCGATGCCTACAATGATAAGCGTCTTATAACTTATAATATTTTCACGAAATGGCTTAACTACTTTTATGTAAGCTAATCTGTCTGTAATTGGCCAATGCCCTACAGAGATGAAAACATCTGGTTCAATATTCTTTAATGTATATTCAAGCTGCGCCAATGATCTTGCATGATTATCTGAGGTATCCCATGGACATCGACTTGTTTCAGTCCATTTGCCATTCAATCGCGCAGAACTAGTAAGCTTATTGTTGGCACTGAATTCTATGCGGGCCCCTAAAATTCGACGCGCTAAATTTGGGTCATGAATGGCACTCATAAAACACACAGTGCCGCCTTCCGGCAATAATTGCTTGGCTATTTTTGCCAAATATTTACCGAAAGTAATATTGTCGATACCTACATAGGCATTACTGAGATATTCGTACCGTTTATTGAAAGGAGAATCAAAAGTTATGACTGGAATCTGTATATTTTTCAGTGCTCTGGCGACAAATTTAGAACTGATAACTGAAATTTCAAGCGCATCAAACTGTGGATTTTTTACGGCAGATAAAACCACCGCCTCTTGCAAACGAAGCTGAGCAGATCCCTTCGGACCGAGCAATGTACACTTGTCCCCTGAACTTTTTGCAGCTTCATTACAGCCTCGCCAAACACTGATAAAATTAGCATCATCAGTGCTTTTTGCGACTAAACCGAAGTTAAGCCCCTTAGCAAGCACAGTGTGGCTAATAAAAATTAATAAAATAGAAATGAACACATTCCTAGTGAAGCACATTTTAAACGCCTTATAAAAATTAAACGTTATTAAATGAAATATAGCGATGGTTATATTATAAGCCAATCCAAACAAAGTGACATAAGTGTCCGTCTGAAAAAACGCGTTGGCAAAGGTGCGTGGGGCAAGTTTTGCCTTTTTCCCTTACTAAGAAAGCAGCCATTAAAAGCAACAAAGTTAAAATATGCAAAGGACTGAAACTGCTTTTAAATTACCGCCAGAGCATAAAGCCAAATTACTGAAGCGTATTAACAGGATTTACGAAGAGCGAATTCGACTGCATGGACGCAGGAGTTAGAGTAATGCAGAGCAATACCGAGATGACACCGATCAGCGACCAGCGACCAGTAATTTGGCCTTATGCGGAGTAGCTGATGTAAAGGGATTTACAAATGCAGTGGTCACATGGATGTGAAGAAACTGCGGAGGTAATCTTTGGGTGGCTTTTTTATGTACAGGATGTACATATGCGCTCTTTGGCATTGCCTGCAGGGATGCAGGTACTTAGAATTTGTCGGGAACAAAATTCTGCCATGCCACCGCGCTATACCGCACATCCTGTACATATGCGCTCTTTGGCATATATGGACCCACCCCGTTTGCAAAGCATTTTAATCGATGTAAGAGGAAAGTCATTGCTCTCATATATCCGGCCTATTTATGGGAAACTAATCCCTGGCCCCGATGGTTGTTTGCGCTCATAATCCTCATCATCCATACGGCTTCTTTAAAGAGCCAATGCCAAGAACAGGTTTTTTATGAGCCAGTCTGACTTGTCTTACCATCCGATTAATCTACTTCTTGCAACTGACGTAAAAGGTTTTCTTTTGCTTTATTTCTTATGACTAATATCTTCGGTGAATACTCAAACGGCTTGCCTATAAGTATCGCCCTTCGCCATAATTACCCACGCAATCCTAGCGAGTTTGTTCGCGATCGCCACACAAGCCCTGTTATGACCTCGACGGGCTAACAATGCTTGTGCCCATAAGCTAAACCGATCTGATTTCGTCGAGCTGGCTTGAAGTACTGCTCTTGCTCCATGAATGTACAATGTTCTTAAATATGAATTACCTCGTTTACTAATGCCAAGCAAAACCGGTTTTCCTCCAGTAGAATGCTGCCCTGGAACAAGACCAAGCCAAGCGGAAAAATGCCGGCCGTTTACAAAATTTTTACCATTTCCCCCTTCGGCAAAAGTCGCGCTAGCAATAATAGGACCTATACCTAATACTCCTATCAGCCGCTGGCAGGTGCCATTTTCTTTATTGATGGCTTTAATACGCTTTTCACACTTCTTGAATCGATCTTCTATGATAATTAAATCTTCGTACAATTCATTGAACAACTCTCGACTAAGAACGGTTAGTTCATTGTTAGCATCTTCTAAAATGCTGGGTAAATCATTGTGAAAAGCTGACACCCCTTTCTTAATAACGACACCATATTCGGCAAGCAGACCGCGAACCTGATTGACTAGCGCGGTACGAGACTTTTTTATCAACCCTCTCTGGCGATGCAAGTTTTGGATATCTTGTTGTTCAACCGATTTTATGGGAACGAAGCGCATACTCGGTCGCTGAGAGGCTTCCGCTATCGCTTCAGCATCGTTGTAATCATTTTTATTTCCTTTAACGAAAGGCTTCACATACTGAGGTGCTATTAATTTTACTTGGTGCCCCATTGCCATGAACTTCCTGGACCAGTAATTTGCACCTCCGCAAGCTTCCATAACAACAATACTCGGCTCAAGCTTAGCCATATAAGCTAATACTTGATTTCTTTTTAGCTGCTTCTTACCAATGAATCGACCTGTCTTCGTTATGTTAAAAAGATGAAACACTGACTTTGCTATATCTAAACCAATTGTTGTAATATTCATCTGATCCACTCCGCTTTTAAATGAAATATCCAAATTCATTTTGGCCCATCAGAGGCCGATTAGGAAGTGGAGTGGGTCCATACCATTATCCATGCCACCGCGCTATACCGTACATCCTGTACATAAAAAAGCCAGCGAAGCATTTCTGCTCACTGGCTTTTCTGATCTATAAAAGTAGTTTCGAAGTTATAACTTCAATAATACTTTTACGCCACCTGTTACTGCAGACTCATCTACGTAACCGATCGCATTTTTGTCAGCCGATACTTTAGCAATAACCGCTGCATAATCTGCAACTTGTACTGGAGCTTCAGCTTTTCCGGTAAAAACTAGGCGCGCCCAAGCAGATTGTAGCTGGGATTCACTGCGACCTGTCGCCAACTCGTGAAAGGCGATACGACCTGCTTCACCGTTATTCAGTTCAACGATGCTAGCGGTAGTACCGTTACCTAATTTGGTCTTTTTGCCCATGAACAGTTTTTTTACATTCGACTTTGATAGTGAATCAACGCCTGCTGTATTACCGATGACAACCATGCCCGCCATTGCATTAAATGAAAGGATACAAGCGGCTAATAGTGTGATTATTTTTTTCATTGTTATCCCCTTAGAAAATGAAGTCTATGCGTGCAGAAATGACCATTGAGTTACCTTTATAGCTTGAAGAACCTGGTGCATTTGTTGCAACACCGCCATTGGTATCTTTGAAGTCAACGTAAGTGGCATCTAGCTTAAACGCCATATTTTGCTCGAAGTCCCAACGAGAACCTATCGAGTAAGATGCACGCTCGTAGTTTAAGGTATCTAAAGTAGGGCTTGCAGGGCGCTCATCGTTGTCTGTGGTTTCAACCCAGCTAGCGGCGACATATGGCGTAAACTCACCTATACGGTAACCTAATAGACCAGAAACCGAACGGGTATCGGAGAAGTAACCTTCCATTTTCACACTGGTTGTTTCAAGGTTTGCCAGCAAATCGCCGTTGTCGTATTGGATACCTGCAGAGATGAAGGTACCTTTCTTACCTGCCACGCCCAGCGCTGTAGCAACAGCACATGTGGTTGTATCATTACAGGTAGGATCAGCTTTAGCGGTAAAGTAAGAGCCGCGCACTGTCCAATCGTCATAGTTCCAGTTAGATGATAAACCTACCATATTATCTAGCTTAACTTCGCCAATAGTTTTTGAATCATCTTCACTAACCGTAGCAACACCTATTACTGGCTGTAACAGTAAGCTTGAGTTTTCAAACTCGATAGGTATTAATAACTCTACACCGGTATAACCTTTGAGCACGACGTTTTCATAAACTTCTTGAGACGGGCGAAGCATCGGGTACGCATAACCTAGATCAACGTAATCGGAGTAGAAGAAGAGTGGCAGACGCAGCTTACCTGCACGAACCGTGAACGAACCTGCGTCGTAGGCAGCATAAGCCATTTCAAATTTTGGAGTGAAGTCATAACGGCTGTTAGACACAATTTGCGTAACAAACTTAGCGCGCTCGTTAATTTGGAAATCAAACTGTAAACCGCCTAGCGTTTCTTGTTCCCATTCCATGTGCTTATCTGTGTATCCAGCGTAACCAACAGCATTGCTTGCTTGGCCGATACCTACTGAGCCAAAACCACTGATGGATATGTCATCTAAACTGGCAGCATTTGCACCAAACACCGCGAGGGTTAGACAGCTTGCTAGAATCGTTCTTTTCATTCTTAACTCCACTTTTCTTTATGTTTAAATTGTACTTTTGATTTAATTTAGGCGAAAAAATCTACACCCAGGACAACAGGCAAGTGTAGATTTGTTTAATTATTTAACTTTGAAGTGGCTGGTTAGCTCGGTGAGATTAGCGGTAATAACATTGATGTTTTGTGCAACTTTACCTACCTCGTCGACACTGTCTGCAGTGCCTTGCGCCATGCTACGGATGTTGGCCACGATGATTTCTATATCAGCTGAAGAACGCTTTTGCCCTTCTGTTGAATGGGCGATCAGTTCGTTTTTATCACTAATATCAGCCACATCGGAGGTGATACGCTGTAGAGATTGCTCTGCAACCAGAGACTTTTTAACGCAGGCCTCTGCTTTGTTAGCGCTTTCTGTAATGATTTTGGTAGCGGTTCTGGATTGTTCTTGTAATTGCTGTAACACAGATTGAATTTGTTGTGTTGAAGTTTGCGTGCGCAAGGCGAGAGTACGGACTTCATCCGCCACTACCGCAAAGCCACGTCCTTGCTCTCCGGCACGGGCAGCTTCAATGGCAGCATTAAGCGCCAGCAGGTTGGTTTGTTCGGCAATCGAGCTGATGGAATCTAGAATAGAGCCAGCACTCTGGGTATTCGCATCTAACTGCTGAATCACGCTCGCCGCATTTCGTACATCTTCAGTCAATTCCTGAACTGCTGATATGGTGCTCTGCACTTGAGATTCACCGTTGCTTGCTTGCTCTCTTGCACTATTAGCGGAAATTGACGCTTCACTGGCATTGGATGCAATCAAACCTACGGCATCAAACAGCTGTGTCAATGAATGAGACATTTCTTCAATGGACTGATTTTGGCTGTCAGATAGTTTAGTGGTTGATTGGCTAGACTCCACTAAAGTATTGGAGATATTGTCGAGTTTGCTCACGTTCTCAATCGTTTTAGTAACGTTTTGCTGCAATTTATTAATAAACAAATTAAAGGAGTCAACGACAGGTTTAATTTCATCATTTTTGTCGTGAATAATGCGTACCGTTAGGTCACCATCGCCCTCGGCAATTGCGCGCATGTTTTCTGCAAGCAAACCCAGATCACGACGTATTCCTTGAATAACAAAAGCACCCATCAATACCATTAACACCAACACAGACAAGCCTAGTCCCATCATGTAACGGCTGGCTGTCACGTTATCGTTTTGCAGCCCTGTTACAGATTGTTCGAACTCTGCGATGCGCGCCTCGGAGAACTCCGACATTTGCCGAGTTAAAGTAGCCAGTAATTTATTGTTGGCCTCAGCTTGTCGTGCTGCCTTAGAAAGATCCACCCCACCATCGATCATACCTAGCGCAAGGTCATAAGTGTTTCGAAAATAGTTGCCTAGGTTCGATTTAAGCTGTCTTATCTGACCCTTAAGTGCGGGCTGTAGCGTCGCTTGCAAATCAAACTTTTCTTCGATTTCTGCCAGTGTTTGCCGGTTGGTTTCTAAGACCTCTTCATCACCAAGAGTAACGGCAAGGTTAAAACGTTCAGCCAACTGGGAGAGCAGTACTGTATTTAGTGATGCTGAGTTCATCACCGGATAATAAAACTGGTCTATATCGCGAACTTCTTTAGTGTTGTTACTTAAGGTTGAGCCACCTATGGATAAAATGCCGACAAAGCCAAACATCGACAACAAACAAAGTGCAAGTACCTTTCCACGAATGGATAATGAAAACATTTAAGCTTCTCTTTCTTTTCAATTAACTGTATTAAAAATACACAAATTCACTGATCATTATTATTTTATGAAAATAAAGGTTATTTAATGATCACTAAAAACTACATATTCAATCTTGATATTTAGGCATTATTCCTACTAAATAATGTACATTTTTTACCCTATTGCAGTCAATAGCATACAACAAATAACGGTTTCTTTAAACT
>JALJPA010000141.1 GCA_022969215.1 Colwellia sp. | reverse complement strand
TCGTTTTTTTGCCGCGTCCCTGACATTCCTGACAAGTAGTCCAATGATGCTGTGTGTTTTCCAATTCTTTTTACCTTTTGGTTTCGCCAAAGATGACTCAGTCACAATATATAAGGGGCATTTTAACCGATACAGTGGATGCTAGCCTAATAGTAATATTGTTGACATGATTTATATTACATTTAGGCTAAGTTAACTTGATAAAAAGTTAATTACATTCCAGTGGTTAAAAGAGAGGGCTAAGGTTGAACTCACAGCCTATGTCGGTCATCAACTGAATTCGAGATCTGCATAGATATGTTAATATAAGTGCTAACACCCCAAAAATAGAGGTTATCAGATCGAATGGCGGATACAAATTTTACTTCTATGGAATTTTGGGAGCGTTAGCGCCATAGAGTATATATCCTAATGTCAGCTATTCCTGAAGATAGCTGACATAAAAATAGAGTTGCTCGATCTAATAATTTGGTAGGCTTTGTGGTAGCTAGTGACCTTAGAGCAATGAACACTGGTAGCTTTCCCTCACTATAAGCTAACGTCAAAAAAGTGCGCTTTGCGGAAGTTAGCTATCGGTTGTTCGTTAGGTCAACTGATAGCCAATAGCTGACGTTAGCTTTTTAGTAAATAATGACAACTCAGAGCCTATAGCTGCCGTTAGCAAGCATCATTGCTATGAGCACTTTGTAGCACTGAGTGGCACCACAGGTAAGCTTTACAACCATTTTAGGATTCAAAGGTGGGTCACCCCCTTCAGGTGCTGTGTAACTAAACGACGCTCAAGTCACTAGTTGACTCACCAATTACGGCACTTTCAAAAAAGGGGCGGTCTAGGTATTAGTGTATAAAGTAAATAGCATTCGACACATCTATTGTGCTCACGAATGCTTAGTGGCACATTCACACAACAATTTAGCCTCAAATACAATAATGAAAGCAATAATAAGCTTATTAATAACAACTTTAATCGCCACTAACCAAGAAATACTATCATTTAGTAAAGCTAACAGGTTAATTCGTCCGCAGGAATTGGTTTAAAACCCTGTCTTTTGACGGGATAGCTTTAAGCTAGTAGTTGCGTTATCGAGTTTTAATGGGTGATGTAGGGTTAGAGAGCTGTTGTCGCTTTAATTTAAGTTATTGCCACCCCTTAATCATAGTGGCATGGTAACACTTTTTACTCGAATACTGACCCTAACTACCCCCCTTTAACGATAAAGCCAATTAAAACAATCTAGATGTAAGTTTTAGTGTCAGTATTTTTTACAAACAGGCCCAGAGATAAGTGAGAAGCTTCATCATCTATTTGTTTTTATTATGAAGTCTATAAGTGGCTCAAATAATGCAAATTTTAAATTATCATCGAAAAAAGGAATGATTTTATGTTATTTAAAAAATTTATTTTTACTATGATATTAGCTTCCACTTCTTTATTCGCTAACGCCAGCTTGATCTTGTATGGTGTGGCTCACTCGGGGCCTAGTGGTCCTTCGACCTTGTATACGATCGATTCTGTTACTGGGGCGGCAACGTCGGTGGGTGACATCGGCTTTCTAGGCGTCGGGGGGATTGATTTTGCAGCAGATGGATCCTTATACGGTATAAGTAGGAGTGGGGGTTCAGAAAACCTTATTAGCATAGATCCCACAACAGGTGTTGGCAGCCTGATAGCTCTCTCTAGTATTGCTCGATTTGACCTTTCTTTCCGCAATGGTGATGGCACGTTGTTCGGGGCAGGTTTCTCACCTTCTGGACCTTCATGTGTCGGATTATCTACCATAGACACTACTAGTGGAGTAGCAACAGCACTACCAACTAGTAATACCTGTTCTCCAGGCAACGGCCTTGCGTTTTCAGCAACCGATATTTTATATCACGTTGATATAACTTTGGGTTTAAATACTATAGATCAGATAACAGGAGGAGTACTATCCTCTATAGGGATAAGTTTCATCGGTTTTCCGGATACATCAAACTCTATTAGGATTAACGCAATGGATTTTCATCCAACATCTGATGTGCTTTACGTTTCTGCCAACGGTGGAAGTGCTGGTGGTGGCCCTAACTTCCTTGCGACACTTGATATTAGTTCCGGTGTGGTCACAAATATAGGTTTGTCGGTAGCTGGGCTGGACGGACTTGCATGGTCACCGGCAACAGCTGTACCAGAGCCATCAACACTAGTTATTTTTGCATTAGGTATTATGGGATTAGCATCCTGTAGATTTAAGAAACAATCTTAATCATTTTAAATTGTTTTATTCTAGAAAACATCAATTGTCATGATTGATGTTTTTTTTCTGGTGATTCTTAACTATCAGAATGCTCCAGACTTAATGACTACAAATCGAAAGAACTGCCGCTTTAATTTAAAGTCTCTATGACCGCTATGGTGGCTTTGTTCACACTCAGGCTGAACGACTTACAAGCAAAAAAATATCCTTAAAAGTCCCATATACTCTTTTGTGGGGAACGTCTGCTATCGTATCTTAGTGATCACTAGGTAGTGTAATTTTTGGTTATAAATAACGTTAGCTTTGATTTCTTCAAATAAAATGTAAAAAAAGCTGACACTTTTAAATGTTCACCTAAATTTAACTCATTGAAAAATACTAAAATAAAAAGTTAGTCTAATGTCCGGTTTCGTATCAAAGTGGTCATTAAAAATCATGATTTTGGTTCATAAAAAGGGTCAGCAGTGTGGTAACTAATGACCTTAGAACGATGAGTTCTTGTAAGCTTGTCCTCACCATTTGAACTCAAGGCGCTAAGCTGACGTTAGCTACAAATCTATTTGCCATATATTTTCTAATGTTATTAGAATATTACTGAAAAGTCTCCGTAATGGTTAAAAATAACCACGAAAACAAAAATTAAGAGTTTGAAATTAAAGAGTTTTACGATAGATTATAAAGAGATCGAGTAGATGGGGATTTCTGAAGCGTCTACATAATATACTGTTATAAGCTCAAAAGAGGTTTTAGGTTGAACAATTATTTTAAAAGCCCTTTTGTTGGTAAGTCACTGAAAGAACAAGTGACGAACCCTAATATCATTGTGGGTAAACATAGTTACTATTCTGGTTATTACCATAATCATAGCTTTGATGATTGTGCTCGTTATTTGCTACCAGATAGAACTGACATCGATAAGTTAATTATTGGTAGTTATTGCTCAATTGGTTCAGGTGCTGTTTTTATGATGGCAGGCAATCAAGGGCATCAAAATAATTGGGTCAGTACATTCCCATTTTTCTACCAAGATAATGAAAATTTCTCGGAGGCTAAAGATGGGTTTGAGCGTTCAGGTAACACACTTATTGGTAACGACGTTTGGATTGGCACTGAATCAATGATTATGAGCGGCGTAACGGTTGGGGACGGTGCAATTATCGCAAGTCGAGCAGTCGTAACCAAAGACGTAGCTCCTTATTCAATTGTAGGTTCAAACCCAGCAAAACATATCCGATATCGTTTTACTGAAAGTGAAATTGCTCAGTTGCTAGAAATGAAATGGTGGTTATGGAGTGACGAACAAATTAAGGGAGCAATGAGTTTAATGTGCTCGTCAGATATCAATGGTCTTTATGGTTATTGGAACAATTTAAATCGCTTTTAACAAATATATCAACACGATTTTCTACATTCAGCATTCTAGATTGTTTTAGTTTCAGTGATTAAGGTAGTAAAATTTAAGCTTAATCTGCACGGTAATAAACGTGTTATGGATACAAAATCTAATCCAACCAGTCCAATTAGCTGTAAAAGCTAATGTCTCCTTTGTGGTATTAGTGCTCATAGGGAGACTTATTTCAAAAACTTAGGACAATCAAAAAAACGTAATTAATATGCTAACTTTTCTCACCCGATGACGCGTTTTTCATTATTTGTGACTATCCACACACCATAAACGATATGATTACTCAAAAATCGCAAGACCTTTAGAGTAATCCCTTTAAAATAACCCCTTATAATATTTCCTTTAAAAAGTGACATTTACTCTCCTGTACAGTAAATGCCATTCAATAGTTTAAGACTCTCAAATTGTAAGTTTATTGATACCACTGATTTTTATAGGCTAGGCTGCCAAATAAAACATGAGCCTTTGCTTGATCGCTCATACTTTTTGTAATCGGTCTTTCTGTGAATTGTTTATTTTGATAGTTAAACGCGCGTGCGTCTTTACCAGGTTGTAAAATAGTGACCGCATCAGGCGTCATGTAAGCAAAGGTTTTATCATATTGCATCATAGCTCTTTGTTTTGATAATGGGATGTTTTTCGTTAAGTCATGCCCTAACATAGGTGTGTAGCCACTTACCCCAATAAGCGATAATAGCGTTGGTGCTAAATCAATCTGGCTTACTAACCTATCATCCGGTTTTGCTTTAATACTTTCACCAAAAATGACTCCCGGAATCCTAAAGTGATCAATAGGTACTAGACTTGCGCCGCCGACTCTTGAGTCATGATCAGCTACAACTAAAAAAATGGTATCTTGCCAGTATGATGATTTTTTAGCTTTTTTAATAAACTGACCTAAGGCATAATCGGAATACTTTGCGGCATTATTGCGAGTATTCTTTTTTTGGTCATACTGAGTAATTTTTCCATCGGGGTACTCAAATGGGGTGTGATTAGAGCTAGTAAAAACTAGGCTAAAAAAAGGTGCCTTTTGCTTATGTAACTTTTCAAATTCGAGATGGGCTTGATCATATAAATCTTCATCTGAAGCCCCCCAAGAACCTTCAAAATCAACTTTTTCAAAGTCAACCAAATCAACAATGTCAGTAAAACCGTTACCAAGAAAAAAACTTTTCATATTATCAAAATGGCTTTCACCGCCATAAATAAATTGCGTGTGATAGTCATTTTCATTAAGTAGTTTTGCAATGGTAAAAAATTCTCGTTGGGATTTATCTAACTTAACCACAGATCTAGACGGGGTTGGGGTAAACCCAGTAATTACTGCCTCAATTCCCCTAACGGAGCGTGTACCTGTTGCATACAAATTACTGAAATTCCAACCTTGTGTCATTAATTTGTCTAGGTTTGGTGTTAACGGTAATCCACCAAGATGTCCTACATAGCGAGCCCCTAAACTTTCTTGCAGAAGAATAACCAAGTTTTTGGGTTTGCCTGAATAACTTGCTTGATGCATGACCTGTGTTGGAAAGTTGTCATTAGTAAAGTCTTTACTATCACTCAAGGTATTTTGTCGAACGATATCTATAATTTTACCCTGTTCCATTTTGCCATAATATTTTTCACTGGAATTTTCCAGACCCATTTGCTTTACAGCGAATGCCACGGAGTAACTAGAATTAAGTATTAAATCATTAAGTAAGTGATCGGTAGAAAAAAATACCATCGCGGGGTTTAATGGACGGTGACCTATTGAGGATCTTGCTCCTAAAAACACAATCAGAATTACCGCTATGCTTATCAATACACGGTACTTAACGGTTATATTTGCCTTGGCAAGCCAGCTTAATTTGAATAACTTAGCCGCAGATATTATCGTTATTATTAATGCTGACAAACTGATTAATATTTCTAACTTGTAACCCGTCCATAACATTGAAAACACTTCTTTCGGATAAATAAGGTATTCAATTAATAACCGATTAGGCCTAAAATCATATTCTAGAATAAATGTAGGCGTAATCACTTCCAAATAGACCAATAAAGACATTGAAAGTATGCACCATAGCATTAAAAATCGTTGCAATAATGCCTTGCCTTTATTACTGACATAAACGCATAGGCTGATTAAAATAGGCACCATAAATAAGTAACACAACGAAGAAATATCAACACGAATACCACTGTTCATGATCGAAAAAAAATCATTAATATTATTGACTCTATCAGCCTGCCAAATAACAAGACCTAATCGAAAAGCAGATAATATGGCTAAAGCGACAATAAAAAAGACAGCCGTAACCCACAAAGGTCCTAAGGCTGCTTTGATTTTAGCAAGTGTTGAATTTGTTGAAATAGCTGCGTTTGCTAATTGATTGTTTTCTTGCGGTTGTGTTGTTATCTGTAAATCTGCATCGATTAAAAACATAAAATGCCACTCCAAACTGATACAGCAATTATCAAGCTAATAAATACCGCAGCTGAACCCAAATCTTTTGCCAAGCCCGAAAGCTCATGAAATTCTAAACCAATGCGATCAACCACAGCTTCTATCGCGGTATTAAGTGTTTCGGTTAACAACACCAGTAATAAGGCGCTGATTAACATCAGCCGCTCTAAGCCTGTTACCTCAAGAAAAAGGCTTACAACGGCTAAAGTGCTGAATAAAATGACTTCTTGTCTAAATGCTGCTTCATTTTCACTCATCCAGAGCAGGCCCCTGCAAGTATTTATAAAGGCTGAAGTAATCCTTTTCATGCCGGTTTTTTTATTTTGATTATCAAATTTCATGTAGATTTTCCTGTTTGTGCAATGAGCTTTATGGATTGTTAACTGAGCGAGGGCATTTTGAAAAAATGTCTAAGTCTTTTTGGTAGGTCGAGGTACTGATAGCAAGTAAACCAAGCATGCTGTGATAAAGGTTATCGTGGCTATAGCTATTGTTGTCAGCTAGCCGTTTTAGGCACGCTTTAGCACTATTTTTCTGGCCTTTTGGTTGAAAGCCTTGTTGAAATTCTTGTTGATTACTTTGCTGATGCGCTGACATCCAAACCAACATAGGTATATGTCGTTGCTCTTTCGGAGAAAATGCATACGGAAAGCCATGTAGATAAACACCTGACTCGCCCAGCGACTCCCCGTGATCAGAAATGTAAATCATCGATTTGTTTATATTGCTTGGCAGGTTTTGCAATTGGGCAATCACTTGTGACAGCACAAAATCGCTATAAGCAATGGTATTATCGTAGCTATTGGTTAATTCATTCTGGCTACAATTTTGAATATCACTACGATTACAGTCAGGCTTAAATTTCTTATGCTGGTCGGGATATCGTTTGAAATAAGTAGGACCATGAGAGCCCATCATATGAAGCACAATAACAGTTTTGTTTTTACTTAAATGAGCAAGTTTATCTTTCAATGGCGCTAATAACGCCTCATCTTGGCAATATTCACCATCACATAGTGAATTATCCTGATTAACATCTAATGTAATGGTTGGCACCCGATCACAGACATTTTTGCAACCATTGTTATCAATCCAAAGGACATCAACACCAGCAAGTGATATCACATCAAGAAGATTTTGTTGATGATCAGCTTTTCTTCTATCGAAATTTTCACGGGTCAAGGAAGAAAACATGCATGGCACAGACACTGCCGTTGCCGTGCCACATGAAAACATATTTTTAAATGATACTGGCTGGTATTTTTGGCTATGGCTATTGGTTGGTTTTTCATAACCATTGGCTGAAAAATTTTTAGCCCTAGCTGTTTCACCAACAACTAAGACGATGACCTCTTGCTTATTTGGCGTATTATCAACAGGCGTTTCATCAAGCGTGATAAAAGTTAGTTTTTCGTCAAAATAGTTGTGTTTAAAGTATTTTAAGCCACTCGATAAAAACTGGCTAGGTACAATGAATTTTTTTAAATGGCTATTGTTTCTCCCAACAGAGGCGTAATCTTGATAATAAAAAAGGGCAATAAGCAAAATGGTTATTATCGCAAGGGAAAGTAATTTAATTCGAGTAATGAGTGCAGCTAAAAAGCATTGCTCGTTAATTTTCGCCTGATATATAAACCACGAAGGTGTAATGCCAAAAAGAACGAAGTAAACAATGAACTCAACATTAAGATAAGAAAACACTTCGGCTTTATTGCTTTCAACCGAGTTTTCAATCATGCCGTAGTCAAAAACAATACCGTACTGTACCGAGCCATAAAAAACCAAAGAAGACACTAAAGTCAGCGTGATTAACAAAGGTTTAACTAGATATTTTGATGAAACTGTTGACAGTAAAATGATCAGTAACGAACAAAGTAAGATAGGTACAGAAAGCAGAAAAAATAAGGAGAATTCTTCTAACGCTAAAATTGCTTCAATAAAGCCACGTAAAAAAGGATAATTAAATACAAGGGTAAAATAACTTGCCGTAATCACTAACAGCTGATTTATGCTTAAAGCGCTTGTTTTTAACTTTTGTAATGCTGTTATCATTATTTATAACCCTACCTTGCTGATGCTTAGACCGTCCTTGTTGGTCTAAGCAAATGTAAATTTCAAGTGCAGGTTAGCAGCTATAAACACCTTACAAAGTAAGCCCTTGTAAGCATTCAATGCTCTTTGTAAGCTTGTGTAAGGTAGGTATATATTGGGGAACTTTTACAATAAATTCTTGTCGTTGATTAGAATAAGAGACTAAATTTAAAGAGAATGTTATTTGCCTTTGATCGTGAAGTATTTAGGACAAACACTAGCCACTATTGAGCTTTCGATGATAAATTTTGTTCGCTTATTTCAAAAAAAGTAACACCTCTAACAACGGGAATGTTGTCGCAGTAAATGTGAAATACTCAATGTGGTATAGGAAAAATGGCGTACTATATGGCGCAATGAAAATAACTGCTATTGAAATTCACGCAACTATATTTTCCTCGAATAATTATGAGGTGGAATAAACGTTTGTGTGTTGTCTCAGCTAAGCGACTTTACTGAGACAACTGTCGTAATCTGGCTAACTTGCTGGAGAAACAGCCACTTTGGGTAGGCTGATAACAAGGTGTACCCCTGTAGCAGATTTCAATATTGAAATATCGCCCTGTAACTGCTGGGTGATGATGCTTCTGGCAATACTAAGCCCTAGGCCACTACAACCTGAAATTCGATTTGTACTATAGAATGGCGAAAAAATCTTCTTATGATCAGACTCATCAATACCTTTGCCATTATCTAAATAATGCAGTTTGATAACGATTGCGTCGACCACTCACCTCTATCACTTCAATATTACTGTCACCTGTCCGCTTTTTACCTTCCAAGGGATTTTCTGACTTATTTACATTTGCCTTGCTTTCCTCTGTTTTTATTGGCTCAACAACGGCAACCATTGGTAAAGTAACGCAAGATAAAGAAAAACAAGTTAATAATGTTAACCTGTGAGCTGTTAAGCTGGGTATTGTTAGCCTCATATATCATTCAATTCCAAATACAGTTGGGTTACACAGACTAACAACTCAAAGCCCCTTACAAAGTAAGGCAGTGTAAGCAATACCTAACCTATGTAAGCACATGTAAGCTAGACTTTATTAGCGGGAACTTTTACGTTAAATTTGCATCATGGCTGAATAAGAAAGAGAAAAACAATGGACAAAACTAAAATATTACTTATTGAAGATGACGCTGAAATATCACGCTTAACCGCGATGTATTTAGATGTTGAAGGTTATCAAGTAGATGTTATTGATGATGGTTCACTGGCATTAGAGGCAATAAAGACGACTAAACCTGATCTAATAATTCTTGATTTAATGTTACCTGGTATGAACGGCATTGAAATATGCAAACTTGCCAGAGAGTTTTACCAACAACCTATCCTAATTCTCACCGCTTGTGATGATGACATTAGTGAAGTAAGTCTACTCAAGATGGGCGCCGATGATTATTTAGTGAAACCTTTACGGCCGCATGTGCTCGTTGCCAGAATAGAAGCGCTGTTACGACGAAACCAAAATTCTCATCGAACTCTACCGGATACATCATCAAATACAACGTTAACAATAAATGAAGCGAGCAATCAGGTCACCTTTCAAGGCAAGTTGTTAGCGCTTACTGGCTCTGAATATGAAATGCTAAAATTACTGCACAAGAATGCTGGTAAAGTTATTTCACGTGAACAATGCTGTCAGGCACTAAGAGGCATAGATTATGATTTTAGTAATCGCTCCATCGACATGCGTATATCAGCCTTAAGAAAAAAATTAGGTGATGATGAAATGCCCTATCAGGTTATCACCACCATACGAAATCAAGGTTATAAGCTAATCCATGAGTAAGTTATCGCTCTCTTTATTCTCTCGCCTTTATTTGGCTATCGTCATCTCGGTCATTATGAGTGTTTCCTTAACAAAATTTTTTATGGACAGTTATGATGATCAAGAAGACTTTAATGAGTTTATCGTAGAGGTTAATTATATATTTAAAGAAATAGCCATAAATGCTGAAAAAAAAATAAATACCGAGCAACAAATTATTCCTCTGGGATTTCCGCTAGATAATTTTCTCACCGCTAAACTTATTAACCCCGATATGAACAGTGATATTTGTCCTGATTGCCAACTAATCACTCGCATTAACAATACATTTTATTATCAAAGGCGTGATGGTGATCGTTTAGTCGAATTTAAACTGCCTAACGCAAAAAGTAATATTATCATTTATGAAATAAATGAAAGTGAACTCAAGCCAGATTACTTTTCAGAACAACTGCCTGAAGGTTTTTCTGAAGATTATGCAGATGAATTTTCTGAAGGAATAGAGGATGATGACGATGTTGATATAGTATTCCTGTCATTAATACTGGTCACCTCTTTATTTCTTGGTATTGCTATTTATTGGCCAATCAAAAAGCTACAAAGCCAAATTAGCGCACTGATTGATACTCACCAGCAATTTGGCTCAGGAAATATGCTAGCTAAAGCTGATGAAAGTATCCAAAAGCCCTTAGATAAGCTTGCTGCAAGCTTTAATGATATGGCGCAAGCAATAGCAGATAATGTTAAAGAGCGTGATACTTTTTCCCAAGCCATTCCTCATGAAGTAAGAACACCACTAAGCCGAATTCAATTAGCGTCAGGGTTAATTCGTCGTAAAAGTACTGACTTAGATATCTTGGCATTAGTTGATGATGTTGATAACTATGTAGTCGACATTAATGAATTGATTAGTCAGATAGTTGAATATTCAAAAATAAATTCAACGACGGTTGCTGGCTCAATCTCAAAGAATGAAAGTGAGGAAGATCAGTTTCAAACGATTGAACTAAAGGCATTTATCGAATCCAGATTGCAGCTTTTAGCTAAAAACCAAAACAAAGAGTACAGCTTAATCGTTGATGAATCAGTTGAAGTGACCACCAACCCATTCTATTTAAGGTTGTTAGTTGATAATTTTATTAAAAATGCCTTTAATCATGCCCGAGTAAAAATCAAAATTTCTGCCGATGTCACTAGCTTTAATAGTAATCAGGAATTGTCTATAACTGTCGAAGATGATGGTGCTGGCATTCCCCTTAATGACAGAGAGACCATCTTTATTGCTTTTGCCCGATTGGATAAAAGTCGCAGCAGAAAAACCGGCGGTTTAGGTCTTGGTTTACCTATAGCGAAAGCAGCAGCGACAAAAATGGCAGGTAAGATAGTGGTGTCTGAATCACCTTTAGGTGGTGCACTGTTTTCTTTTACTAAAGAGATCTAATAGAGAGTGTTCACAGGTAACACTCTCTTGTTCAAAATTCACTCCGTCAAATCTCTCTCAGTACACGTAACTAGTGTTCTATTACCACGTTTTTCTAAACAACTGATGGTAACGAAACTATTTCTTTAGCAGCTTATTTAAGCTCTTCCTTTAAGATAAGTAAATGCATCTAATCGAGTAGCAAAAACATGCTCTGTTGGTATTTTATCCAGCAGTTTTAATTTATTAAAATCATTACGTACCCGTTCACAGACATTTGACAGTAAAATATCTCGGCCTTGATTTCGATAGCTAACAATAATTTCTTCAATAGCAATAGTACTGGTTATGCCAACAAAGCGGGCATCGGTTAAATCAATGAGTAGGGTTTTATTTTGATCCGTCTCTGAAACACTTTGCTTTAAGCCGCGCGCCACACCAAAACCAATAGGTCCAGAAATATTAAGCAATAATACACTGTCATCCATAGCTTCAAATAATTGCTTTTCCGCAATAGTTAAATGCTCGGCCTCTTTAGCCGTACACAATTTAATATTATCGAGTTGGATTTCTGATAAACGACGAATTGTCACCAGGTTTGCTAAAAACACGCCAACTAATACCGCAGTGACTAGATCAAAGGCGACCGACATAACCATTGTGGAAATCATCAAACCAACGCTAAATAAGGGCACTTGATGGATGCGTTTAAGGAAGTTCCAATCAATAATACTGATGCCAACATGGGTCAAAATTGCCGCTAACACGGCCACTGGAATATAGGCGGTGTATTCCCCTGCCCATAGGACAATAGCTAAAATAAAGAGCGCATGAAGAATGCCCGATAAAGGTGTAGTACCACCAGCCCTTAAATTGGTTACTGTGCGCATAGTCGCGCCACCACCCGGTAACGCCCCAAATAAACCGGCAACCATATTACCAATACCTTGACCGACCAGCTCTTGGTCTGAGTCATGTAACTCGTTAGTTATACTATCCACTGTTA
>JALJPA010000140.1 GCA_022969215.1 Colwellia sp. | reverse complement strand
GATTCATTATGCGATGGCTGTGCTAAATGTTGCTTGAATAAATTTATTGATGACGAGCATACCGATGAAGATTCGGAACTTTTGCCGACCGATCATATTAAAGAAGGTGAGCAGATATTTTATTCTAATATTGCTTGTCACCTGCTCAATGATAAATCTTGTCAGTGCTCTAAATATGATCAGCGCACCACGTTAGTACCTGATTGTGTGCGCTTAACACAAGAAAATATTGATGCGGTATTCTTTATGCCGCCAAGTTGTACCTATCGCCGTTTGCAAGAAGGGCGCGGTATGCCGTCATGGCACCCGTTACTGCATAACGGTAAAAAATCCGCAATGCATAAAGCGGGTATGTCGGTACGGGGAAAAATAGTCAAAGATAATGAAGTCAGTCTTGATAAGTTTGAAGATCATATTGTCATTTGGCCATTAAATGATCTCGATTAAGCAATACTAACGTCATGCGTTCCTTAGAATGAAAAATACTCCTCAAAACCCTGCAATGGGGAATGTAGAGCAACAAAGCTTGCTCTATTTACATATCGCGGTTTTTCTTTTTGGCGGGACCGCGCTTTTTTCTAAACTCATCGGTCTACCAGCGCTTGATATAACGGTTTATCGAACTGGCATAGCCGCTTTAGCACTTTTTACCTTGCTAACCTTGCAAAAGAAACAAATCACCTTAGCCAGTATGAAAGATTATGGCATTGCTATATTACTCGGTGTTGTCGTTGGCATACATTGGGTTACTTACTTTGCTGCCATGCAAATGGCAGGGGTCACTGTCGGTATTATTGCCTTTTTTACTTACCCGGTAATTACCATTTTTATTGAACCGCTATTTAATAAAAGTGTGCCCAAAGCAAAAGATATGCTGACAGCTTTAGTCGTTATTATTGGCATTGTGTTATTAATACCTGAAATAAATTTTGGTAATCAAATTACCTTAGGTATTGTTACTGGAGTATTTTCAGCGGTATTTTTTGCATTACGAAATATCTTACATAAAAATTACTTCTCCCATTATTCTGGCCCGCATACCATGTTGTATCAAACCTTAGTTGCTTGTTTGATGCTGTGCCTTTTTATTGATATACCACCAGGGCAAGTAACTCAAAGAGATTGGTTACTATTGTTATTGGTAGGTGTTGTATTTACGGCCACTCCGCACGCTCTATTTGCCTCAAGCTTACGACATTTGTCAGCAACGACTGCTGGCTTGATCTCTTGCTTGCAGCCGTTATACGGTAGTGTACTCGCCTTTATGCTTTTACATGAACGTCCGAACGTTTTAACTATGATCGGCGGTTTAATGGTGGTCAGCGCAGCTCTTTTTGAAACATGGTCAGTGAGTAAGGGAAGAAGTTAGGCTTCAAGTAATTACCATGTTTGTAATAGTTAGTGACGCTTTTTAACAGCATTACTAAATGAAAAGTACACCTTCTGTAACCCTTGGTGATTGTATTTGCTAAAACTAATATCAAAATTATTGTCTTGATAGTTAAACTGCTCAAGTTGTTTTAATAAACATTGCCTTGTTAAGGCTTTCTCACAGCGCATAGCTACATGGCTAAAAACAAAAGCATTAAGATAGCCTTCTAGTTGGACTCTATTTAGCTTTGTATAACCTGCATTTCGCATATCAATTTTAAACTGTTGACATAGCTGCCATTTGCATTGAAGCGGATCAGGTACAACTTCACTTAACATAATCTTACTCGTTGCTGGTATCTGACTAAATAAGTTATGGCTGCCGATAAATGAAAGGCTGGTAAATAAGAGGTCTAGTTCTTGCTGGTGCGCTAAATTAATTAAATGAGTTAAGGGCTGATATGTTCCAACAAAAATAACTGCTTCTATTTGCTGAGCAGCTAACTTAAGCAAGACGCCTTTCATATCACTACTGTTTCTTTTATAGCGGGCAGTGATTTCAACTTTTAGTTTCTTATCGTGGAGTATTCTATTAACAGCTCTTTGTGCAGCTAAACCAAACTCATCTGCCTGGATAACTAAGGCTATTTTTTTATATTTTTGTACCGTAATTAAGTACTCAATTTGCGCTCTTAATTCCTGATAGTAGCTAGCACGTAAATTAAAAATATTACTGTCTGTAGGAGAGTGTAAAAAATCTGCGCCGGTAAAGGGCATTAGGTAGGGAATTTTTCTTTTCTTTAAAATCGGTAATATCGCGTAAGAAGTTGGTGTGCCAACATAGCCGAATAATGCCAAAACTCCTTGCTCAATGAATACTTTAGTATTGATGACTGTTTTTTCAGGCTCATAACCGTCATCTAAACTAAGTAATTCCACTTGTCTGCCATTGATTCCCCCGTGTTGATTTAGACGAGTGAAATATACAATGGCACCTTTCCTCAGTTCTTTTCCTAAGTTTGAAGTAGGTCCAGTGAGCGCGTTAGACATGCCGAGCTTTATTGTTTCAACTTCAAGTTCAGCTTGGGATGTTGTGTGAACTTTCACTGGTAACGCTAAAGCGCTAAAAGCTGTGAATAAGAAAAAGAGTAAAATAGGGGGAAAGGTTAGCAACTACCGAACTCCGTGAAATAAAAAGAGAAGACACTACTAACAATAGCATATTCTCTTTTTACTTTAACTTCGACTTATGTCTTATGGCTTTTTCGCACAAACTAAACGGTTAACAAGTACTACAGAGAAGGCTATGGTATAAAGTGCATAAACAACAACCATCCACTGAGGCATACTGAAGCCTAAAAATTGCCAACTTATCTCACCGCAATCACCTGTCGCTTCAAACAAAAAGGGTATCCATTCATGTAAAGGAGCCCAAATAGGGAAGTTAGGGATGAACTCACAGCTAAAAAACAGTGAGCCGCTATTCGCTTGCATCTCTACATGCTCTAACGCAATGATTAGCCCCCAAATTGCGCCTACCCCCAAAGATAAATAAGCCAAGGCTCTGGCAAATATATTTTGATGACCCACTGTACCAATAACGCCAGCAGCGAATATGGCTAGAATAGCTAGGCGTTGATAAACGCACATTATGCAAGGTTTCAAATCCATAGCATATTGAAAAAATAAGGCGGAACATTCAAGGCCTAATGCAGAAACGGCAAGAAGTAACCATGGCCTTTGGTTGGTGGTAAGGTTGCTAAGGTAGTCCACAAAATATCCTTTAAAAAATTCAATAAAAAAGCTTCTAACAATTTAGAAGCTTTTTAAGGGTACCATGAAGAAATTGTAGATTGCTTATTTCTTCAGGATAAATTTACTTTATTTATGTAAGCAGTTATTAGTTAATCAATAAGTGCACATAAATACTAGCAGCGTAGCCCAGAGCAATTACTGGCGTCCACTTTAAATGACTGAAGAAAGTATAATAGCCACGTGCTTGTCCCATTAGAGCAACACCTGCAGCAGAGCCAACAGATAATAAACTCCCACCAACACCAGCGGTTAGCGTAACTAACAACCATTGGGTGTCTGACATAACAGGGTTCATGGTTAATACCGCAAACATGACCGGGATGTTATCAACAATGGCCGATAATACACCCACTATAATATTGGCAGTTGTTGGTCCTAACTCACCATACATAAACTCTGAAACCATACCTAGATAACCGATAAATCCTAGACCACCAACCGCTAAAATAACACCGTAGAAGAAGAATAGTGTATCCCACTCGGCTTTGGCAATTTTGTCAAATATATCAAAGTCATCTTCAATATTATGGCTGGTAGGTGCATCTGATTTGTCGATTTCACCTTGGCCTGATCTACGGATGTAGTACCCAAAGAACTTCAAATAAGCTAAACCTAACATCATGCCAAATACCGGTGGTAAGTGTAAGAAGTTATGGAAAGATACTGCTGTCATTATGGTCAAAATAAACAAACCAACTATAGTTAAACCGCCTTTTTTGATCGGCGTCATTTCGCCTGACATAGCACTTGGCTTACCTGTAGGTATAAAGAACTGCATAATAAAGGCAGGAATAACAAAGTTAACTACAGATGGTAAGAATAACGCGAAGAATTCAGTAAACTCAAGAATACCTTTTTGCCATACCATTAAAGTAGTAATGTCTCCAAATGGGCTAAATGCGCCACCAGCATTTGCGCCAACAACAATATTCACACAACTCATGGCAACAAATTTAGGTTCATCTTTACCAACCGCTAATACTACCGCACACATAATCAGTGCAGTGGTTAAGTTATCTGCAATAGGTGAAATAAAGAAGGCTAGAATACCCGTTAGCCAAAATAGCGCTTTATAACTAAAGCCTTTTTGCACTAACCAATCACGCAGGGCATTAAAAACATCACGCTCTAACATGGCATTAATGTAAGTCATAGCCACTAATAAAAAGAAGAATAACTCTGTATATTCTAAGAAATTATGACGAATGGCCACTGCAGCTGCGTCTGGCATACCTTGAGAGTTATAATATGCTGCGATTAATATCCAAATAAGGCCGGCGGCAAGCAGTACCGGTTTTGACTTTCTTAGGTGCAACTGCTCTTCTAAAATAACCAGTGTATAAGCTAGAACAAAAATTGCTATAGCAGTGTAGCCAATCCAATGACTCGTTAAATCAATACTTTGGTGCGCTGCCTCAGAAGCAAAAGCCATGCTTGGAAAGAGCACCGCTGATAACGCCAGTAAAACGTATAAAAGTTGTTTCATGTTATTCTCTAAATGGAATGTAAAATTGTATGTTATTTTAGCGATTGTTATTAGGTCCCAATACTAACAAATTTATAACAAAATGACACAATAAAGCCTTTGAAATTAATTGATTATATTGATATTAGTTATCCTTTTGACTTATAACAAGGTTATGCTAAGTTATTCGTTTTATCTGATTATTGCCACTTGTCTTTCAGATTCAAATTAATTTAAGCCCTGACTGTTTAAAATAGCCCATTGAGGTAAACAGAATAACAACGTTATGACTAACGTCAGGCCATATAAAGTTAGTAGTGAGCAGAGGTTGGTAATTGCAGCGCTCTTGTGCATAAATACACTTCTGGTACAATCAGTTGTTAAATTTATTCTTATTCATATTATCAGGTAACTATAGTCAAATGGTCATAAAAGCTAAAAGCCCAGCAGGATTTGCGGAACAATATATCGTTGAATCTATTTGGAATGGTGGTTTTCCTCCAGGTTCTATATTGCCCGCTGAACGCGAACTCTCTGAACTTATCGGGGTGACGCGAACTACTCTTAGAGAAGTATTACAGCGCTTAGCGCGTGACGGTTGGTTAACCATTCGACATGGTAAGCCGACTAAAGTAAATAATTTTTGGGAAACCTCTAGCTTAAATATCCTCGAAACGTTGGCACAATTAGATCAAGAGGGTATTCCTGATTTAGTTGACAACTTATTATCAGCACGTACCAATATCAGTGCTATTTATATTCGAGGGGCATTAAAAAATAACCCTGAGAAAGCCATTGAATGCTTGGAAGCTTATTTAGATGTAGAAGATACCGGTGAAGCCTTTGCACAATTTGATTATGAATTAAATAAAGCATTAGTGGTAGCGTCAGATAACTCTATTTATTTATTAATTCTTAATGGCTTTAGAGGTTTATATTCACGTATTGGTAGTTTGTATTTTGCTCATCCTAAAGGCAGGGAGATCTCTAGGGCTTATTATCAATCGTTAATCGAGCTTGCTAAAGCTAATCAATTCGATGAAGCGATTTTGGCTGTACGTAAGTATGGTATTGAATCAGGAAAATTGTGGGCAGATCTTAAGGATGACGTATTAAAAGAATTATCTAATGATTAATATCTGATAGATTTGCTCATCAACATAAATAAAGACGACGCTAGTCGTCTTTATTTTTTTGTGGACAGCTGGCAATTATTTTATCCTCTCCCGATTTCATTTCTTGCACAATCTTAACGTCAAAGTGCCATAAATAATGTAGGTGCTTTAACACCTCATCTTTTGACTCGCCAAGCTCTACGCCATTATGAGGCGTGTATCTCAGTGTTAGTGCTCTATCACCATCAATATTTGCATCAATGATTTGAATATTTACTTCAATATTACTGAGGTTATATTGATTTGCTAAATTGTGTCGAACTTTTTTATAGCCTTGCTCGTTATGAATAGCACCAATTTCAACATAGTTGTTGTCACTATCATCATGTATATGGAATAATTTAAAGTCACGCATTAGTTTTGGCGATAAATACTGGCTGATAAAACTTTCATCTTTAAAGTTCTCCATGGCGAAGTGCAGCGTATCTAGCCAGTTACTGCCCGCAATTTCAGGAAAATATTCTTTATCCTCTTCTGTCGGGTGTTCACAGATACGTCTAAGATCAATGAACATATTAAAACCTAAAGCATAAGGGTTTATACCTGAATAATACTTACTGTTATATTCAGGTTGGGCAACGACATTGGTATGACTGTGTAAAAACTCTAACATAAATTTATCTGTGACTAAGCCCTCATCATATAAGTGGTTTAATATAGTGTAGTGCCAAAAGCATGCCCAACCTTCATTCATCACTTGAGTTTGTTTCTGTGGGTAGAAATATTGCGATATTTTTCTGACGATTCTGACGATTTCTCTTTGCCAAGGTTTGAGTAAAGGGGCATTTTTTTCAATAAAATATAACAGGTTCTCTTGAGGCTCTTTAGGGAATATATTTTTTTTCTCATGCTTTTGTTCTGCTTTTTTAGGGACCGTGCGCCATAAAGCGTTTACCTGTGATTGTAAATATTCAGCACGTTCAGATTGCCTTTTAAGCTCTTCATCTAATGATATTTTTTGTGGTCTTTTATAACGGTCAACGCCATGACTCATTAAGGCATGACAAGCATCTAAAGTCGCCTCTACATCACTGATTCCATACTTAAGTTCGCATTGGGCAATATAATTCTTAGCAAATAGTAAATAGTCGATAATTGAACTGGCATCAGTCCATGATTTAAATAAATAATTTCCTTTAAAAAATGAATTATGACCATAACAGGCGTGCGCCATGACCAGCGCTTGCATTGTCATAGTATTCTCTTCCATTAAGTAAGAAATACAAGGGCTTGAGTTGATTACAATTTCATAAGCTAAACCCATCTGACCTCGTTGATAGTTTTGCTCTGTTTGAATGAATTTTTTACCAAAGGTCCAATGACTATAGCCAATGGGCATTCCTACGCTGGCATATGCATCCATCATTTGTTCTGCAGTGATCACTTCTATTTGATTAGTATAAGTATCAAGGCGGTAGAAGTCAGCCACACGAGCAATTTCTTGCTGATATTGTCCAAGTAAATCAAAAGTCCAATCAGGACTGTCGTCTAAAGGAGTTACTTTAGTTTTTTGAGCTGTATCATCATTAGTGTTTGTCATCTATCACCCCTTTATTAAGTTATGCGACACTTTGTGTGTTCTTTTTGAAAAGTTCCCTAAATACCGGGTAAATATCAGCGACTGATTTGATATGTTGCATGGCAAAATTACTATGGGAATCTTCCACTTTTTGATAGTGCTTCCATAGGGTTTGATGCGCTCTTTGGGTTATTTCTATATAACTAAAATAACGACTCTTGGGTAATATTTGCTGCTCTAAAATTGTTTGGCAGCGGGGAGAATCATCTGCCCAGTTATCCCCATCAGACGCTTGAGCACCATATATATTCCATTGATTATCATTATAACGTTCGCAGATAATATCGTTCATTAGCTCTAAGGCACTTGAAGCAATGGTTCCGCCTGTTTCTTGAGAATAAAAAAACTCATGTTCATCGACTTCTTTCGCCTGGGTGTGATGCCTGATATAGATAACATCAATGTTTTTGTAAGTACGGCTAAGAAATAGATAAAGCAAAATATAAAAACGTTTTGCCATTTCTTTAGTTGCTTGATCCATTGAGCCAGAAACATCCATTAAGCAAAACATCACTGCTTTTGACGTCGGTACTGCTTGCTTAGCATAATTACGAAAGCGTAGGTCGAAAGTATCAATAAATGGCACTTTGGCTATCTTGCTTTTTAGTGTCTCAATCTCAAGGCGTAATGCTCGTTCTTGTTGAATATGATCATGTTTATCATGACTGAGTACCAATAACTCTTGTTCAAGCTGCTTTAATTTTTTACGCTTTGACGCACTCATTGCAATGCGGCGGGCAATGGAGCCTTGTAGTGATTTGACTATATCTATATTTGACGCAACACCCTCAGCGCAAAAACCACTGCGGACTGTCTTATATTCAATCATTTTATCTAATTGATTTTTTTCAAGGTTAGGTAGTTCTAAGTCTTCAAATAGAAGGTTTAGATATTCTTCCTTTGAAATTGAGAAGGTAAAGTCATCATCACCTTCTCCGCTATCACTCGCATCCCCTTGACCCGAACCTTGTCCTTGCTGTTTTGGCGGACGAGGGATTTTATCACCAGGAGAAAACTGATCATTACCTGGATGTACTCTATCTTTTATACCGCCATCACCTTGATGAAATATAGGCTCAGATAAATCCTGCTTGGGGATAATGATGTTTTCACCCGAATCTATATCTGTCACCCCTCGTTGGTTTATTGCATCCGAGACAGATTTTTTAATTTGATTTTTATAACGCCTTAAAAAGCGTTGACGATTAACGGTGCTTTTATTTTTACTATTAAGGCGTCTATCAATAAAATTGGCCATACATTCTCCTTATCTCTATTGCTTTGCTTATCCCTATTGCGCAAGAGATACGACTTAAGAAGACTTTCTAACCCGTAAATACCACTCAGATAATAAGCGTACTTGCTTTTGGGTATAGCCTTTTGTCATCATACGTTTAACAAAGTCATCATGTTTTTGTTGGTCATCTGTTGATGTTTTTGCATTAAAAGAGATGACAGGTAATAAATCTTCAGTATTGGAAAACATTTTTTTCTCAATAACTGTGCGTAATTTTTCATAACTTGTCCAAGCTGGGTTTTTACCATTATTATTGGCTTTTGCTCTTAGCACAAAATTAACAATTTCATTACGAAAATCCTTCGGGTTGCTAATACCAGCAGGTTTTTCAATTTTCTCTAATTCATCATTAAGTGATTGGCGATCAAATAACTGACCCGTTTCTGCATCTCTATACTCTTGATCTTGAATCCAAAAGTCAGCATAAGTGACATAGCGGTCAAAAATATTTTGTCCATATTCTGAGTAAGATTCTAAGTAAGCAGTTTGAATCTCTTTACCAATGAACTCTATATATTGAGGGGTCAGATAGCCTTTGATAAACTCCATATAGCGCTCTGCGATTTCTTTGGGAAGTTGTTCTCGTTCAACTTGTTGCTCTAACACATAGAATAAGTGCACAGGGTTTGCCGCAACTTCAACACTATCGAAGTTAAATACTCGAGACAAAATCTTAAAAGCAAAACGAGTAGATAGCCCAGACATGCCCTCATCAATGCCAGCATAGTCACGATACTCTTGATAAGATTTTGCTTTTGGATCGGTGTCTTTAAGTGTCTCACCATCGTAAACCCGCATTTTTGAATAAATGCTTGAGTTGACCGGATCTTTTAAACGCGATAAAACCGAGAATTGCGCAAGAATATCTAAAGTGTCTGGGGCACATTGGGCCGTTTTTAATTCACTGTGTTCAAGTAGTTTTTTATAGATATTAACTTCTTCAGAAACTCGCATGCAATAAGGCACTTTAACAATATATACCCGGTCTAAAAATGCTTCGTTATTTTTGTTATTTCTAAAGGTTTGCCATTCAGATTCATTTGAATGGGCAAGTAAAATACCGTTAAAAGGTAGAGCTGAAAGACCCTCTGTGGGGTTGTAGTTACCTTCTTGAGTTGCCGTGAGTAACGGATGCAGCACCTTGATAGGTGCTTTAAACATTTCTACAAACTCCATCAACCCTTGATTGGCACGACACAATGCGCCAGAGTAGCTATAAGCATCGGCATCATTTTGAGCAAAATGCTCAAGCTGTCTAATATCCACTTTACCAACGAGTGCTGAGATATCTTGATTATTATCATCGCCAGGCTCAGTTTTAGCGATGGCAATTTGATCCAAAATTGAAGGGTAAATTTTAACCACTTTAAACTGGGCAATATCCCCTTTATATTCGTGTAAGCGTTTTGCCGCCCAAGGCGAGATGATGTTATTTAAGTAACGCTCAGGAATATTATATTCATCTTTTAATATTTTACCGTCTGAATTAGCATCAAATAAGCAAAAGGGGTGATCATTTACCGGACTACGTACGCCATTGGCACTTAAAATATAGATTGGCTCTTGCTGCATTAGTGATTTTAATTTTTCCGCTAATGATGATTTACCACCGCCAACAGGACCTAATAAATATAAAATTTGTTTATGCTCTTCTAACCCTTGCGAAGCATGTTTTAGATAAGACACTATTTGCTCAATAGCTTCTTCCATGCCGTAAAAGTCAATAAAAGCAGGGTAGCGTTTAATAACTCTATTGGAAAATATTCGGCTAAGTCTTGGGTCTGTAGCAGTATCTACCATTTCAGGATCCCCAATGGCAGTAAGTAACCGCTCTGATGCACTCGCATAAGCGAGGTTATCCTCTTTACAGATAGTTAAAAAGTCTTGCAAGCTAAACTCTTCTTGTTGGGCTTGTTCATAACGCGTTTGATAATGTTGAAAAATACTCATAACGACCTCCAAAAGAGCAAAAAACTATCCATTTAAGATAAATTAGCAAATGTCAGTACTTAACATCTTGTAAAGGTAAGGGTAAAGCGAAATGCACTTGCTATAATTTAAGGTTAGTTGTTCTGGCTGATTTTGCTAAGAAATTTATAGAATTAAATTGTAATTTCTCTGAAAAAGCCATGAGAGATCAACTAGCTATTCTTTCGTACCTAGTTAGGAATTGAAACATTTGTTGCTTGTGCCAACATATGCCAATTCTACTTATTGTCGGTATCAGGTAAATAACACCCTAGATAGGCCTATTTTATTAGTACGCCTATCACCTGTAAATAATTAGTTACACTCTGCGGCTAGCACTAGCATAGCCTAGTTAGCAGCAAACAATATTTTTAGTAAAACACTCGTACAACTTTTGTTACATCCATCTTTTTTTCCTCGTACGGGCAGCTCTTTCGCTTAGCTCATTTGCCCTTGATAATAGAATTAATTCAAGAGAATGATTGGAAGAGAAATAACAATGACTAAGAGTAAGAACCCATTAAAACTTTGTGGTATCGAGTTTACTGAATATGCCACACCAGATTCTGACTTTATGGAAAAAGCTTTTTATGGCTTTGGTTTTTCGAAAACCAAAAAAATGAAAGGGCGAGATATTGAGTACTTTAACCAAAACGATATCCACTTTTTATTGAATAAAGAAAAAGCGGGCTTTTCAAAAGAATTTGCTAAAAGTCACGGACCTGCTATTTGTTCTATGGGCTGGCGCGTTGAAGATGCCGACTTCGCTTTTGCTGAAGCCGTGAGGCGTGGTGCAAAATCTGCAGCAAATGAAGCAAACAAACTTCCTTACCCAGCGATCTTTGGTATTGGTGATAGCCTGATTTATTTCATCGAAAACTTCGCAACCACAGGTAAGAATAAAGGTTTAATCTATGATACCGACTTTGAAGATATTGCTGAACCCGTTATCGTTGAAGATAAAGGCTTTTTAGCCGTCGATCATATGACTAACAATGTTCGTCAAGGCACCATGCATAAATGGGCTGATTTTTATAAAGACGTTTTTGGCTTTACTGAAGTACGTTATTTTGACATCAAAGGTGTTAAAACAGCATTGATCTCTTATGCACTGCAATCACCTTGCGGTAAGTTCTGCATCCCAATTAATGAAGGTAAAGGCAGTACCAACAATCAAATTGATGAGTATTTAAAAGAATATAATGGCCCTGGCGTGCAGCATTTAGCTTTTATTACCGATGACTTAGTGGGTTCATTGGACAAACTTGATAGTTCGATTATTGATACGCTCAACATTGTGCCTGAGTATTATGATGAAATATTTGACCGCGTACCTTGGGTAAAAGAAGATAAAGATAAGATTAAAGAGCATCAAATTTTGGTTGATAGCCAGGGTGAAAATACTTACTTATTGCAAATATTTACTAAGAACTTGTTTGGTCCGATCTTTATTGAAATGATTCAACGTGTGGATGATCAAGGCTTTGGCGAAGGTAACTTTTCAACCTTGTTTAAATCGATTGAATTAAATCAAATGGAACGTGGCGTTTTATAAGCTGAATTAAGCGAATAAACACCTGATCTTTTTGATACAAAAAAACCAGCCAGCTTAGATAAGCTTGCTGGTTTTTTATTGCTTGTCTTTCTAGTTAACTAAACGGACAAGGCTTATGATTTATTTACCGTTAGCTGAGACGTTAAGGTCTTTCAAAATACCATCGTGTAACTTGTAAACTACACCATGCACGGTAATATCCTGCTTATTCTGCCAAGCACTTAATAAGGTGGTGGTTTTACATATATTGGCTACTTGCTCAATAACATTGAGCTCACATAATAAATTAATGCGTTCTTTCTCATCCGTTATCTTATCCATCTCTTCTTTATGGAAACGGTAAACATCTTCTATATGGCGTAACCAGTTATCAATAAGACCATGGCTTTTATTATCAAGGGCTGCACTGACACCACCACAACCATAATGGCCACAGACGATAATGTGCTGTACTTTTAATACATCAACGGCATATTGAATAACAGATAAACAGTTTAAGTCGGTATGAATAACTTGATTGGCGATATTACGGTGAACAAAGACTTCACCAGGTTGCATGCCAAGTAGTTCGTTAGCAGGTACGCGAGAGTCGGAGCAACCTATCCATAAA
>JALJPA010000014.1 GCA_022969215.1 Colwellia sp. | reverse complement strand
AATGCAGGTGTAGTGCCTGCTTTGATCCCTTCGATACGTTTGTCAGCTAAAGCAATTAAACCGGTAAGAGTTTTTGCGGTGTTTTCCATACCCTTGTTGATCATTATTTGGATACGGCTTTTAGCGAGTTCAAGTGATTGAACTAAAGTGTCATCTTCAGAAATACAGATAGACGCTTTTGCTTTCATCTCTGCAGACCAATCGGTAAAAGTGAATGCTTGGTCAGCTAATAAAGTACCAATGTGTACTTCAATCACACGACCTTGGAAAACATTCTCGCCACCAAATTGCTTAAGCATTTGCAATTGCGTTGCGTGTACTACGTCACGGAAATCCATGTGGTCTTTCATGTGACCTTTAAAGGTTACTTTAACTGATTCAGGGATTGGCATAGCCGCTTCACCCGTTGCTAATGCGATCGCCACTGTACCTGAGTCGGCACCAAAAGCGACGCCTTTAGACATACGAGTGTGCGAATCACCACCGATGATGATAGCGCGGTCGTCCACAGTAATATCATTCAATACTTTATGAATAACATCTGTCATCGGCAGGTAAGCGCCTTGTGGATCACGCGCCGTGATAAGACCAAACTTATTCATAAAGCTCATAAGCTTAGGAATGTTCGCTTTTGCTTTGCTATCCCATACCGATGCGGTGTGACAACCAGACTGGTAAGCACCGTCAACGATTGGAGAAATAGTAGAAGCAGCCATCGCTTCTAACTCTTGGCATGTCATTGGGCCAGTGGTGTCCTGAGAACCAATAATGTTCACTGTCACGCGAACGTTAGAACCTGCATGTAATGGAGTTTCTGAAGCAACACCAACTGCGTTACGGTTAAATATTTTTTCAACAGCAGTTAAACCTTGACCTTCATGTGAGATCTCTTTAGATGCTGCGTAAACAGCAGGTGCTTCAACGGCCAAAGTTTCTGCCGCAAATGTTTGTAATTTCTTACCGAATGTAACCGCGTAAGAACCACCTGCTTTCATAAATTCTACTTTTTGTGGAGTGAATGCTGAAGATACGTCAACTAATTCTTTATCACCGTTATATAACTTCTGCGCTTTCGTATCGATAGTTAATACAGTACCCGTAGCTACCGAGTAAGCTTCTTCTAGCACTGCATCGCCATTATCGTCAACAACATTGTTGCCATTAGCATCTACTTTCTTAACCCAGTTTTTAAGGTCAAGACCAATACCACCAGTTACATCAACAGTAGTCAGGAAGATAGGAGCGATGCCGTTAGTACCTG
Source organism: Colwellia sp. (assembly GCA_022969215.1). GTDB lineage: Bacteria > Pseudomonadota > Gammaproteobacteria > Enterobacterales > Alteromonadaceae > Colwellia. Next base: position 39,433 of record JALJPA010000014.1, on the reverse strand, counting down.
CAACAACTGGGGCAATGTTAATAAATGGTACGTAAGGACTTGCTTTTTTACCCGCCAATAGTGCAACGTTGTTAACACCAGACATACGAGAAGAACCAACACCCATAGTGCCTTTTTCTGCGATAAGCATTACTTTAGCTTTAGGGTGCTTAGCTTGTAATGCTTGTATTTCTGCTTGAGCTTCTGGAGTGATCAAACACTTGCCATGCAATTCACGATCAGCACGAGAGTGAGCTTGATGACCAGGAGAAAGTAAGTCAGTTGAGATATCGCCTTCACCAGCAATATAAGTAACGACTTCAATTTTTTCTGCTATTTCTGGCAGCTTAGTGAAAAACTCAGCTTGTGCGTAGCTTTGTAAAACCTCTTTAGCAAGCACATTGCCTGCTTTAAAGGCCGCTTCAAGACGAGCTGTATCAGCGTCGTATAAAAATACTTGTGTTTTTAATACTTCTGCTGCTGGTTTTGCTACTGCTGCGTCATCAGATAATGCTAAATCAAGAAGTACTTCAATTGAAGGTCCGCCTTTCATGTGAGACAACAATTCAAAAGCATACGTAGGGGTAATTTCTGCTAGTACAGATTCGCCTAAGATTATTTCTTTTAGGAAAGCAGCTTTTACACCGGCAGCACTAGTTGTGCCTGGTAAAGTGTTATAGATGAAAAAGTTAAGTGAATCAGCTCTATGCTCATTTGCTGAATCTTTAATTTGAGCAATAATCTCAGATAATAACTCCGCGCCATCAATTGGCAAAGGAGCCAATGCTAGATCATTTTTACGACTTTCAATTTCTTTAATGTATTCTATATATAGACTCATTTAAAACTCTCTCTAGTTCTAAGGCGCTAATAACATTGTCATCATTAGCATGGACAAATTTTTACTCTATTTTACCTGATTTTCTAAGCACTACTAATCATTTGCTTAAATAAGCACTATTCATGTTGATTATAGTTGATAGAAGATATAGTTATAGTGGTTATACCACTTTGCTGGTAACACTTTTTTCACAATAAATGTTACATATCAATTTCTTTGCTAACTATGCATATTAATTATCGTCTATATTTAGTGATACAGTCCAAATAGTAGCCACCTTACGGTACTTTTTAACAAGCATTAACCAATATGTATCGTATAACTTTTAATTACAGATACTTAAATAATGACTGCTGAGTAGCTTGTCCTGGCATTGTGTCATTAGCGCCTTATGCAATATTAAGTATCACTTATCTTATTAGGTGAATGTCGTGCTTCAAGAATATCGCAACCACGTAGCGGAACGTGCCGCTGTAGGTATCGCACCTAAAGCGTTAGACGCTGAACAAACAGCAGCATTAGTCGAATTAGTTAAAAACCCACCGATAGGTGAAGCAGCTTTTTTAATTGATTTATTAAGCAATCGTGTGCCAGCTGGTGTTGATGATGCTGCTTACGTAAAAGCAGGTTTTTTAGCCGCAGTGACTAAAGGTGAAGTCACTTCAGCTATTTTAAGCGCTGAAAAAGCGACAGAATTATTAGGCACTATGTTAGGTGGTTATAATATCCAACCCATGATTGATCTTTTAGATAATGACAAATTATCTGCGACAGCAGCGAAAGGTTTATCACATACCTTATTAATGTTTGATGCTTTTCATGATGTGCAAGATAAAGCTGAAGCGGGTAATGTTTCTGCTCAGCAAGTTATGCAATCTTGGGCTGATGCCGAGTGGTTCACCTCTAAAGCTAAAATAGCTGAAAAGATCACTGTTAAAGTCTTTAAAGTTACCGGTGAAACCAATACCGATGATTTATCGCCAGCACCCGATGCTTGGTCTCGCCCTGATATTCCATTGCACGCGAAAGCCATGCTTAAAATAGCTCGTCAAGGTATTACACCGGATAAAGATGGTAGTGTTGGCCCTATCAAGCAAATTACAGAAATGCAAAAAGATGGTATTCCACTGGCTTATGTTGGTGATGTTGTTGGTACTGGCTCTTCACGTAAATCAGCAACTAACTCGGTTTTATGGTTTATGGGTGATGATATTGCTTATATCCCTAATAAACGTGGTGGTGGTGTCTGTTTAGGCGGTAAAATCGCCCCTATTTTCTACAACACCATGGAAGATTCCGGCGCATTACCCATTGAATTAGACGTACAAGCAATGAACATGGGTGATGTTATTGACATTTATCCATACGACGGCGTTGTTAAGAATGCAGCTGGTGATGTTATTTCTACCTTTAAACTTGCGCCAGTATTATTAGACGAAGTACGTGCTGGTGGCCGTATTCCATTAATTATCGGTCGTGGTTTAACCGGTCGTGCTCGTGAAGCATTAGGTCTTGCAGTGACTGATTTATTTGCAACACCTATAGATCCTGCAGCTTCTACTAAAGGTTTTACTTTAGCGCAGAAAATGGTGGGTAAAGCGTGTGATGTTGATGGTGTGCGCCCAGGTCAATACTGTGAACCTAAAATGACCACTGTAGGCTCACAAGATACTACCGGCCCGATGACGCGTGATGAATTAAAAGATTTAGCCTGTTTAGGTTTTTCCGCTGATTTAACCATGCAGTCTTTCTGTCATACCTCAGCTTATCCTAAGCCTGTTGATATTATTACCCACCACACTCTGCCTGATTTCATGATGAACCGTGGTGGCATTTCACTTCGTCCCGGTGATGGTGTCATTCACTCATGGTTAAACCGTATGTTATTACCCGATACCGTGGGTACGGGTGGTGATTCTCATACCCGTTTTCCCTTAGGTATTTCTTTTCCTGCGGGTTCGGGTTTAGTTGCTTTTGCCGCGGCAACAGGTGTTATGCCCCTTGATATGCCGGAATCAATTTTGGTTCGTTTTAAAGGTGAAATGCAACCAGGTATTACTTTACGTGACCTAGTTCATGCTATCCCTTACTACGGTATCAAGAAAGGTTTATTAACCGTTGAAAAAGCCGGTAAAATTAATGAATTCTCTGGTCGTATTTTAGAAATAGAGGGTTTAACTGGTCTAACAGTAGAACAAGCATTTGAATTGTCGGATGCCTCAGCTGAGCGCTCTGCTGCGGGTTGTTCAATTAAACTCGAAGAAGATGCGGTTAGCGAATACTTAAACTCTAACATTGTTATGTTGAAGTGGATGATCAGTGAAGGTTACGGCGATGTCCGTACTATTACTCGTCGCATTAAATGCATGCAAGAATGGTTAGCTACACCATCATTAATGTCTGCCGATAACGATGCAGAATATGCCTTTGTGCTTGAAATTGATTTAGCAGATATTAAGGAGCCTATTGTTTGTTGTCCGAATGACCCTGATGATGCCAAGTTATTATCAGCAGTTGAAAACACAGCAATTGATGAAGTTTTCCTTGGCTCATGTATGACCAACATTGGTCACTTCCGTGCGGCAGGTAAATTACTTGAAAATTTCCTTGAAGAAAGTGGCGGCACTTTATCTACACGTATGTGGGTTGCACCACCAACAAAAATGGATAGTGCCCAGTTAAAAGATGAAGGTTACTTCTCTATTTACGGTAAAGCTGGCGTACGTATTGAGCCTCCGGGATGTTCATTATGTATGGGTAACCAAGCACGTGTTGCGGATAAGTCTACCGTTGTTTCTACCTCTACACGTAACTTCCCCAACCGTTTAGGTAATGGCGCTAATGTTTACCTAGCTTCAGCTGAACTAACCGCGGTAAGTGCAATTTTAGGTAAATTACCAACACCAGCAGAATACTTTGAGTATGCAAGTAAGATTGATGCCACAGCAGCGGATACTTACCGTTACTTGAACTTCGATAAGATGGAAAGTTATACCGACAAAGCTGATAAGGTAATCCTGCAAGTAGAAGCCTAATTTATTGCTCGCTCTTAGCTAGCAAGCCCAATAACGGCGTTAGCAGTATTCACCTAGCTGCCTAATATAAGTAACTAGGCACCGTGCCGCTGCCTTTTTCTTGAACTTGTTAGCGTTGCGCTAACTAATAAATCATTTTTTAAACACACCAGCTTGTTTTGCTTGATTAAATTTCAATAGAATTAATCTATATTAACTCCAATCGGTGTGAAATTTTTAGAGATCTTATTGTTATCTCTGAAGGTTATTCTAGTTACTAATCTCGAAATCGAAATTACCTTGCAATAAACTCATCTCGATATCGAGACTAAATGCGCTTAGTTGTAACTAATTTGTAATTAACTGTCTGTATTTAATCATTAATTTATAATTGGTATGACGATTGCTCTAACAAGACCATGAATTATTAATTGGTTTAGTTATGGATATTGTTCGCTCAAAGCAGAAGAAAAAAATTAAGTATAAACAATGGTTTTCTATTGCCGCTATTAGCATTATTGCGCTTACCTTGATAGTTAACCTCTCAGGGAACTCATCGGCATATCAGGTTGATAAATCTGAATTACTGCTTGCTCAAGTGCAGCGAGGTCAACTCAATATAAGTGTTCGTGGTGTTGGGGTATTAGTGCCGAAAGATATTCGCTGGGTAGCTACCAATGTTGATGGCCGGGTTGAGCGCATTCTAATTAAAGCTGGCGCTAAGGTAAAAAAAGGTGATTTATTGCTGGAATTATCTAACCCACAATTAGTGCAGCAATTAGAAGAAACCAAGTGGCAATTAGAAGAAATGGTCGCCGAAACAAATGCACTAAACGTATCGTTAGCCTCAGAGTTATTAGATCAAGAAGCTGCGGTTATTAATGAAAAATTGAATCATCAACGAGCATTACTCACCTATAACGCACAAAAGAAATTGTTAGACCAAGGCACAGTCGCCGTTTCACATATTGCTCATGAAGAAGTAAAAATAGATGTAGCACAATATAAAGTGCGCTGGCAGCTAGAAATAAAACGTTTAAATAAAAAACAAGAAAGTTTAGCGGCACAAGCAAAAGCTTATCAAGCCAGACTTAATCGCATGCATAAAATATATCAAAGAGCGCAGCAGCAAGTAGAGTCTTTAAAAGTACATGCCACCATGGACAGTATTGTACAAGCGATGCCGATGGAACTTGGTCAACGGGTATTAATGGGGAGTAATCTTGCCCGATTAGCACGCAGCGGAGAATTCATTGCTGAGCTGCGTATTCCGGAAAAACAAATCAAAGATGTAGCGCTTGGCCAATCAGTCATAGTAGATACCCGTAATAGTAAGATCGTTGGCATTGTGCAGCGTATAGATCCCATTGTTAATAATGGCTCAGTACAAGTTGATATAGAGCTTATTGGTGATATGCCCAAAGATGCTCGTCCAGATCTCACCGTCAATGGTGTTATTGCCATTGCCAATATAGCAGATACGCTTTTTGTTAAACGGCCTATGTTTGCTAACGAACATAGCGAAGCTTTTGCTTATGTACTGAGAGAAGACGGTAGCCAAGCAGATAAAGTACGCATTCAATTTGGTCAAACATCTACACAATATATTCAAATAACATCAGGCTTAACGGTAGGAAATAATATTATTATTTCTGATGTTTCAGCTTGGGAAAAACTACAAACTATTAGCGTAAATTAGGAGCAGGTGATGAAAAGCAATAATAATACCAACAACACAACTGATATAAGAAATGCAGAAAATGCGGCACAAGTTTTAGTGAATCTGCATGAGATTAAGAAAATTTTTTATACCGATGATGTTGAAACCCACGCACTCAATAATATCAATTTAACTATCAATAAAGGTGAATACTTATCTATTTCGGGTCCTTCAGGCTGCGGTAAGTCCACCTTGTTATCACTCTTAGGCTTATTAGATACTTCCAGCAGTGGCAGTTATACCTTAGCTGGACATGATGTCTCTGATTTAAATAGAGATGAACGCGCAGCGATTAGAAATAAAGAAATAGGTTTTATCTTTCAGGCTTTTAATTTAATCAGTGATTTAACGGTCGCTGAAAATGTTGAATTGCCACTAACATATCGTAGTGATTTTGATGCAAAACAGCGTGCTGCTATGGTGAATACAGCCTTAGAAAAAGTGGATATGTTACATCGTGCCCATCATTTTCCCTCGCAACTTTCTGGTGGTCAGCAGCAACGTGTTGCTGTAGCCCGCGCTATCTCGGCTAAACCCTCTATTATTCTTGCCGATGAGCCAACGGGTAATTTAGACTCAAAAAATGCTCAAATAGTGATGGCGTTACTGGATCAGTTACATCAAGAAGGCGCAACTATTTGTATGGTAACTCATGATCCTCGCTCGGCTGCTCGAGCTGAACGTATGATAGAGGTATTTGATGGCAAGATTGTTGCTGATCAACGCACCGAAACACCTACAGCCATTGCGGTATAAATCGCTAACATAAAACGAGGATTTTCAGGTGTCTATAACTCTTGATATAAAATATGCAGCTAGGCTGCTCCATAAAAAACCAGTTTTTACTGCTCTTACCATTTTCATTGTCGCCATTGGTTTGGGTCTGACTCTTTACACTTATTCGTTATTGAGTAATTTGGTGTTTAAACCTTTATTATTGAATAAAGATACACCGATAATTTCTATTGAAGCCGAATTCAATCAAAGCCATTTATTTAGAATTGGTATTGATCCCTATGATCTCTTAACAATAAGAAATGAAATGGATTCAATTGATGAGATCGGTGTTTATCAGGACAGAACATCACTCATTGGCAACACACAGAATAATTCAGTGACCCGCAAATATAATTCCGTAAACATTGAGTGGAATGTATTTGAGTTTACTGGTGTGAAACCCATTATGGGACGAGTTCTAATGGCCGAAGATCATTTTGAAGGTGCTGAACCTGTGATTGTTTTGGGCTATGATATTTGGCAACATTACTTTATGGCACAAGAGGATATTGTTGGCTCTGTTATCTTAGCTGATGCCATACCGACACGCGTTGTTGGTATCATGCCACAAGGTTTTGCTTTTCCAATGACAGCGCAAGCCTGGTTACCGATAAAGCAAGAATTGTTATCGCCCACAGATTGGTCGCGTAATGGCTTATTCGCTTACGCAAGGTTAAAAAAAGAAGTGCCGTTTGAAGTGTTCCAACAAGAGTTGGCATTACTCAATAAAAAAGTAGTCAAACTTTTACCGGATAATGTGCGCTGGCGTATGGATGACTTCGAGGGCTACTTAAGAGCGGTTCCTTATAAAAAAGCCAATATCACTCAGTTTTATTCTATTTTTATCACCATGGCAGTAGTGGTGTTGCTTATTTTATTACTCGCTTGTATTAATGTAGGTAATTTATTACTGGCCCGAGTGAATGAAAGGTTTAAAGAAGTTGCCATACGTGTTGCCTTGGGTATACCGCGTAATCGTTTGATATTGCAAATGTTACTTGAGAGTATTTTTATCTGCACAATTGGTGGTTTCTTGGCCATACTCATTGCAGGTTGGGGTTTGGAGTTAAGTAATACTGTTTTTGAACAAATGTATATGGCTACGGAGCAGAAACCATTTTGGTGGCAAGTGAGCTTAGATGTTGATGCTATTCTTTTATTAATTGTTGCAGTTGTCGCTATGATTGCCATTACTGGATTTATTCCAGCATGGCGGGCATTATCCGGTGATTTTAATGCGGTATTGAGAGATGGCACTCGCGGCTCACAAGGTAAAAAAGCCGCTCGAGCAAGCCAAATCTTGGTAATCAGTGAAATATTACTGTCATGTGTGGTACTTGTTATCGCCACAATTCTTTTATCGACCAGTTACTCTGCCGGACAGGCTGATTACGGTGTTGATACCAACAATAGAATCACCGCTACAATAGAGTTACCGGTAGTTGATTATCCTATTAGAGAAGAGGAAGAGTTTGAATTAGCAGATACCCTTAAAAGAACCGCATTTTATTATCAACTAAAAGATAGCTTAGAGCAGATGCCAAATATTGAGGGTGTGGCTTTTATGAGCCAGTTACCTGGTACGGGTGCTGGCGCAAGTTTTTTTGAAATTGAAGGGCGAGTTGCCGCAGTTTATAACGAAAACCCTTATTCCAATAATGAAGTGGTTTCTCGTGATGCTTGGCACGCCATAGGTATGAGAGTTATTCAGGGGCGAGACTTTAACCTTGATGATATTAGCGCAGAAGTTGATACCATTATCATTAACGAATCAATATCTAATGACTTCTTTCCTGATGGTGATGCCATTGGCCAGCGTGTTCGTCGTGCTTTTAGAAATCCTGATGCAGATAGAGAGGGCGGTTGGCAGACGATTGTTGGGGTTGTTTCTGATACCTATCATGGTTCAGCCATGCGCACGTCCAGTGAACAATATAGCTCTTACTTTATGTTAGACCATATTGGTTACAGCAGCATTGATGTCGCCATTCACTATAATGGCTCACAAGCAGAGGCTGAAAAATCATTACAACACGCGATTAATCAAGTGAACAATAATGCTACCGTGTATAACATGCAAAGTTATGATGAATTAATCTCACAGCCAATGATTTTAGTGTCAGCTATTTCAAAAGTATTTTTGTTATGTGGTGTTATTGCAATATTTTTAGCGGCTAGTGGTATTTATGCTGTTGCAGCCAATAGTATTAGCCAACGCACTCAAGAAATAGGTGTACGTAGAGCGCTTGGTGCTAGCGATAGTAAAATTATGCAATTATTTATGAGAAAGGCTGTTTGGCAATTGGTTATTGGTTTGAGCATCGGCATTACTATGTCTTTATGGGTGGTTAATAAAATGACTGATACCATGGTAATAAACCAGGGCAGTTATATGGTCGGTTTAATTGCGATACCTTTATTAATCATCATTATGGTGCTGGTTGCCACCTATGTGCCGACACGTAAAATTGTGCTAATGGAGCCTAGTGATGCGCTGCATCATGATTAAAAATATTGAATGTATGTTACATAAGTATCGGATAAGGACTGATTAAATGCTCTTTTAGCAGAAACCCAGGTAATACTTTGATAAAGTCATAAAGTATTACCTGGGACAGTCTGACTTCGAAAACCAATATTTTGAAAAGTAAGACATTAAAACCTATTACCTCACGCTAAAGAACTGGATAACATGACCTCAGCTACAGCTTCAAGTACACCTCCAGCTACACTTTCAGTTGCTGCTTCAATTCTGATTGCCGATGATGACCCGCGTATTCTTACCACGTTAAAACTATTATTAAAATCGCAGAATTACCAAGTTGTCGCGGTTAGTTCACCGGCGGAGTTGTTAACGGTACTGGCAAGGCGTAGCTTTTCAGTGGCGTTAATTGATTTAAATTATCAAGATGACACCACTTCAGGTAAAGAGGGCTTGGCACTAGTCGCGAAAATGCGATCGCTTGATGAACATATGCCTATTGTGGTAATGACAGGTTACAGCAGTGTTGATATTGCTGTGGAAGCGATGAAACAAGGTGCTGCAGATTTTGTGCAAAAACCGTGGAAAAATGAGCGGCTATTAAATATTTTACAGGCTCAAGTCCATATTCAGCAGATTGTCAAAAAGGGTCAGAAACTCGCCCAAGAAAATGCGCTACTTAAAGCACAAAGCAGCACGGATTGCCAAAATATAGTGGCGCAATCTGCTGTGATGAAACAGCTACTTAGTCAATTAGCCAAGCTGGCGAAGAGTGATATGAATATTCTCTTTACCGGTGAAAACGGTACCGGTAAAAGTATGTTTGCTGGCTATTTGCATCAATGTTCGCAGCGTCATAAGCAAAGTTTAATCTCAGTCAATATGGGCGCAATCACCGATAATCTCTTTGAAAGTGAGATGTTTGGTCATGTCAAAGGAGCCTTTACCGATGCCAAAGAAACGCGCATCGGTCGTTTTGAATTGGCTGAAGGAGGCACAATTTTCCTTGATGAAATTGCTAATATCCCCCTATCACAACAGGTAAAGTTGCTTAGAGTATTGGAAGAAAAACAATTTGAAAAAGTAGGCAGTGCTAAAACCCAGCAAGTGGATGTACGATTAGTCTCGGCTACTAATGCCTTATTAGACGATCTCATCGCACAAGGTAAGTTTCGACAAGACTTACTCTATCGTATTAATACTATTGAAATAAAAATACCACCCTTACGAGATCGTATTGCAGATATATTACCGTTAGCACAGTATTTCTTAAAACAGTTTGCCAAAAAGTACGCACTAGAAGCACCTCAGCTTTGTCAGGATGCAGAGGCCGCACTAGAGAGTTATCAGTGGCCAGGCAATATTCGAGAATTAAGCCATATGATAGAGCGAGCAATTTTTCTTAGTCAGAATCAATTAATCAGCCCTGAAGATCTTGGACTTGCACGGCAACAATCGACCGGAGATGTTGTCGGTATTGATAGTTGTGTTTTTGATTGTAACAAGGACACACTCGAGGTGATAGAAAGGCAAATCATAGTGGACAGGCTGGCACAGTTTCATCATAACGGACATGAAACGGCTGAATCTTTAGGGTTAAGCCGAAGTTCTTATTATCGTCGTCTAGAAAAACATAAACTATGAGCGAATGGTGGTGTTATCGGATGAAAAGTACCAAATGAAAATTAAGCAAGGTCGAGTTAATATCTCGTTCGAAAATCAGCTGTTACGTATAGCCTTACTTATTGGGCTATTACCAATGGCGTTTTTATTTTATGCCTTGTATCACCATGAGTTATCGATATTCTTAAAAATAATGCTGTTCTTTTTACTTTTAGTGACGGTTTTTTATGGTGCATTTCTAATTCGTAAAAAAGTGATTGTTCAATTTAGAACTTCTGCCAATTTAATTACCGCGATGCAAGCAGGCGATCATGCTATCAGGGCAAATCACCTGGAAAGTGAAGGAGCGTTAAAAGAATTTAATCAGGTCTTTAATGGTTTATCGTTAGCGCTTGCTGAGCAGCAGCTGATCAGTAGGGAAAGGCAAATTTTATTAGATAAAATTACCCAGCAAATAGATGTTGCCATTATAGCTGTGGACAAAAATAGTCATATCATATTAATGAACCCAGCAGCCGAAAAACTTTTTTCTTACCGTTTTGATGAAGTTGCTGGTTGGCCTATTAGCACCTTAGGTTTACAAGACGTATTAACGCACGAAAATCGTCAAGTCACCGAGTTTGAGGTTAAGGCGCATAAGAAAAAAGTTTTTATTCATACCGATGAATACTTAGAGCAAGGCGAGCGAAAAAAGCTCATCTTCATTACCGATATCCAAACGTTATTACATGAAGAAGAACGGCAAGCTTGGCAGAAATTACTACGGGTGTTGAGTCATGAAATTAATAACTCTTTAACGCCCATCGCATCGTTAAGCGATACACTTATTCGTTTGATAGTAAATCAAAAAGCGCTGGCAACAGAGCAAAACATCGATGAAAATAACGGTTCAGTAAGCAGTATCTCAGCAAACAATACCTCAGTAGATGGCTCCTCAATAGACAACACCGAGCTCTTTGATGATTTAGAAGAAGGCTTAGCGGTTATTGCTGAGCGAGCACAATCTCTTAATGAGTTCCTCTTACGTTATCAAGAGTTTAGTTGTTTACCTAAACCTGAGAAAACTTTGTTTGATTTAACGAACTTGTTGAAGTCGATGTTATTACTGTTTGATGACCACAATATTCGCCTTTCAGGTCAGCCGTTAATTATTTACGCTGATGAAAAACAACTAAAGCAAGTATTGGTAAATTTAATTAAAAATTCTCAGCAAGCAATGTTGGCAAATAACAAAGGGGTTATCACCATTGATTGGCAACAAAATGATGACATTGTCGAGATTAATATTTGTGACCAAGGTACAGGTATTAGTAATAGCGATAATATATTTGTGCCTTTTTATACCACCAAAGTTGATGGTTGCGGCATAGGTCTAGTGTTTAGCCGACAAATACTAGTTAACCATGGTGGCAGTTTAACTTTAGCCAATAGAGATGATTGCCAAGGTGCAGTAGCGTATATCGTCTTGCCTATTCATCTTTCATAAGTAGTCGGCCAAACTGCTTGATTAGTGATCTATGTTCATTATCAAAGAATTCTGTTAGAATTTGCGCCCTAGAAAATCTGATCTGGGTCGGGTTTTCTCTTCGCTTTTAAAAGCACTTTAATCTACAGCACTGGATTTACGTTCCAGCTAGTTCAATGGAGACTCTATGAGTTCATCAGAAAAAAAATTATCTACTCTTACTACGGCACAAATCACCTCAAAAAAATCGTCAACTAACACTATTACCATTTGTGCGTTATATAAGTTCGTTCGTTTAGATGCTTTCGAAGATTTACGTGAGCCATTATCAAATAAAATGGCCAGCGTTGAAGTTAAAGGTACTTTGTTATTAGCAGCAGAAGGTATCAACGGTACCATTGCAGGCCCACAAGCAGGTGTTGATGCCGTTTTGACTTTCCTTGGTGAACAGCCAGGTTTAGATAAAATTTCTCATAAAGAATCTTACGCGCAAGAAAATCCATTTCACCGCACTAAAGTGAAATTGAAAAAAGAAATCGTTACTATGGGCATTGAAGGTATTGACCCTAACCAAGTTGTTGGTACTTACGTAAAAGCAAAAGATTGGAATGCCTTAATTTCTGATCCAGACGTGGTATTAGTTGATACCCGTAACGATTATGAAATTGAAATTGGTACTTTTAAAAATGCCATCAATCCAAATACTGAAACTTTCCGTGAATTTCCAGAGTATGTGGCGAAAAACTTAGATAAAAACAAACACAAGAAAGTGGCCATGTATTGTACTGGCGGCATTCGTTGTGAAAAATCTACCGCTTATTTAAAAGAGCAGGGCTTTGAAGAGGTTTATCATCTTGAAGGCGGCATTTTAAAGTATCTTGAAGAAGTGCCGAGTACCGAGACACTGTGGGAAGGTGAGTGTTTTGTTTTTGATGGACGTGTCGCGGTTAATCATGACTTAGAGCAAGGTCAGTATGATCAATGTTTTGCTTGTCGCTTTCCGCTAACTGAAGCTGAAAAAGAAGGCGAGCATTACGTTAAAGGCGTAAGTTGTCATCGCTGTCATGACAAGGTAACTGAAGCACAACGTAACCGTTATGCAGAGCGTCAACGTCAAATGTCCTTGGCTGAAGAGCGCGGTGAAAGCCATATTGGTGGTGATATTCAAAATATAATTGAAGAACGTCGCCAAGAAAAAAATGACAAAAAGGCTAAACAAGCAGCTAAGTAGCAGTAAATCTGTAACAGAAAAGTACAAAACAACAAAAAACGCCAGCTTGAATTTCAAGCTGGCGTTTTTTGTTGTTCAATTATTAGCTGCGCATTATCAGTCGATATATGACTACATTCACAGCATTGTCAGGGTAATACCATTTGAATGCTTTTATTTAGCTACTGTAAATTGTTGTGTTAATTGATGCAACATTGCTGCAATAACGCTAATCTCTTGCCCTGCTGTTGATACTTGAGCAGCTGCCGCAGAATTTTCGTAGGCAACATCACTAATTGCAGTAATACTCTGGCTTATTTCATTAGACACACAAGATTGCTCTTCTACAGCTGCAGCTATTAATTCGGTCATTTGCGTAATGCTATCTATTTCAGCATCCATTCCCTGTATCATATCTGCCGTAGTTTGAGCGTTAGACAAGGTCTGCTCACATACGTCTCTACTAACTGTCATCACTTTAACGGCATCGTTTGAGGCGTTTTGTAGTTTGCCTATCATTTCTTCAATGTTTTTAGTGGACTCTTGGGTTTTTGAAGCAAGTGTTCTGACTTCATCAGCAACCACAGCAAAACCTCGACCTTGCTCTCCAGCTCTTGCTGCTTCAATAGCTGCATTAAGTGCTAACAAGTTGGTTTGGTCTGCAATGCCTCTTATTACCTCTAATACCGAGCCAATTTCATGTGAGTCAGTTTCTAATGTTTTAATTACTTCGCTTGCTCGACAAATTTCTTTATCCAACCGCCCTAAATCATCTATGGTTTGAATCACTTTGCTGTTTGCTTCACTAGACGCTTGCTGCGCTGATTGTGCTGAAGATGCAGCATTAGTTGCATTAGCTGCAACTTCACTAATGCTCACTGACATTTCTTCTACAGCCGTTGCAACCTGCTCAATGCTAGATTGCTGCTCAGCTAAACTTGTTGAAGACTGCAAACTTAATGCGCTAGTTTCTTCAGCTGAACTTGCTAAGCTATTACTGCTATCAACAATTTTACTGACAACGCCAAGAAGGTGATTTGCCATTATTTTCATTGCACCGTAAACACTTTGTTCAACACGTCCATCTTCAAAAGAAACCGTTAAATCACCACTGGCGATTGTTTCCGATATCATTTTCATTTCGTCAGGTTCACCACCTAGAGGTGTTACAATTGATTTAGTTATAATTAAAGCGACAGAGGTTACGACGACAATAAAAAACAGCACTACGATGATAATATACCAATAAAGTGTATAAATTGGCTCAAAGGCTTCTGCTACATCAATTTCAGAGAGTAAAACCCAGCGAATACCATTGATTTCAATAGGTGTAAATGCTGACAACACAGGGTTGCCATTGTAATCTATAATGATTTTTTCACCTGTTTTCCCTTGAACGCCAAGTTTGGCGCCTTCAGTATTAACACCATTTTGCTTTACATTACCCGCAAATGAAGCAATAACCGAATGGCCTTTAGGGTCAAGAAAGGAGTCTGACCGCATTAATAGGTCACTACCAATTAAGTAACTTTCTCCTGTGTCACCCATGCCCGCACGTTGTTGCATAACATCATTAATTTTCTCAATAGACAGTTGCAACGCAACCACAATATTTACACCTGACTTTGTTGTAAAAGGTAGTGCAATAAATCCTGCAGGGTCATCATTGCTAGGAGCATACCGGCTGAAATCAGACATAGCAAAAGTGCGTTCGTTTTGTACTTTTTTAAATAACTGCCCCAATCCAGAACGACTATATCTCCCCGTAAGCAGATTAGTTTGGTAGTCGGCTTCTTTAGTCACGGTGTAAAAAATTTCACCAACTTCATCAATAAGGAAAAAATCATAATAACCATAGGCTTTTATAAAGTTATCAAAATACTGGTGATTATTATGTACCGAAGTGTTTAGTGCATCAGTAGAGCTAAAATTTAGTATCTTTTCAATAGTAGCACTGAGTACTTCAATATCACCTTTACGCTCAGCAAAGTAATTTTCAATTTGTGATTTTTTAATTTCTCGAACGGCAACAAGTTGTGAGAAGACCTGTTTTTCAATGGAGGCACTGGAGATGTAACTCGCAATAAAACCCACAAGCAAGGTAGGAATTAGTGCTAGTACTAAAAAAGTCATCAATAATTTAGTTTTCAATTTCATAAAATATATCCTTTAATACTAAAAACGATTTGTTTTTGTTTTTGCGGGGGAATTCTCCGCCGTTTGTGATGTAAATATTTTGACCTTCACTAATGAAGATCCCTTTTCGTTTAGCGAATTTGAGCCAAAGCGGGGGGTATTAATGTTATTTATTTATTTGATATTAAAGGATAATTTTTTATTTTCTGGATTCTGCGGTAGCTTAAAGTGTGCGTAGGACACTAAACCTAATTATCATTTTGTGGTCAATATATGAGTGAAAAACTGATTACGATAACATCTACTAACGGCTGTACTCCATAAACACTGTCTTGGATTAAATTCTGTTTCTATAGTGGCCTAATAAGTAATAGTTTATTTAAGTATATTAGCGAGGCTAAAAAGAGCTAACTGCTTTTTTGTTATTGTATTGTATTGTAATTCATTATACTCATATATTGTATTCAATTTCGACTTGTAAATCTACATAACGAACCTAAATACAGCCTTTGCAATACGCGCCAATATATTAAGTTTGATTCCATTAAATAGTCTAAATTCTTTATTTGAAAAAATCTTTCCTTTTTCCTTTATGCTTTTTGTACACATAAACCGATCATTAAGATTGCTGACTGGATCTGAAACTATATTGATGCGATAAAATGGTGACTTTAGTTTACAAAGTTATAACTATCACTGACCCGAGCAATATTGCTTATAACATATAGATTGTATATTCTTGCTACATTCAAAATCTTGGCAGTTTCACATGAGAATTATGATGAAAAAACTATTTACTCTGGCAGCGATTTCTCTCGCTGCATCAGCATCGCTATCAATGTCGGTAAGCGCTAATGCGCACACTAATAGTGAAGTGTTTACCGTTGAAAAGCTAAACCAATTAAATCAACTACATGATGTTAGTGTTTCCCCTCAAGGAGACACCCTAATTTATGGGTTGAAAAAAGGTGCTAGCGATAATCACCTTTATCGACAAGATGTTAAAACGGGCAAAGTTAGTCAGTTTACCGACCATGAGAAAAGTGAAAGTAATGTCATTTGGGCGGATGATGGTCAGTCGGTTTACTTCCTTTCTGCACGTAGTGGCAGCAACCAAATTTGGCAAAAGAGTTTAGATGACAATAAAGCCAAGCAAATATCTGATTTTTCATTAGCAATTAATAGCTTTAAATTAGCTAAGAACGGCCAAGTATTTGCTTTATCGTTTACCATCAAGCCGGGTTGTGACAGTTTGGCTTGTACTGTTGCCGCTAAAAAAGTTGATGCAGAGAAGAAATATAATATCCGCGCTTATGATCAATTAATGGTGCGCCACTGGGATGTTTGGGCAACAGAATATAAAGAGCATTTATTTGTCGCTCACCTAAGTAAAGACGGTCAACTTAAGAGTGCCCAAGACATAATGCCAAATTGGCAAAGTGATTTTGCGGGTATGAGCCAAGTTACCATTCACCCAGATGCTACCTCGTTAGCCTTTTCAGCGAAAGACTCTTCAAGTAAAGCTGCAGCGAAAGATCATGCTTGGACCACTAACTTTGATATCTTTGAAGTTGCGCTGTCAGCAGGACAAACAGCTTTTAACTTAAAAAATATTACTGAACAAAATAAAGCTTGGGATGCTAATCCAGTTTATTCTTCAAATGGTCGTTTCTTAGCTTATAAGGCCATGAAAACACCGGGTTATGAAGCGGATAAATTTACCTTACAACTTCGTGATAACAGAACAGGAAAAACTCGTGCTGTCGCACAAAATTGGGATCGTTCAATTAGCAGCTTAGCTTTTGCACCGGATAATAAATCGCTTTATGTCGTTGCTCAAGATGTTGGCCAAAAGAGCATTTTCTCGATTACCCCTGAGTTTGATGAAGTGCGAAAAATTTACAATATCGGCAGTAATGGCGATGTAACTAGCCATGGCAACAAACTTTACTTTACCCGTCATACTTTAAACTCACCAAAAGATATTTTTACCATTGATAACCATGGTGATGATTTCAAGCAACTGACCAATATCAATAAAGACAAGCTTAGCGAAATCAAGTTTGCAGACTATAAGCAGTTTAACTTTAAAGGTTGGAATGATGAAACTGTTCATGGTTACTGGTTGAAGCCTGCTAACTATGAAGCGGGTAAAAAATATCCTATCGCCTTCTTAGTACATGGCGGCCCACAAGGTAGTTTTGGTAATATGTTCCATTACCGTTGGAATGCGCAATTATGGGCAGCTCAGGGTTATGGTGTCGTTATGGTAGATTTCCATGGTTCTACGGGTTACGGACAAGAGTTTACTCATTCAATCAGCCGTGATTGGGGTGGCAAGCCCTTAGAAGATTTACAAAAAGGTTTAGACTTTATTGTTAAAGACCAACCTTGGTTAGATGGTGATAATGCCTGTGCGTTAGGCGCATCGTACGGTGGCTATATGATGAACTGGATTGCAGGCAACTGGCCAACTGGCTTTAAATGTTTGATCAATCACGCTGGCCTTTATGATATGCCAAGCTTTTATCAATCTACCGAAGAATTATGGTTCCCAGAGTACGATATGGGCGGCCCTTCTTGGGGTAAAGAAAGTGCTGACTCTAAAGGTAATGCTAAAGGAAAAATAAGTCCTGATTATTCAAAATTTAATCCTGCTGCTTACGTGAATAACTGGCAAACACCTATGTTGGTGATTCAAGGTGAATTAGATTACCGCGTGCCGTACGCACAAAGTTTAGGAGCATTTACTACGCTGCAGCGTAAAGGCATTGATAGCCGTTTAGTGATGTTCCCCGATGAAGATCACCATATTCGTAAGCCTGACAACCTAGTGGTTTGGTATGACGAAGTATTCAAATGGTTAGAGAAATATACCCAGAAGTAACTATTAATTAGCGACTAACTAGTCATAACAAAATAGGCAGATTAACTTAGGTTAATCTGCCTTTTTTATAACTGTTATATTTTTATTGTAAAGAGATTTTATGCAGCCTAGAACGAAAATCAACCCTGTAAAGGTTACTTATTCTTAGGCTTTTTAAGATATTTGTTTCGATTTTCAATCCTAATTTTTTCAATCGTACCGTCAGCTATCGCTTTTGATATTACCTGAGATAATTCATTAGCATAATGTTTAATCTTTGACTGTCTGGATATAGCAATATAGCTATTCATGGGCTTGTTATATTGATAATTAGCCATGGAAAATTTATCTTGATATTCAGCTGTTGATAACAAAGGTAATACGGTTTCTTCTCTCTCTAAAAAAGTATCTATTCGGCCTTTGAGCAACATCTTAACAAGTTGTTTTCTTGACGTTAGCTCTATTTTTTTTATCGATTGGCTTTCATCAAACAAAGGAAAATACATGGCACCTCTTAATGTACCCACAAGTAAGGGGGTAAGATCACTAAAATTTTTTATTGTTAAGTTATCTGCTTTCAGCGTAAAAAAACGTAACGGCTGATGTTGGAGCAGATAAGGGGGATTAATAAAGATAAAATACCGCTCTCTGGGAGACGATTTACTTAATCCCAATATCATATCAGCCTGCCCTTGTTTAACCATAGTTAAACAACGCATAGGAGGACATCGAATGAAAACAGGCTTAAGCCCAATGGATTTAGCTAACAGATGAATAATGTCTATATTTTCACCTACTAACTTGTTCGCAACTAAATCAACATAGGGTGGTTCAAGAAATACAGCAACATTTAACTTCCCCGTTGCCGCAGAAGCAAAGTTAAATAACACAAGGATAATAAAAAAACAGCAGTAAAAGTATTTCATAATAACGTTACAGGGAGGTGAGTGAAATAATCATTCGTCTATTACACAGTGTAGCGTACATGATCGATACACAGCTCTTTATAGTAATTTTGAGGTCGTATTGAAACCCCATAGATAGATATTTCCACAACACTAGGTACTTAATGAAAGGTACATAGTGTATATCAATATTATCAAGGGATTAAATATTTGAGCTGGAATGGTAAGTTATACGTTGAGCTATATCGCGAAGTTAATTGTGATAGCTTACGCGTGAAGCTATCACTCCTTAGTATAGTTACTCTTGCTCTGCTGCTTCTTTAAGGTAGGCAAGTCGGTCTTGTTCTTGCTCAAAAGCGGCTTGGATCTCTGCTAGAACAGTCTCAACATCGGCGCTTTGGGTATTCTCAGCAAATTGGCCAGTTAATTTAGTGGTATCGCTTAGCTCACCTGCTTCATACAGTGCCCACATTTCTTCACCAAACTTGGTTAAAGCTAGAGTAGGGGCGAATTGGGCGTAATAGCTAGTGATATTGTTGACATCACGCAGTAACATAGCCTTGGCATTGTTATTCGCTGAGGCATCTACCGCTTGTGGTAAATCGATAACAACAGGACCGTAAGCATCAACTAAAACATTAAATTCTGATAAGTCACCGTGCACTATACCCGCACACAGCATACGCATAATATAAATCATCATTAAGGCATGATCTTCTATGGCTTGCTCAGCAGGCATCACTACATCATTAAGGCGCGGGGCAACATCACCTTCCTCATCAGTGATAAGTTCCATCAATAACACGCCGTCAAAACAGCCGTAGGGTTGTGGTACACGTACATCATGCTCGGCAAGGGTATACAAAGCATCAACTTCAGCATTTTGCCAAGCTTCTTCTTGTTGGCTCTTACCATACTTAGAGCCTTTTTCCATGGCTCTTGCACGTCGACTACTTCGGCCCTTTCTGCCTTCTGTGTACTGTGATGCTTTTTTAAAGCTTCGTTTAGTGGCTTCTTTATATACTTTCGCACAGCGAATTTCATCACCACAACGTACTCGGTACACTGTGGCTTCTTTACCGCTCATTAATTGGTTGAGTACATCATCAATTATGCCTTCTTCTACGAGAGGCAATAGTCGCTTTGGAATTTTCATTGCGCTGTTATACCTCAGATGGGTTAAGGAAGATAGTAAAACCTGATCTGTGATTTGGAAGCTGAAAATTAGCCGGGATTTTGTCAGTTGTTTTCACAATATGTTACTCGATTGAGCAAGGGTTATAATGCTTATTCTTTGATAGTAAAATAGCTTCTTCTATCAGCATATTAGCCGCTTTAACTTCACCATAATTAACTGCATTACTAAGCCAATATTGAAATAATGTCTCATCAGCAATCATAAGTTCTCCAGCTTTATTGTGAAGTCTGCTTTTTTTGGGGTTATATAAATCAGAATTCCTTGCTTCTACCAGTGCAGATAATTCTTCATTAGCTTCTGCTTGATAAATTTTGGACTGGATCGCTATACCGACAGAATTATATAAAAGGTTTCTACCTTTTATATCCATCTGTTCACCTAACATTAAGCAAGCTTGTTTTTCATCAGCAGTCAGGGTATCAATTGCAGTACAGAAATTAGTTACAGCCATAATTGGGATCTGTGTTGCTGCGAGTATGCCGATCCCCGTAATAGCTTTTAAACTATCACTTATATCTAAAGTACCTTTTGATACATCCATAAACAGTGAAAGGTGTTGATAATAATAATCGTTAAACTGATTTGCTTTATTGGCCATATTTATCGCTTTAATAGTTTCTTGCTTATTACCTTTAGCCGCGTAAAAGTTTGCGACTTGTAGCCAAAGTCCAGCATTATTACCATCGATTTCTCCTGCTTGTTCAAATAATTCTTGGTTGCACGCGCTATGTTCTATATTGCTTGAGCAATGACCAATAAGGTTCATTCTTGCTAATATATTATTTGGGTATTCTTTAAGATAACTCTGCAATAGTTCTAGTTGCGAGGTTTGATGAGCGTGAGTTGCAAATAATATATAAGCGAGTTTATGCTCAGCTATGCTAGATTTCTCTAAGTAATCATAAAAAGCGCTTTGTTTGATCTCTAAGTCATTAATATTAACCTCTATATCGTCAATATATCCATTCTGACAAGTGATAATATAGTCTTCGTCTTCCGCTTTATTTGATAGTCGTGCTTTCGTTATTTCGTTGGATAATTTTATCGTTTTGCTTTGATGAACTAATGTTAACTCAAGTATTTTAGAATCAATTAAGGGATCAGTCGATATAGCAGCTGTTATGGTAGATCTTATGGTATTTGGCACTGACTCGATAAACAACATCACTGTGCTGAGACAGATTATGGTTATAAATATAATTTTTTTACCTATCATCCCAGACTATTTCACCTTGGCTATTTCAATAATAATGTTTTTATTTGTGCTTAGTAATCTTGACCAATTAGATCTAAACGTTTTGCTAAAATTATTTCCTCAAAAGAAAATTCAATAAGGTTGGTATCAAAAAGTAAACGTTCACCCCAAAGGTTAGCAGCACGTCGAACTTCAAAGCTAGCTAAATCAACGGTTTCTTCAACGACAAAAATCAAACCGATACTGGAGCTATCACCAAGAGCACTTTGCCAATGGTTGGTTTGCAAGTTGATGACATTACCTTGTAAAGAAAAAGCATAAAAATGGTAGTGATGAACCGCAGTTGCCGATCCTAAAGTAAATTTGAAAATATCAAAAGAAGGGATCGCCAAGCCGAATTGGGGTTCATCGATGGCGACACTATGATAAGCAAAGATAAAGGCATCATTGAGCACAGCAATTGAGTCAGGTGCGCCCATTTTAGTTAATACTTGATGGTAATCTTTTGGCGAAAAAGCTGGTACCGTTTCAACATGTCCGTATTGGCGTTTTATTACCGAGCATGAAGTCAGCATTAGCAGACAAATAAAACTGATTACTTGAAGTAGAATTAGTCGCTTTAACATGATTATTACTCGGTTTTAGCAGCCAACTTACTATAGGAAAAATCGACTAAAACACCTTGCTGATCAAAGATAAACATAGCGCGGTCGAAAACTGAAACTTCAGTGGTTTCGTTATAAATTAGCAGAATTAAGCCTTCTCGTGTTACCTGCTCTTTCAAGTAGTAATAAATGGTTTTTTTACCAATCGATAATACTTGTGATGGCGGTCCTAAAGCCGTTAATACTTGCTGGCTAGTAGTTGTGCCGTTAGTAAAGGTTTGTGGCTGACGCCAAAGGTTTTCTACGCCAGAATCTCTACTGTAATTCACACACCCTGAAAGAAAACTGGTGAGCATAATAGCGATTAACGTTTGATAAATCATTTTCATAATGCTGGTGGCTCATCATTTAGTTAAAGGTTTAGTAACGGGTGTAGTAGAAGGTTTATCGGCATAGTTAACTTAGCCAGCCAAGAAAAATTTGGATAATAAAGGCATTGGAAATATCAATAAAGAAGGCGCCAATTAGTGGTACAACAATAAATGCCTGTGGTGACGGGCCATATTTTTTGGTAACTGCTGTCATATTGGCAATAGCGGTGGGCGTTGCTCCAAGGGCTAAGCCGGCATAGCCAGAAGCCATAATAGCCGCATCATAATTTTTGCCAAGTGCTCTAAAGATTACAAAAATAGAAAAACCTAACACCATAATCACTTGCGCACCAAGCAGTAATAAAATTGGCAGGGCAAGGTCTATTAAAGTCCATAGTTGTAAACTCATCAAAGACATCGCTAGAAATAGCCCTAAGCAGAAATCTGAAATTAATGCCAATGTTGGTGTACCTGATGGCCAAGGGAATTTTTTCCAAATAAGTGGCACACTATTCGTCAGAATAATTCCGCCAAATAAGCAAGGTACAAAAATTGGCAGCTTGATACCAAAACTATCAATAACTTGGTGTAGATGTATACCTATACCAATGGCAATACACAGCACCAATAACACAGTATAAATACTATGTACGGTGATTTTTTCTTGCTCATCATTAACACCTACAGACAAATTCTCTTGGCAATCGGAGCTTAAGTTATGGCGCTTTATTAAATAGCTAGCAATTGGCCCGCCACAAAGGCCCCCTAAAACTAAGCCAAAGGTTGCACAGGCAATACCAATTTCCATGGCGTTTTCAATGCCAAAATCACTGACGAACGTTGGCGCCCAAGCAATAGCAGTGCCGTGACCACCACTAAGAGAAACTGAGCTACCTAGTACACCTACAGGAGGAGCTAAATCAGTTACTAACGTAACGGCAACACCGGTAAAGTTTTGCAGAAATAAGTAACAAACGGCTAGGATGAGCAGCGTTATCAGTGCCTTTCCTCCTTGTAGTAAGGTAGAGAACTTGGCAGATAAACCAACACAGGTAAAAAAGACAATCAGTAATTGATCACGTTGATCTAAGGAAAAATCAACACTTCGGTCAAAGGTAAAATAAATGGCGCTAAAGAAAATGGAGGCAACAATACCGCCAGTGACAGGCTCGGGAATATTGTACTTTTGCAAGAAAGAGACTTTTTTGGTTAAAAACCGGCCTAAAAATAACACCAATACCGCTAGAATCAGGGTCTGTCTTGCATCAAGTTCCATGTGCTATTTTACCTCTTTATTAAACGCTTCTAATTTGTCTTCTAAAACGGTAAGTTTCTG
Source organism: Colwellia sp. (assembly GCA_022969215.1). Lineage (GTDB taxonomy): Bacteria > Pseudomonadota > Gammaproteobacteria > Enterobacterales > Alteromonadaceae > Colwellia. Next base: position 15,710 of record JALJPA010000014.1, on the reverse strand, counting down.
ATAAATCTTTTCATTTTGCTGTAAAATCTTTTCGTTTTGTTTTCTTAATTCTCGGTTTTTGATATTGGTATCAGCAAAGCCAAATATTTTATTCGCAAAGACCGCACCTACGCCACCTAATATACCAACACCTAAAAGAAACATAATAAATACAGCAATTCTGCCAACTAAGGTAATTGGGTAAACATCACCAAAGCCAATGGTGGTTGAAGACATTAACATTAGCCAAAAAGCATCAGCATAGTTTTTTACCGGAGAACCCACTACGCTGGTTTCTGCCACAAAGGCAACATAACCTAAGCTCATATTGATAAGAGCGAATAAGACCACAGATAACAGCCCTAATGCACCGTAGTTATAGTTTTTTACGCCAAACTCATCAACTTTATATAAGTTACTTTTTTCCATGGCGCTTTGTAGAATAATCATCTTGTTCTCTATGCTATTTACTCAGAATATTTCGATGATATTACAATCTGAGACGATAGAGAAGACTTGGCTGCGGCTTAGTGGTCGCTAGAGTAATATTTAATGAAGTGTATGGTGTGAAAGGTATAATCTGATTATATTACCTTACCCTGACTGGCAACTATTTTGTTATGACATAAACTTAGTTTTAAAGCTTTTATGCGGTAAAACTAACAGGAGTTGACTCATGGGCAAGTGTTATAACAAAATAGAAATTTCGGCACCCGTTGCCACCGTTTGGCAAAAAATTAGTAATTTTCATGATATGTCATGGGCGGAAGGAGTGATCACTTCCTTAGTGAAAGTAGGTCAGCTTAGCGGTACTGAATTAGGCGCAAAAAGAATTCTTAACGATGCCTTTCATGAAACCTTAATCTCACTAGATGCCAAAGCTTATACCTTTTCTTACTCTATTGATGATGGTCCTGGCCCAATTGCAAAGTCAGCAGTAAGTAATTACCTCGGTGTAGTGAAATTGTCAGCAAGCAGTACTGGTAGCTTGGTTGAATGGAGCTCAAGTTTTGACTCAGACAATGAAAGCGAGGTAACTGAGTTTTGTGATCCCATTTATACAGCATTACTTGGCGCATTAAAAAAGAGCTTAAGTTAAATTAAATCAAGTTAAGCTTTAATAGATGTTAAGCAGGCAAGCTATTAGCTTGCCTTTTTTGTTGGCTTCTTGGCAAACTTTCTTTTACCACCTTTCGCTTTATAAGCGATCTTAGGTAAACCAGAAAATGATTGTTGACTAGCGCCATAAACCATCTCTGTGACTATATTTGTTAGTGGTTGCATAAAGCTTTGGTAGCTAGCATTTTTCTCACTAATGGCGGTGAGTGTGGCTTCCCATTGCGCTGTCATATCAGGCAGGGTGGCCATTTCAGGCAGGGCGTTGATTAATGCAAAACCAACCTCTGTTGCCGTGATAGACTTACCTTGACGTTGTAAAAATCCCCGTTTAAAAAGTAAATCTATAATGCCTGCGCGAGTTGCGTCTGTGCCTAAACCATCAGTTTCTTTCAACACTTTTTTAATGGCAGCATCACTGACATATCGGGCGATGCCTGTCATGGCAGCTAGCAAGGTTGCATCAGTAAAAGACTGTGGTGGTGAAGTGTTTTTTTCCAGCAACTCACCTTGTTGGCAATGTAAAATCTGCCCTTTGGTTAGCGGTGGTAGCATTTGTTCCTGGTCATGGTCATGCTTTAAGTTTTCTACCGATTGCGCCTTCTTACTTTTAGGAAACAGTACTTTCCAACCTTGTTGTTTTTCTATTTTTGCTTGGCTAGTAAAATTTCCGCCAGCAATAAGTAAAGTGACTTTGGTTTGTTGGTAAATATAAGCAGGATAAAACTGTACTAGATACTGACGCACGATAAGCAAATAAATATTTTTTTCAAAGGTATTTAAATTGATATTTTCTGGAGATTTCTCGGTGGGAATAATGGCATGATGCGCAGTTATTTTTTTATCGTTCCACGCCTTACTGACTAAAGAAGTATTAGCCCCTAGTGCTGGTTTATTACAAGGTAACGATGATTGCGCCAGCGTATTAACAATGCCCCTTGCTTGTTTAAGTTGTTCTTTGGGTAAATAACGACAATCAGAGCGTGGATAAGTGATTAATTTATGTCTTTCATACAAGGCCTGACAAACATCAAGTACCAGTTTTGCATTCATTGAAAACTGCTTGGCAGCGCTAATTTGTAATTGCGATAAGTTAAAAGGTAAGGGTGCCGCTTGCTGCTTTTCATTACTTTCAAGCTTACTGACTGTCGCTGGTTGATTATTAATCCGGGCAACGACATTTTCTGCCAAACTTTTTACCAACACTCGGCCTTCTTCATCGCAATAAGGCTGACAGCTATCACTAGGCTGCCATTTCGCGGTAAAAGCAACAGCTTCATTTTCCCCTAAAGCAATGTGGGCTTGCACTTGATAAAAAGGTTTACTAATAAAGGCGGCAATCTCTTGCTCACGCCTGACCACTAAACCTAATAAAGGAGTTTGTACACGGCCCACTGATAACACTGAGTTATAACCGGTCTTTTGTCCTTGTAAGGTATAAGCGCGAGTAAGGTTAATACCATAAAGCCAATCAGCTCGAGAGCGAGCTAAGGCAGAAATAGACAATGGCATAAAGTCGCTATTAGGCTTTAGTGAGTTCAGTGCGCGCTTCACCGCCGGCAGGTTTAAATCACTGATCAGCAAACGTTGAATATTGGATTTCTTTCTTTTTGATAATTTGAAGTAATCAATCACTTCATCTACCAATAATTGACCTTCGCGGTCAGGATCACCCGCATGAATAATTTCATCGGCTTGCTTGACTAATTTACGTAAAACCGTGAGCTGTGAGCGAGTACGACTAATAGGTTTTAGCTGCCATTGCTCAGGCACTATCGGTAAGTTTTCCATACGCCATTTTTTAAATGTCGCGTCATAATCTTCAGGGTCTGCTTGTGCCAATATATGACCGATACACCAACTGACTACATCGCCATTACCGAGCTCGATATGGGTTTTGCAGTTTCTATGTGGCTTAGGAAGTGCAGCGGCAATAGCGCGACCTAAACTGGGTTTTTCAGCAATATAGAGTTTCAAGCCAGATCCAAGTGTTAGTGATTAACAACAATGGCTTAAGTATAATTTGTTTACTGGTTTTATGTACAGCTTTATCGGTGAGCTTTGCATAGGTAGGAAAAACACAGTATATGAGCTTAAAATTCAGTCAAAAAAAAGCCGCTCAAAAGAGCGGCTTTTACTTTCAGATGAAAACTGAATGTTACAGGTTTTTAATTAGTGATTAAAACGCGTAACGAGCTACAAATGATACATAACGCTCAGTTTGACGGTCTGTAATACTACCGTAATCAGCATTTTTAACTAAGTTACCATCACCATTTAGTGCGGTTCTTGTTTCATTGATATTTGTAGTTGAATCGCTATCAAGCACATTGTAAACCGTCGCTTTAAATGATAAATCACCATCTAATACTTCGGTAATATAAGTTAATGATAAATCGATATTAGTAACCCAGTCTAAATTACCTTTTGTACCACGTTTGGCTGGTTGTTCATTTTCATCGTAGAAGCTTTCATGTCCGTAATAACCTTGACAAGCATCCCAAACATTGCCTTCAGTACAGCTATCAACATTTAATGGATGACGACCAAGGTAACTTTGTGGGCGACCAGAGCTAATGCTTGAAACAAAACCAAAGATAAAGTTTTCGGTAATGTCGTAGCTACCATTTAATTTAAATACATGAGTATGATCATTTGGTAATAAACCGTAACCATGATCCATCACATCGCCATAATCGTATGAAGTAGTCCAACCTGGATCGGCTTGGTTGTTATCTGTTTTAACTAGACCTTCAGTATTACCCCAGTTTTTAGAGTAAGTATATGAAGAGTTAATACGGAAGCTATCAGTAATTGAACCATCAAGAGTGAATTCCCATGCGCCATAATAACGTTCCATTTTAGGTAACATCATTTCTGCTGCGGATAAAGTAACTGATTCCACACCATTGTCAGGGTTACCATCAAAATCTTGTTCAATGGTCAAGCTTTGACCTGGGTTATGTAAGAACCAAACACCACCAACATCATCAAAACCAAGTTCTGCAAGTTTCTTATTAAGTGGTGAAGTGATATCACTGTCTTCTACACCACGACCAAGATCACGCCAAACAACACGTGTACCAAAGGTCATAGTTTCAAAGACTTCTTTTTGGTAACCGATAGTAATTTCATCAGAATACATAGGGTCTAACGTTGTTGAAGCGATACCGCCAGCTGCTAAATTAGTACGATCTTGGGTTACGTCATTTAATCTGTATGCTTCCCCACGACTTGGTGAACCATCAGCAAGTAATAATGGATAGCCATTGTTATCAAGTTGGTCTGTACGGTAATAATCACGTATGTCAGTAGCAGAGCTACCTTGGGTAATGTTCATATTTGCCGACACTGGTTGATAGTAGCGACCGTATGTAGCATATACCTTTGAGCTACCATCTCCTGATAAGTCATAAATGGCCTGTAGGCGTGGTGCAATTTGATCACTAAAATCAACATAAGCTTCACCACTAGTCATAGTATTTTCAGATTGGGTGTAACGTAAACCCATGTTTAATACTAGGTTGTCAGTAGCTTGCCAAGAATCATTTATATAAAAGGCAAGAGAAGTAACATCAGAATCGGTAAAGCGCTTACGTACACGTTTTTCAATGTAAGTATCCCCTGTAGGTGCACCTGAATCACTAGCATCACCGGCGACACGTACTGTCCACCATGCTGCAGCATCACCTTCACCATTAGGGAACTCTAAATAATCAACGGCAACACTGGTATAATCAACACCAAAACTAATGGCATGCTCTTCTAGATCTAAGCTAAAATCGATTCGTGCTTGATCACGTGTATACTCTTCACTTTTCAAAGTACTATCTGTATGACTACTCAATCTAACCCAGCCATCAGTAGCATCCCAAACACTCGGATCAGCAGAGCCTGGAATAGTATTAACTTCTTCAACAACACGACCAACAACGGCGTTGACACTGAAGTTATCGGTTAAATAGCCGTTATAGTTTACGCTATATAATTGACCGCCATCTTCACCGGGCGAGTCAACACCAAGCTTTTCGCCGACTGAATTTGCTTTTGCATCATATGCGTAATTCTTTTTAGTCCATGTGCGTTTATTATTCATCGCCATAAAACCAAAAGAATGATTTTCGTTTACATACCAATCTGCTTTGGCAAACCAACGATCTGATTCTCTAACACGATCTGTAGTTACCGTTTGGTTTGAATAAGTTTCATCTTCTTTACGTGGTTCATATAGACCATAGAAAAATAATTCATCTTCGATTAGTGCGCCACTGACCCAAAACCTTGCTTCTGTGAACTGATAACTATCTTGCCCTGTAGCGCCGTCATCAGAAACACTGCCATTGGCTAGGTAAATAGCATCTTGTGTAGAGCGCATTGATGATGGATCAATGCGTACTTGACCACCAAATTTAAATTCATTATCACCTGATTTTGACACGGCATTAACGATACCACCTAAGGCACCACCAAATTCAGGACTTACGCCACCAGTTTTTACTTCTGTTTGAGCAAGCGCTTCCCATGGTATTGATAAAGAACCTAAGCCAGTTTTAATATTAGTTATATTAAGACCATTTAAGTAATAGGCATTTTCAGCAGAAGATGAACCACCAAAACTTGATGCACCTTTAAAATTTGAACCACCGGCTGAGGCGGTACCAGGTGCTAACATAGCAATATTTTCAAAGCCATTGTCAACAGGCATTCTATCTAGATCATCTTGGCTAAAAGTTATTCCTCCTGTTGAAGAAGCTAAATCTACACGTCGAATGCTGCTGCCGGTAATGGCAATGCGTTCAATTTCTTCTGAACTTGCTGAATCTGATAGTAATTGGCTATCAATAATAACGGGTTGGCCGATTCTTAAGCTGACATTAGATTCTTCAGCACCGTTATAACCATCTTTAGTGATAGTAATATTATATTCACCAACTGGTACATTACGTAATGAGTAATTACCTTTGTCATTGGTCTTAACCGTAAATACTAAACCCTTAGTTTTATGTTTTAGGGTGATAGTTGCATTGCTGAGTACTGCGCCTTCATTACTGATGATATGGCCTTTAACCATACCTGTATCAATAGCCATTACGCTAGGAGCAGATAGCATTAATGCCGTACCTACGGCAATGGCAGCGAGTGTTTTACGTGCCTTTAAGTTTGATTTAATCATTATGTTATACCTGTTTAGTTTCATCTTATTGTTTTGTATATTATTTTTGTTTTATCCCTTAACCTGACTTAACTCCCCTTGTACTTGTTACTTGTCAGCAGTAGGTGTTTCTTAAGCGAATAACACAGAAGTACAATCACAGTTATATACGTTATATTGTATATTATCTACAATTATTTAATTGCAGTATGATACAAATTGCAACAGGATCAATCTGAAAAGTTACCTTGTATTAACGCAAATGCAGCAAAAATGGTTACTGAGGGAGAGTAGAAAAGAGAGGGTAATCGAGTAAATGACCGTAAGAATAAAATGCTCTTAGCTTAGAATTAATTCGAATATAATGCTGGGTTGATTATATATTTAGAAATTTAATACAGAAATATAACGTATATTTTGTTTTCTGAGTATTTTTCAGAGCCGCTTATTCATAGAGGAATAATGAGAAATTTTTCTAGTTGGTGTTAGTAGAAATAAGTCATAGTTTACTTAAATAGCAGTGATGATTAGAGCGGTTTTTCTCTTGCGGTTCTTTATATTTGTTTGAAGAAAACGTTATTATTTGGCAAGGCTGGGCTTACTTTTCTTGTAAGTTAGCACCAAAATAGTGCCGAATAAAATAGTAAATGAAGCGAGTACCACGCGTAGGGTGATAACTTCATTAAGCAATATCGCCCCTGCTAAAGTTACCAGTAAAGGCACACTTAATTGAATGATAGCGGCTTGAGTAGCCTTGAGTTCAGGCAATACACTGTACCAAATAATGTAACCTATAGCAGAAGTGACAATACCTGATAACAATGCACAGATAACACCATCGCTGGCTAAGTTAATGGTGTTGTTTGTTGAGAAGTTAACGATAAACCATAACAGTATCGCCATTGGCGCTGCTTTGATAAAGTTTCCTGCAGTAGAGGCGGCGGGATTACTCGCAGCTCTACCTTGTAGCGTATATATACCCCAAGCGACACCTGAAATACACATCAATAATGCGCCAATCAATGAAGGTGCGCTTATACCAGGTAACATTAATATTACTAAGCCAATAAGCGCTAACACAAAGCCGATTAATTGTACGTTATTCAGGCGCTCTCCTTCACGGTAGCCAACAATAGTCATGGTTACTTGCACTGAGCCAAACAGCAATAAGGCACCCGTGCCAGCGGCGATTAAGCCGTAACCATAAGTAAAGCTAACAGCATAAATAAAGAGGGCAGCAGCAGCGAGCCAGCTGCCTGACTGCCAGGGCGATTTATGCTTTTTTAGCGTAACAAATAGCCATAAGAATAGTGCGCCAGAAACCACTCTCAGCATAATGAAACTTGCTTCATCTATGGTGGTTTGTTCTAAGGCAAAGCGAGTTATCAGTGAGTTAGCGGCAAAGGCCAATAGTGATAGCAGGGTGATTAGGATTATTTTAAAGCGAGTCATATATTTTCCTAGTCTTTGGTTGGTCAACGATGGCGAGGGGTAAGTGACGCGGCTCTATATTCAGCAGTAGATAGCTAAGTAGCTAGTTTAGTCAATAGTTAAACAAAAAGTTAAGGTGCAAGCTTAGTAAATTGGCAAGCTAGCACCTTAATAATTAACTTGGGCTAAGGCTATTCAACTTGTTGTTAAACCATATCATCAAAAGGGTTTTTAGTTGGTAGGGCAATACTGTGTTTGAATTCAGCAAATTTTAAACTTTCAGTGGTTAATTCAATATCAGCCTCATTGAGCATGCCTTCACCAAATTTATAAATCAAATCAAATTGACCTTTGTTGGCGTTATCACGATAAACTTGTTGAGCTTGTTCCACTGCCACGAGCTTTTGTTGATACTCTTGCATTGCTTCACTGCCATAGCGTTTTTCTATCATGGCTAAGCTTACTTTTGGCGAAAATACGGTTGCCGTGGCATTATTACCGCCAAAGCCTTTTGAGTTGATAAAAGCGATGTCCATATCATGACAATGCCAATGATCGGTGGCAATGTTAAGGTGCTGGTCATAGACATCATCAGCCACTTTATCAATGGTGGTAATGCCAGGCATGATATTATCACTGAAAATACCTAATGCCATGGCCATTTGATCGCCACTCGCAGGTCCTAGTGTATGTCCGACATAAGCTTTTGGTGCCGCGACTGGCCAATTTTCGATATTAAAACATTCTGCGACTTTATGGTAAATCAAAGATTCAGTGACGCGATTTTGCGGAGTACTTGAACCATGTGCCAGAATAAAACTACGCTGTTGTAATGCCTCTTTACCTAAGACTTGCTCTGCTAGTGCCACAGCTTTTGCCATGGTGATATAGTTACCAGGGCCTGGCGCCGTGATAGATTTTTTATAGCCATCAGCATTAATAAATACATCGGCAACTGAGGCAAGTACTTTTGCGCCCATCTCCATAGCCAGGGCATCATCCATCAAGACCACATACTGTGCGCCTTCACCCATAGTAAAACCACAATTGTTACCAAAAGGGCGACTGGTACGACGATGATCGGCGGTGTCGGTGCCGTCTAGTCTCTTTAAGCCTTCTTCGTTGGCTAGCGCGCTCATATTGCCAAAGCCTTCAATCACTTCTGGCGTGATCGCCGCTTCACTACTACCGACAATGGCGACACGGATGCGGCCGGCTGCCATGTCGTGGACAGCAGCACGTAAGTTATATAAAAACGTTGCACAAGCACCAGAGCTGGTAAACGTGGTACCGACATTACCAATAACATAGGCATTAATGAAATCGGTAGACATAGTATTTAACCCTAAGGCTAATTGTTTAGTACTAACCCGAGAGCCGGTTAACCTACTTTTAATCAAACCGCCTAAGCCTTCATCGTTTAGCTGGCCGGCAATTGATGCCGAATAAGCACCTACTTCATCAGGACTAATCTTATCTAAAATAGCATCCCATTCAAGGCCCGTTGAGCGAATGGCATCGGTGGCAGCGAAAATAGTCGCTTGTAAACCACGAGGTTGATAACGGCTCTTATAAAGTTTTGCCGGGTCAAAGCCTGTTGGAAACTGTCCCGCGGCTTTAATGGGGTTATCACGATATGAATCATGGGTAATGGTTAATTGTTCAGGTATCTTAACCGACACTCTGTTCTCGCCTAAATCAGTCAGTAACCATGAGCTTGGCAAAGGTTTAGGTAGCTCTTTCGTGCGTAACTCAAAGGTAATATATTTATCAGTAGGGCTAATATTCATCTTTTGATGCCAATGCGTCGCATCAGGATCAAAGTGATTTTTCTCAATTTTACGAATTAAGGTACCGTCAAGGATTTGTTGACCGAATTTTTCTTCTATCTCAGCTGGCTCAACCGTATTCCCCTCAGCATCAACTAAAGCGCCTTGCTGATTGGTGACTATATTCATTAAGCTTGCTAAGCCAACAAACGTTTCTTGACGTGCTTGGGCATTTAATTTATCGATTACGATACGACGGAAGCCTTGATGAAACGAGGTGCGTCCCGCGGCATTAATACCGCCCATGCCAATAATTAAAGGTAAACGTGCCATGTAATAACCCACTTAAAGAATTTGAGTAAATGCAAAATGGTAATAATGCGTAATATATTATCTATTCTAATGACTCTTAAAAAATTTAATAAGGTAAAGTGGCCATATAATGTGTAATAATGGCCAATGTGAGTGAGTAGGAGACATCGATGACCAATAGGCAAATAAAAACTAATAGCTTAACCATTAATTTATTAATTTATCCTCATGTTTTGGCTACTGGTATCACCTTGCCTGTTGAAATGTTACTTGCCGGTGAGGCCTTTGCAAGACGTTATGACAAATCTGCGTTAAAGCTTAATACGCAATTCTTGAGTGAGTCGTCAGTACAAATCAAGTCACGTGCAGGTATTACATTGATTGCCGATATCACCCTTGACGATGAACCTAATGCTAAAACCGCGGCACCTGATATCATTATTGTGCCGAGTTTGTGGCGTAATCCTCGACCAGTCATTAAAAGTCATCAAAAACTTATTACTTGGCTAAAACATTGCTGGCAGCAGGGTAGTACGTTAATTGGTGTAGGTACCGGAGTATGTTTTTTGGCAGAAGCGGGCTTGTTAGATAATCACTCTGCAACCACCCATTGGCATTATGTTGAACAATTTAAACGTGATTATCCACAAGTTGACTTAAAGCCAGATTTTTTTATTACCCAATCAGAAGGTATTTATTGTGCTGCTAGCTTAAATGCTTTGGCTGATATTATTGTGCATTTAATTGCCCAGCATTATGGCAAAGCAGCGGCGCAGAATGTAGAACGAAACTTCTCTCATGAAATACGTAAGCCTTATGAAGAACAGCGTTATTTAGAAGGGTCGGGTGATAGGCACGCTGATGAATTGATCGCTGAAATTCAATTTTGGTTACGCACCCATTTAAATACCGAATTAACCTTAACTGAAATTGCTAAGCAATTTGGCATGAGCCAACGTTCATTTACCCGTCGGTTTAAAGCGGCAACGGGAGTAAGGGCAACCCAATATTGGCAGCAATTGCGCATAGAAACCGCAAAAGAATTACTGGCCTCAAGTAACTTAACCATACAAGAAATAGCTGATCAAATCGGCTATCAAGATCAAGGGCACTTAACACGTTTGTTTAAACAGAACTTAACTTTAACGCCAAAAGCTTATCGCGCCATGGTAAGAAAGAAGCTGTTTAGCCAAGAGTAAAAGATAAACTTAAATGTCAGTATTTTTTACATGTGATAGTTATGTTTTTGTGGTGTTTTAAATTAAATTATTGATTATGTTGTGTTTTGTGCTTTTGGCTTGGTTTTTGCTTTGCTACGAGTTCAAAACAGATAGATAGATAGAGAAAAGGAATTATGAAAAAAAATATTTTAAAAGGGACAAAGTATCTACTTAATGTAGCTTTGCCTGTATTGTTATCGGCAAATGTGTCAGCTACTGTAATTGAAGGCACTTTTGATGCAGGTCTTCCTGCTGACTGGAGTTGTACCGGTAACTGTGGCGTAAGTGCAGCAGATGGTGATGTAACAGCACCACCAACAGGCAATACAAACTACGGCTGGGTATCAACAAATAATGGCGTAAACGGTACTGGTCTTGATGGTATAATTGGATTTGAAGGCTCGGTATTGCAGTCGGTATTATTTTCAGCTGAAGCTGGAGATGATTTAGAGTTTTTCTTTAATTACGTAACTTCTGATGGTGCTGGTTTTGCTGATTATGGCTGGGCGCGTTTATTAGATGAAACATACCAGCAAGTTGCAATGTTATTTACCGCTCGCACTAAAGAATCAGGGAATATAGTACCTGGGCTCGGTATGCCATTACCTGAAGCTACGCTAACTCCAGGAAGTGTTGAAATTATTGCCAATGAAACAACATGGTCTGCTCTAGGCGAGGACTCTGGCGAGTGTTTCGCTGTCGGTTGTGGTAAAACGGGCTGGGTGCAATCAAATTACAATATTGTAGATAGCGGTCAGTTCTATTTGGAATTTGGTGTTACTAACTGGCTTGATAATGGTTTTGATTCTGGCTTAGCTTTTGATGGTATTACTATTGACGGCATTGCAATTGAAGAGCCAACAGATATACCAGAGCCCGCGGGCTTAGCTTTATTTGGCTTGGCTTTAATGGGTTTAGTTGGAGCAAGAAAAAGAAAGCTTTAACTTGTTCAGCTATTTATCTGATTGATAACATGGCTATAATTGTTTTAAAAATGCCAGTTAATGACTCAGTTAACTGGCATTTTTTATTTTGTTTGCGGCATACTCTTTTATACAGTAGTTATGAAAGAGTAACTGCAGCTAATATTAGGTTGTTAAATTCCCGTTTTTAAATAACCCCATGTTGCTTAATATTAAAGTAGTGAGGCTAAGGTGATCTTTTTATAACTCAATCTGAACGTATTTAATGCCCCGCTAGTTTAAATGCCTTAGCTGATATAATCGTACATCTAATTGCTCAACATTAGAGTAAGGCTGCCGCGCAAAATGTTGAGCGAAACTTTCCTCACGAAATACGTTAGCCCTATGAAGAACAGCGATATTTAGAAGGTGCGGGTGATCGCCATGCTGATGAGTTAGTTGTTGAAATTCAATTTTGGTTACGTATGCATTATAATATTGAGCTTATCCTGATTGAGATAGCCGAGCAATTTGGTATGAGCCAACGTTCTTTTACCCGCATTTTTAAAGCTGCTACAGGGGTAAGGGCAACTCAATATTGGCAACAACTACGCATTGAAACGGCTAAAGAATTATTGGCTTCGAGTAATTTAATCATTCAAGAGATTGCTGATCAGATTGAATATCAAGTGTGCGTTAATAAATGATTACCCACGAATTGTTTTTTTACGAATGATAACTGACAATATTTTTGCCGTTCGCTTTCGCTTGGTATAATAAAGTATCAACCCGCTTGGCTATTGAGTTGGCGTCATCATCTTTTCTTACTGCACAGATACCTAAACTAATAGTGAAATCAATATTAGTCATTAAAGTAGTGTTTTCGGTGATGCTGCGTAGTTTCTCAGCGAGTTTTATTGCATCATTTTTTGTTTTCGACTCGCAGAGAATAACAAATTCTTCACCTCCTACTCTAAATAAATGATCTGTTTGTCGAATATGACCTTCAATAAGTGCACTGAAACTTTGTAATACTTTATCGCCAATATCATGGCCATAATTATCATTAATCTTTTTAAAGTCATCTATGTCAATGCTTATGATAGAAAAGGGCGTTTGATAGCGCTCAAAAACAGCAAGCAGTGCTTTTATCTTTAAGTTATAGGCTTTTCTATTGTTAACTTTAGTGAGCTCATCGACTAAGGTTTGCGCTTGTAATTGTTGTTTGGCCTTTTCTAACGAGGTGATGTCTCTGCTTATACCAATAATGCCGGTATTTGTTAGGTCATACACAAAAGGAATTTTTTTGGTCAACAGGTATACTTTACTGCCATCGGGATAGGTGACCCATTCTTCATTAGTTCTGATGTTACCTTCAGCTAACATCAGTTTATCGTTATGCCGGAATAGACTAGCCAATTCATGATCGAATATTTCAAAGTCATCTTTGCCAATAAGCTCTTCGGGTGAGTTATTAATAAAGGCGAGAAAGGCACTATTGCCGCCAAGGTATTTGAAGTCTTTATCTTTATAAAAGATTAGGTCATCAATCAAATTAATCACGGAGCTAAGTACTAAGTTATTATTTTTTATATGTTCCATAAATACCTCTAGTTTAAGCTCGCTTTTGATATCGGGCATCAATAAGTGATTAAAAAATGAACAAGCAACTAATATACCCATAAAATGACTCTTTACGCAAAAAAACAGCAAATACTTGTCACTTGCTGCTAGCTGCGGCAAAATAGCAGATAACATTTATAACTTAAGAAAACTTGAGAAAAACATGAGCGAACAACTATCAACCGCACTCTCTAAAGCCGAAAAACAAATTAGCCAAATGCTAGTCATGCAAGATGCGATGAACAGTCGTGTTAGTGATACATGGCGTGAAAATGGTTATGAGTGGTATCGTGCCATTTGGGTAGAATGTGCAGAGATGTTAGATCATCATGGTTGGAAGTGGTGGAAACACCAAGAGATTGATATCGCTCAAGTTCAATTAGAGCTAGTTGACATATTTCACTTTGGTTTGAGTTTACGCCTGATGTCCAACGATAGCCCCGCGCTTATTGCCAATGAGCTAGCGAAAGAATTACACCAAGGTACGGCAGAAAGTGACTTTAAAATAGCACTAGAAAACTTGGCGTCGGCAGCTGTTACTGCTAAAGCTTTTGATGCTAAAGCCCTGGCTGATTGTATGTCGCTAATGAATATGGACCTTGATGAGTTATTCCGTCAATACGTTGGCAAGAATACATTAAATTTCTTCCGCCAAGATCATGGCTATAAAGATGGCAGCTATATCAAAGAGTGGCATGGTGAAGAAGATAATGAAGTATTAGCTAAACTCGTTAGTACTTTAGATGCTGGTGCGGAAGATTTTCAACAGCAATTATATAAAGCGTTAGAAGAAAAATACCCAGCTTAAATTAAAAGTTAAGCTAATTAGTACTATATATAGGTACTGCTAGAATAAGCCGAGCTATATAAGTAGTAAAAAGAAAGGTGCAGGATTTTGACACTGCACCTAGCTTTTAACTAAGTAATCTATAAAAGAATAAATATAAAGCTTGGTAATAGTTGTCAGTAAAGTCGTAAATACCTTAGCAAACAAACCTCCTCTGAAAAATCACCATAATACATAATGATCTTTGGCACACATTCTGCTTAATCCTAAGAAAGTAGTGCGTTTATTCTCTGAAAAGGGAAAAGCGTCAAGAATTTGAATCCCGGAGAAGTATATGGAACTGATATTATTTACCTTGATTACCTTAGTGGTAATTGTTGCCGTGTTAGCGAGTCGTTTAAACGATAATAGTTTCCCATTTCCTTTTGATAGTAAAAAAGCCATATTTACTCCAGCAGAAAAAAACTTTCAAAATTTAGTTGAGCAAGCATTAGGAACAAAATATCGGGTATTAAATCGAGTAAGATTAAGTGATGTGGTGACTATTCGTAATGGTGTTTCAAGTCGTGCTAGCCAAAGTGCCGCTAAAAGTGCCGAAACAAAGTACTTAGATTTTGTCATTTGTGACCGCAGCACTATGAAGTTGCTTGGTGCTATTGATTTAGTTGATACCCAGGGGCGTGGTTATAAAATAAAGAAAGATTGGTTTGTTAGTGGCAGTTTAGAAGCGGCTTCAATCCCTCATCTTCGCATTAAAGTAAAAGCGAATTACACACTAGAAGAAATTAGAACATGTATTCATACCCGATTGCTGGGTAAATCCGCTGCTAATTTTGCTCCACAGCCAAAAATAAAAGGCCGTATCATTCCTGCACCTATGGTTAGAGCAAGAAATAAGTCTGTTGGCGCATTAACTGCGGCAGCCGCTAAAGTACAAGTTGAGCAACAATCACCAGTATTACCACGAATGTCTGCCGGACAATTAGGGTCTATACCCGCCACTTCATTATCACATTAAGCTGTTGCATTTTTAGTCAGACATTTTTCATTAGGTAATAGCACTACTATAATAGTGCAAAGAATAGAGTGAAAAATTGGTCTTCAAATAGCTTAACTATGAGAAAGTACAATAAAATAAGAAATCCGACATTATATATTTAGATAATATAATGTCGGATTTTTTACTTTAACTAGCACTAAGATGCCGCTAAGCGGTTAAAGTAACCATCCCTTGAATAAAAAATCAGCAAACAAACAATAAACAGCTAAAAAGTGCAAAATATTTCAATTTAGCTATTGCAAGGGGCAAAACATTACACTAGAATTCGCACCACTTAATGTAGTGCCGACTTAGCTCAGTTGGTAGAGCAACTGACTTGTAATCAGTAGGTCGCCAGTTCGATTCCGGCAGTCGGCACC
>JALJPA010000139.1 GCA_022969215.1 Colwellia sp. | reverse complement strand
AAACGAAAAGACGCTACTTTTGCTCAAACCTTATACCAAGAAAGTAAGCAAAGTATTGATAGCCGTGAAAAAAATGCCTTTGCGCGCAAACAAGGCATTTTATTAAGTCCCGCTAGTGATACTAAACCCGATAAAAAACAACGTAGAAAGCTACGTGAATTTAAAGAAAGGATCTAACCTCCATGAGCCAATTCAATGTATTAAACCGCTACCTATTTACCGATGCCCATGCCCGAGGAGAGCTTGTTCAGTTGAGTAGTAGCTTTGAAAGTATTATTAAAAATCATAACTACCCTGCGGGAGTTGAAAAATTACTCGGTGAGTTATTGAGTGCAACCTGCCTTTTAACTGCGACCTTGAAGTTTGAAGGGGATATTACCGTTCAATTACAAGGTGACGGCCCGATTGGTTATATGTCAGTCAATGGCAATAATAACCAACAAATGCGTGGTATTGCCAAGATAGCTGATGTTGCAGAGGCTAGTGAAGCAAGTGGTCTTAAAGCTTTAATTGGTAAAGGCACCATGATTATCACCATACGCCCTAAGGCTGGTGAAGCCTATCAGGGCGTGGTTGCTTTAGATGCAGATGATCTGGCTGGTTGCTTAGCTCATTACTTTGACGTGTCAGAACAAATCCCCACTAAAGTTTGGCTGTTTAATGATGAAAACAGCAAGCAAGTTGCTGGCGCCCTAGTACAATTGTTGCCTGATGGTGACGGTAGTATTGACAATAAAGCTAAGCAAGAAAGTGACTTTGAACATTTGTGCCAGCTGACTAATACCATCAAAAGTGAAGAGATTTTTTCACTTGAAGCAGAAGCGTTACTTTATCGTTTATATCACCAAGAGAAAGTGAATATATTTGAACCACAAGCGGTGAGTTACCAATGTGGTTGTTCTGCCGATAAATGTTTATCGGCAATCTCACAAATAGAGCCGAGTGAAATAAAAGCCATTTTAGCAGAGCAAGGTAAAATTTCGATGACCTGTGATTATTGCATCACCACTTACGATTTTGATGAACTAAGCTTGCAAAGTTTCATTTCGAAAGTTAACCATTAAAATAAATGGCTGTTTTTTCATTAAATCCAGCCATATTAGCCAATATTAGTTATCACTTATTCCACATAGTGATAATTAATAGCTAGAATAAAACCCCACCTACCCCTTACCCAGCTAGCTTAAGAGCTGTTTTGTTTGAATAAAAATAGTTTTAGATCTAACCATTCATGATATTTATAGTGAAAACTTTCACATTAAACTATTTTTTACTTTCGTTTTGATCGCTATTAACTTAAAATAGCGACAATGAAGACAGCCTGAAAACTTTCACAGTGCACTTCATCAATCTACTTAAATATTTAATTTGTCATACTTAGGAGTGAATTTGCTATGACCGCCCCGAAAAACTCAATTGATTTGTCACAATACGGCATCAACGATGTTAATGAAGTTGTTTATAACCCATCGTATGAGTTACTTTTTAGTGAAGAAACTAAAGCTAGCCTTGAAGGCTTTGATAAAGGCGTAGTGACTGAGCTTGGTGCAGTTAACGTAGATACGGGTATATTTACCGGTCGTTCTCCTAAAGATAAGTACATTGTTCGTGATGACGTGACTCGCGATACTGTGTGGTGGTCTGATCAAGGAAAAAATGACAACAAACCTATGACACCTGAAACATGGGACCACTTAAAAGGCTTAGTGACTACTCAGCTTTCTGGTCAACGCCTATTTGTTGTTGATACTTATTGTGGCGCTGATGAAGCAACACGTTTAAAAGTACGTTTCATTACGCAAGTTGCTTGGCAAGCTCACTTTGTTAAGAACATGTTCATTCGTCCAACTGACGCTGAACTAGAAACTTACGAACCAGATTTTGTCGTGATGAACGGCGCAAAAACAGTTAATGATAAGTGGCAAGAGCAAGGTTTAAACTCTGAAAACTTTGTTGCTTTCAACTTAACTGAAAAAATTCAATTGATTGGTGGTACTTGGTACGGCGGCGAAATGAAAAAAGGTATGTTCTCAATGATGAACTACTACCTTCCGCTGCAAGGTATTGCTTCAATGCATTGTAGTGCTAACGTTGGTGAAGATGGCGACACTGCAATTTTCTTCGGTTTATCTGGTACAGGTAAAACAACGCTTTCTACCGATCCTAAACGTCAACTTATCGGTGATGATGAACATGGTTGGGATGATAACGGTATATTTAACTTTGAAGGCGGTTGTTATGCAAAAACAATCAACCTAAGCAAAGAAAATGAACCAGACATCTATAATGCAATCCGTCGTGATGCATTATTAGAAAACGTAACTGTTGATGCCAATGGTAAAATTGATTTTGACGATAACTCAAAAACTGAGAATACTCGTGTTTCTTACCCAATTCACCACATCGACAATATCGTTAAGCCGGTTTCTCGTGCTGGCCATGCTAAGAAAGTAATTTTCTTAACTGCGGATGCCTTTGGTGTTTTACCACCAGTTGCTAAATTAACGCCAGAGCAAACTGAATACTACTTCCTTTCAGGCTTCACTGCTAAATTAGCGGGTACTGAACGTGGTATTACCGAGCCAACTCCTACTTTCTCTAGCTGTTTTGGTGCTGCTTTCTTAAGCTTACACCCAACGCAATACGCAGAAGTTTTACATAAACGTATGGAAGCTGCTGGCGCTGAAGCTTACCTAGTTAATACGGGTTGGAACGGTACTGGTAAACGTATTTCAATCAAAGCGACACGTGCCATCATTGATTCAATCTTAGATGGTTCTATCGATAACGCTGAAACAACGATTATCCCAATGTTTAATCTTGAAATCCCGACTAAGCTTGCTGGTGTTGAAGGTGATATTCTTGACCCGCGCAATACTTACGAAGATGCAAGTATTTGGAATGATAAAGCAGCTGCATTAGCTAAACGTTTTGTTAATAACTTCGAGAAGTTCACTGATACTGATAACGGTAAAGCATTAGTTGCTGCTGGTCCTCAGTTATAAAATGATGTGTTAACAGCCGTTCGCTAATCAGGTATAAACTACTGATAAAAAAGCCACAAGTAATTAATTACTTGTGGCTTTTTTGTTTTCTGACTGCCAAATTAATGGTAGTCAGCAACAGTTGATTTTTTTGACACTACTCCATGACATCCTGTCACCGCAACATACCGTTCATCCTGAACATAAAACCGCATTAATTATTATTAATGCGGTAAATATATATTTACTATATTGGTGCTGTTTAGAAGTTGCTGGGCATCATGTAAAGATAATTAGAAGCTCAGTGGCAAAGACACTTTCGCTTGTAAGCCACCCGATGGCTTGTTTGAAAGTACTACGCTGCCGCCATGGGTATCAACAATACGTTTAATTATCGCCAAGCCTAAACCGCTACCTTCAGTACCACGGGCAGTATCACCTTGAGTAAAAGGCTGAAATAAACGTTCGATATCAGCTTCTGGAATTCCTGCACCGTTATCACTGACAATAAAGAAGGCAAAACCTTGCTCTACCCCGGTAAATACTTCAATTTCACCTGAGGTATAACGCAGGGCATTTTGCACTAAATTGGCCAGGGCGCGTCTAACAGCAACATGCCGTAAAGGTATTTTAGGGCATTCACTGGGGTGAAATGTTATTACCCTATCACTTGGCCTTTCAACGTTGAGTACTTCATCAACCAAGGAATTTAAATCGCCAATCTCGGCCTTATCTTTAGAGTCGTGACGAAGGTAATCAATAAACTGATCAATAATATTATTCATATCCTCGATATCGGTTTCTATACCTTCTTTAAGAAAGCCATCTTGATCTTGCATCATTTCACTGGCTAAACGTATACGTGTTAACGGCGTGCGTAGATCATGGGAAATACCCGCCATTAATAAATTACGGTCATCCTCAAGTTGTTTGATGCCTTTAGACATGTGATTAAAGGCTTGTGTTACCGCCATAATCTCAGAAGTACCGCGTTCCACCAACAGCTCAGGGAAGTCTCCTCGACCAACATCTTCAGCAGCTATTTCTAATGATTTTAACGGCCTGTTAAGCTGGCGGACAAAAACCCAGCCGCCCATAACACTTAATAAACCAATAACTACCATAAAGAAAATTAGCGGATTAAAGTTACCCTTTTCCATGCCAACAAGGGGGATTTTTACCCAAAGGTGTGGCGCTTGTGGCGCACGGATCCAAAATAAATATTCATTACCATCCGAGATCCGAACTTCTGCGTCGCCGCCGAGCAATAATGACATTTGCTCAGAACGATAAGGAAATAAGCCAGCACTGGCAAGGCCAAATTTAAGCGCATCCTCTTCACGATAAACGCCAATGCCGGTTTCATTATGAAATGCTTTGGCCATTTTAGGACTTAACTTAGCATCATCAATATCAATGAAAACCACCCGCACCTGTTTTGCCAGCAATTGATTGATTTGCTGCTGATGAGGGTCGAAAACATAAATGGCAAAGGAGATGTAAGAAACGATTTGATTGATAAAAAGTAAAAAACCTATCAATAAAACCGTTTGCCCAAAGGCACTACGAGGTAATATTTTCATATAAACAACTTAAATACGTTGCAAGTAATTAGCTAGGCTGGAGTACCATCAGGTACAAAAACATATCCTAAGCCCCAAACTGTTTGCAAGTATCGTGGTTTAGCTGGATCAACTTCAAGCATACGGCGTAAACGTGACACTTGTACATCAATACTGCGTTCTAAGGCCGAGTAATCTCTACCGCGGGCAAGATTCATCAATTTATCACGTGATAATGGCTCTCTAGGATGAGTCACCAATGCCTTTAATACCGCAAATTCTCCACTGGTTAATGGCATGCTAATATCACCTTTTTGCATCTCTCTGGTGGCCAAATTTAACTCGTAACCACCAAAGCTTACAATGTTTTCCTCTAGTGAAGGCGCACCTGGGGCTTCTTGAGTTCTACGACGCAATACCGCTTTAATTCGCGCTAGTAATTCTCTTGGGTTAAAAGGTTTAGGCATGTAATCATCAGCACCTAGTTCTAAGCCAATAATTCTATCTACTTCGTCACCTTTTGCCGTTAGCATAACAATAGGAATGTTATTTGAATTTTGACGTAAACGGCGGCAAATGGATAAACCGTCTTCACCTGGTAACATTAAATCTAACACTAATAGGTGGAAATTTTCACGTTCGAGTAAGCGATCCATTTGTTCTGAGTTAGCGGCACTACGCACGGTAAAACCTTGTTCCACTAAATAACGCTCTAACAATGAGCGTAAACGCATATCATCATCTACTACTAAAATTTTAGGGGTTTCTTGAGGCATATTTTATTTCACCTTGCTTTGCTTGTGGTTCATTATATTTCTAGAGTTAACGCTACTATAAGGGATATTGCTTACAATAAGAAAGTGACAAGAGTAAAACTCCCTAAGTATTTGTTACAATTTATGTAATTCCTAAGGGCCTGGCGCTATTTAAGATAATGAATACTTTGCTGGGTGACACATTGAGTGAAGCTTTTTTTACGTTCTTCATGAGATAACGAAGACATCGCTTGTTTTACTAAATGCATTTTTTGTTCACGTTCTACTTTCGGCAAATGGGCTAGTTGCTGATGAAAACAACCAAATAGGCCAAAATTTAAGGCAACATCCGATTGCATCGTATCATCACCTAAACAATTAGCTAACTTTTCTGCCAGGGTATTTTTATCCATCTCGATAATTAGGTAACTCAGCTGATAGTCGGCTTTATCCGTTTTTCTCGCTTGATTACAACTAAAAAACATATCGGCCACCGCGACAATTGGGATTAATTGCTGATGTTGTTTACTAAAGCGATTTTTTAACCATTCACTTTGTGCTTTATCACTGTCATTAGGGTTCACAGGCTTAGTAAAAACGGATGAATTGGTATGAGTTAACCACCAAGCTTGGCTTGGAAAAGCGTAACAAGTAAAAACAAATAATAATAATTTTAACCCTATTTTCATATAATTAGGCTCTAGCAATTGGCAATAAATAAAATTTAATCACAATTAGGATATTGTGCATTACAGATAAAACTAAGTATAGTGAAGATATGTATAAAGAATGTAGGAAAGAGTATGCCTTCCCCCCTAAAAACCTGTGTTAACACATTATTGTTAACCATTACGTTAATTCTTAGCTGTAACCTCGCTATGGCTAATGATGCTATGCACAAATTTGAACAAGCGATGGCGCAAAACAAGGGCAAAGTCGTTTATTTAGATTTCTGGGCTTCTTGGTGTGTGCCTTGCCGAAAATCCTTTCCATGGATGAATGCCATGCAAACAAAGTATCAAGAGCAAGGTTTAGTCGTGTTGAGCGTTAACCTAGATGCGCAACCTGCATTAGCGGAGCAGTTCTTACAACAAACCCCAGCAAATTTTTCGATTATTTATGATGCTAAAGGCAGCTTAGCTAAAAAATTCCAGCTAAAAGGCATGCCCAGCAGTTACTTATTTGATCGCCAAGGTAAACTCATTAGTGCGCACAACGGTTTTAATGGTAAAAAACAGTTAAAGTATCAGCAAGAAATTGAAAATGCTTTAGCGCAATAAGCAATTACTTGTTTACCGTCATAGTGCGACCCGCACGTTGTTTATCAAAGGTAAGAGCACGAACTTGCACAACGCCATTGACCTTTACTGGCTGTTGATAAGCTTGCCACTGACCACTGTTAACTCGGTATTCAATGGGTAAACCTTTAATTGCGGTATTGGCCGATAGCACCCCACCGTCAATTTTTGCGCCCACCGTCGGCACGCGATAAAACACCCCCGCGATATCTAGTTTAGCTAACTCTTTTTTGCCAATAGTTTGTGAAAAGGCCAGCCATTTTTTATCCCTTACTTGACCTAACTGCTGGTTGAACACATTGCTGTCTTTACTGTATCGGCCACCTTGATCATTGTAAGGCACTTGCCAACCGGCTTGATGCCAAGATCGCTCCGCCAAAGCTAATAATCTTGGATAGATCATATATTCCGCCTGCGTATCGCTACGAACAGTTTCGCTCCACAATTGCCCCTGAATACCACTGATGGTGAAGTTTTTCGGCAAAGGTTGATGGCTTATGTCACCTGACTTATCCAATTGCTGCTTATCGTTAGCAATATAATTTTTGCCTAAAGTATCCAAGCGAAACTCAGCGTGAATAGGTAAATTATCAGGCATAAAGTTGAACAAAGAGCGGGTTGTAACACGCCTTGAGGCCCAATGGTAACCGCGCTCTTTTGGATCGACTTGATAAGGAAAGTCAAAATAAAGTACATCCGGTGTTGATAAAATAATATGCCAATTACGATGGGCTTGTTCACTGACTTGTTGATGTGCTCCCCAAGGTAATGCATCCCAAATATACGAATAAACTTCGCTTGGCATCTTAGCGACATCGGTTTCTTTTAAACCATCATTCCAACCACCCACAGCAATGCCTTTACTAGTCACCATATGTGCAACACGCTCAATAAAATGTGCACCTAAATGTTTGGCATCACCAAAGTCATTACTTTTATCGGCAATCAAGGCCTGACAAACTGGTGACTGAAGCCAGGCACCAGCGGTTTCATCGGCACCAATATGATAAAGGGCTAACGGATGTTCAGCTTCTTGATGTAGGGCCTTTAAATCTTCTAGTACCCTATCAACAAAAGTATAAGTCGACTCCATACAAATATTTAAAGTGTTATCGTTATAGTTTTGGATTGAGCTATATTGGGTTTTATCCTCGAAGTCAGTTAGCAGATAACGTTTAGCTGCAACTTCATCTTCTTGACTCATATAGTAATGATAGCGCGCCTCCATTGCCTTGATAGCCGCTCTTGAATGCCCAGGCATATCTAAAGACGGAATAACTTGGATATAATGTTTACTCGCCATACGAAGAATGTCTTGGTAATCCGCAATACTATAATAACCATCTCTGTCGCTAGCTCCGCCGCCTAATTGTGGCTGCATACACTGTTTATCTGATAAATCTAAGCAGCGCTTAGCACCGATTTGTGTTAGCTCAGGTAAACTGGGTAACTCTAAACGCCAGCCTTCATCTTCAGCCAAATGAAGATGTAGCTTATTAAGTTTATAAGCAGCCATTTGCTTGATAAGAGCAAAGATAAACGCCTTACTGTGGAAGTTTCTAGCAACATCAATATGTTGACCGCGATATTCATAATGAGGTTGATCATCAACATTCACTAAAGGAACAAGTGTTGACCCCAAAGTCACTAAGCTGGCTAAGCTTTGTAAGCCATAAAATGCCCCAGAGCTATCTTGCGCCACAATATTGATAGCGCTGTCATTAATGGTTAATTGATAATGCCCTGCACGCCAATCAGCATTTTTCTTATCATTCAAAACAACACTGACAGCAACGCCCGTTTGACTTTCTTTTATACCCAGTAGCGCTAAGCGTTCAAATGCGCCGGCCAATGCGACATATTTAATGTTGCTACTCAGTTTAACTTGCAAGCCTGATGCTAGATCTAAGCGCGCGGTCTTATCTTTAACCACCACGGATTTAGGTGTAGGTATAATGGCAAAGTCTAAATGACTATCATCAAGGGCTAATTGTGGCTCATTATTATAAAGCCAGGTAGTTGATGCATATTGATTGATGTCATCGGGTGCTGACTTTATTTGTTTTACAGTATCACTAAAGGGAACCACCCAAGGTTGCAACTCTAAGCCCGTTTCTGCAGCGATTTTTGTTTTAGTGCTGACAATAATTGCTGGCGTTAAACCAGCCATAGCTAACCAATAATTAGGCATCAACTCTGATTCGCTAATCAGTGTACTTTTAACCCATAACTTCACTTTTTGGCTTTGACCGGCTTGAAAACCAGTAAAGCTATTTTTAGGGGTGATTTGATGCATGTCACCATTAAGATGCTGCAAGTCGAAGGTTTCGCTGCTGCTAGCATACGCTGGATAGACTTGGGAAAAGTTGAGCTGCCAAGCTTGAGCTTCACTGAAATACGTTTTTTTAGTGTCCGTCTCAACTAGGTCAAAATGAATTTCTGCGCTATAACAGTACTTTACTGCCTTGCCGTTATGCTGTGGGCAATCTGTTTCAACATTACTGAAAAATTGGTACTTTACGACTAGTTGATTCGCTAACTGTTCAAGTTGCTGTTGATCACTAAATGGTGTTACTGAACTAGCAGTTTTTTTTGCCTGAACGTCAGTGTCGTCACTACACCCGGCTAATATTAAGCTAGCGAAAACCAGTGAAAATTTTAAAGTATGGTTAATCATATAGAGTTTTCTCATTAAAAATGAATGTCCAACTAAAGATGGCGAGCTACAAATGCCTAGCTACTTATACCTAGTTAATAATACCTAGCAACTTACGCCGAGTTAATAAATAAAAAAGCCTATGCCAGTAAACTGATATAGGCTTTTTAGCGCAACTCGGCTAAGTACTACTGCCAATAATTAAGCACTCGGTGTTTGATGAATATGCACATCACGTTGTGGGAATGGAATGCTGATGCCAGCTTTATCAAACTCAATTTTCACTTTTTCCATCATATCAAAGTAAACGCCCCAGTAATCTTCTGCTTTTGTCCATGGACGGACAAATAAATTCACTGAACTTTCACCATGCTCACCCACCCAAATATCAATGGGTTGATCTTTTAGCACACGTTCATCGGCTTCAAGTAATGTCCGTAAGAGTGCTTTAGCCTTAGTAATATCATCGTTATAACCAATGCCAAAAACCATATCAACACGACGAGTGCCATTAACATTGATGTTGGTAACACAGCCGTTAGATAACAAAGCATTAGGAATGATAATACGCTGGTTATCAAAAGTTTTTAGTATGGTATTAAATATTTGAATTTCTTCAACAATACCTACATAGCTCTGCGCTTTAATGGCATCACCATTTTTAAACGGACGAAACAATAGAATTAACACACCACCGGCAAAGTTAGCCAAGCTACCCTGAAGCGCTAGACCTATCGCTAAACCTGCTGCACCTAAAACAGCAATAAGCGAAGCCGTTTGAATACCAATCATGGAAGCAAAAATGATAATTTGAATGGCTTTTAATAAGGTATTTAAAATACTTAATAAAAAGCGATGTAAGGTAACTTCTACTTTCTTCTTCGCTAAACCCAATTCAACGAGACTAAGCACTCTTTTAATAATGAAGTTACCGACAAGGTAAACAACAACAGCTAGTAAAAACTGTACACCGAACTGTAAACCCATTTCACCGAGCATTTGTACATAATGTTCGACTTTTTCTATATTGATTTCCATGAAAATGATATCCTGAACCGCGTTAAATAACAGTTAATTACCAAATTAACCTTTAGATCACAATTGTATGCTTTCTATAAAATGCTGTAAATTATATTCCACTTTATTTTTTGCCTTCAAATAGATACTTAACAACACTTTAAATATTGATTTTTAACAAGGAACGTCCTGAATTATGGCAAGCTTGCTGTCTTTTTTTACTCATAAATTTTTCAAAGTATTATTAACCTTATATTTAGCTTTGTTTTTGCTTATTTGGCTAATTTCTTCACCGGTAGCTAAGCACTTTATCGCCCCTATTTTAGCCGAGCAGCAGTTACACTTATCGGATGATGCCAGCATACGCTTCAACCCGTTTTTAATGCGCCTAACCTTGAGTGATATCGATGTAATCAGCAGTAGGAATGAACAACCAGAAAGTGTTTTTTCCCTAGCAAAACTTGAGCTACAAATTGAGTTAAGGCAATTGGTTTTTGATAAAGTAGTGATTAGTGAATTTTCTCTTACTAAAGGTAATATCAAGGTAACTCAAGATGATAAGCAATTAGTTATTGCTGGCATCGCCATACCAAGTAAAGAAAATACTGCAGAGCAAGCGACTGAGCAACCCGCTGAAGAAGCAACTAAGATAGCTTATCAGCTACTATTACCTGAATTACTGCTTAACCAGTTCAATATACAAATAGCGATAAATAACCAACACAAAAATAAAAACCACCAGATAACAATTAAACAATTAGTGTTACGCCAGATAAAAGTCAGCCAAAACACGCAAGAAGGTCAGTTAACACTGTCGGCATTAATTGATAAAACCCAATTAGCGCTGTCTGCTAATGCACATTTGAGCTCAGGCAAAGGCGATATCCACAGTGATTTACGCATAGATAATTACCCTATTGAAAAATTAGCGCCTTATATTGAACAGCTTACCGAGCTTAAGGGCTCACTTTCCTTTGCTAGTCAGCAAACCGTAAGCCTCGCACAGCAAGGCATTAATTTAAAAGTACAAAAAGCCAGCTTAAACTTACAAGAACTATTACTCGGCTTGGCAGAGCAACGTTTAACTCTACAAGCCTTGCAGCATAATTTCACTGACATAGCCATCAACATACAAGACAGCAAAGTTACTCATCTAGCAGGTCACAGCAGCATAAAATTAGTTGAGGCTGTATTTAGCCAAAAGGATAGCAACGCGACAATAGCCGCCTTTAAACAGCTTAAGCTAGCTGACATTAATTTTATTTTAGATGATGAACCCAGCATTGATATTACCGATATAATATTGGATCAATTTTTATTTTCTAAAAAAGCCACCTTAACCGATACCCTAGCTAAAAAAGCCATTGATAAGATTAACCAACGCTCTGCAGAAGATGGCCTTGAGATTACCGCCGAGGATATTGTTAAACTGCCGCCAGTACTACAACTAAAGCAGCTAACATTAAATAGCCTTCACGTTCATGAAAAAAGCATCGCTATCGAAAATATTATTTTTGACACCTTAACGGGTGCAATTATTATTAAAGAAAATAAAGATATTGCTAATCTAATCGCCCTTGTTAGCAAACCTGCAGAGCAAGAAGTTGTTGAGCCAAGAGCCGTTAAAGCATTAGTCGCTATTGAAAAAGAACAAGCAGAAAACTTAGCAAAAATAAGTAACCAAGGTTTTACCTTCAGCTTGCAAGCGCTACGTTTTATCAATGATAACGCACTCGAATTTACCGATTTCAGTGTTGACCCTATTTATCAGCGTACTTTATTTATTGATACCCTTGAAGTTGGCGCTATAAGCAATGCTAAAGATAAACAACAAGTAAAAACCCCCTATACACTGGTCGGTCGTAGTAATAAATACGCTAATTTTAACTTAACGGGCTATGTGCAACCTTTTTCAGCGGTAACAAGCTTCCATGTTAAAGGCGATTTCAAAGAGTTTTCACTGCCAGCAATTTCAACCTACTTAAAAGCATCTACTGGCCTTGAAGTTAAAACTGGACAGCTCAATACTGCCTTAGACGTAACACTGACCGGCGATGAACTCGATGGTAACGTAGTAGTCTTATTACAAGCCTTAGAAACTGGCTTAGTGGACAGTGAAGAAGCCGGTAGCTTGATTGATCAAGGCGCATTGCCATTAAATATGGCTATGGGTATGCTAAAAGATAGTGATGGCAATGTAGAGCTAGACGTACCGCTAAGTGGCTCAACCTCAGACCCTAAATTTGGCTTAAGCAGTATCGTTACTTTAATCACCAAAAAAGCCATTATGTCCGCCACACAAGATTACCTATTAACCACTTTTGTGCCCTACGCCAACATAGTTTCTATCGCCATAACGGCTGGTGAATTTGCCTTAAAGTTACGTTTCGATGATTTAGACTATCAAGTAAAGCAAGTTGAACCCGATGAACAACAAGCCACTTACTTAAAAGACTTTATTGCTTTGATGCAGGATAAAGAAGATACCCGAGTAACTATTTGCGCAATTACTACCCCAGCAGATATTGACCTTAAGGATGGGGTTAGTGTGAGTGAAAAAAGCGATATCAAGCGCTTACTCGAGCTAGGTGAGCAGCGCGAACATGCCCTTAAAGACTACTTAATTGAACAAGGTAACATCGACTCATCGCGTAT
>JALJPA010000138.1 GCA_022969215.1 Colwellia sp. | reverse complement strand
CTGCCTTTGCCATCAACAACTAGTACGTTACCGGTACCATCAGTAGCCAATAGCTGTTTCACTTTTGAATTATCTTCAAAGCAAGCAACGGTGACTATCTCACCAGAAAATATAATTTCTTTACCGTAATCATTAAAGGGCACTTGCGCGAGGGTAAGTTTTTCGGGGTAGTGATCAAATAGATCAGGCAGTAAATCCAGCATGGTAATTTCCGTTTTATCATTATTTATGCCTACTCTAGCAGTAATGAATGGTAAACTAGCATCAAGCTTATTTATTGCTACTATTTGCCAATTACATCGGCTCTTTGCACCAAAGTCAAAGACAACGAAATTAGTAGCAGCAAACACAAAATACCAGTAGAGAACATCAGATGCCTTGGATACAACTCAGATTAAGTGCCAACGAAGATAACGCCGAAAAATATAGTGACTGGCTCACAGCCTGTGGTTCACAAGCCGTTACTTTTCTCGATGCAAAAGACACTCCCATATACGAGCCACTACCCGGTGATGAAGTTATCTACTGGTCTAATACCGTGGTCATGGGTTTATTTGAAGCAAGCCATGATATGGATAAAGTCATTAGTTACTTGCAAGGTATTCATCCTGATAAAGAGCAAATGCGCTACAAGCTTGAACAACTAGAAGACAAGGATTGGGAACGTGAATGGATGGACAACTTCCACCCGATGAAGTTTGGTGAACGTCTTTGGATTTGTCCTAGCTGGCGCGATGTGCCAGACCCTGACGCGGTAAATGTTATGTTAGATCCTGGCCTAGCGTTTGGTACAGGTACACACCCAACCACAGCATTATGTTTAACTTGGTTGGACGGCTTAGATCTACAAGGTAAAACCGTGGTTGATTTTGGTTGTGGCTCAGGTATTTTATCGTTGGCGGCACTTAAGTTAGGTGCCAAGAAAGTTATTGGTATTGATATCGACCCACAAGCACTGCAAGCAAGTCTTGCTAATGCTGAACGTAACAATGTTTCCGATAGACTTGAATTATACCTACCTAAAGATCAGCCTGAATTTAAAGCCGACGTAGTAGTGGCAAATATACTCGCTGGACCATTACGCGAGTTAGCGCCTACAATCATTGAATTCGTTGGTGAAAAAGGTTTATTAGCGTTATCAGGGATATTGGAAGAGCAAGCACAAACACTACAAGAAATTTACGGCCAGTGGTGTGATATGGCGCCAATTAGCGTACAAGAAGAATGGGTACGTTTGAACGGCCAACGGAAGTAAGCCTTTAGAGTCAGTCCCGAAGTGCTCCTATCGGGAGCTCTTCTAAGCCAGAACTTGTCATTCCAGTAGCACTACTTTCGGGACCCTTCCAAGCTAAACCTCGTCATCCCTGAAATATTATTCCTCCAGTGTCATCCCCGAGTTTTCTTGTCGGGGATCCAGCTCTTTCTTATCTTGCTCTAGAGCTATATTTCAGCTTAAGAAACAATACTCCATGAGTTATTTAATAGTTTAGTTTCTTCGGGTGTTTTAGGTTGAAAAACGGTGACTTGGTTCCGGCCAGTATGTTTTGAAGCGTAAGCAGCAAAATCAGCATCAGCCAATAATTTTTCCAAATCAAAGCTCGACCTTTTCACATCAGTCACGCCAAAGCTGGCGGTGATGGTGAAATCACAACCAGATGCTTCGGTAATAATGGCCTCTATGGCTACACGACAATCTTCGGCACGTAACATTGCGGTATCAATATTACAGCTGGGTAATACGATACAAAATTCTTCACCACCTAAACGAGCAAAAATATCATTTTTCCGTCCAATACTTTCACACGCGCTAGTTGTTGCTTTCAATGCCCAATCACCACAAGCGTGACCAAAAGAGTCGTTAACTTTCTTAAAGTGGTCCAAGTCGAAGATAATCACAGATAAATCTTGCTGTGCGCTTTGGCAATACTTTAACGCGCTGTTAGCTACATGAGTAAAGTGCCGGCGATTATAAATGCCCGTTAAGGCATCGTATTCAGCCAGTGCTTTTATGCGTTTATGCGACTTCCATAAGCGCCCACCCCATAACACTAACAGTGCTATGGTCACGGTTAATATCGCGATGAACAATTGCACATTAGCGACTTTAGCTTTGGCTAGGGCTTGTTCACTGATTAATAGAGCGTTTTTTTCATTGAGTAAGTTAATTTGACTTTTTTGTTCAAACGACTGGTGCTCAGCAAGTTGAAAAGCAAGGTGTTTGGCCTTTTCTCCTTCGAGGTGTGCTTTTTCTATTTCGGCATACTTTTCAAAATAGCTTAGTGAGAGCGCTAGATTCTGTTGTTTTTTAGCTATTTGGTAAAGCAAAAAATAAGTATCAACACCTTGTAAAAGGTTACTCATATTTTTGTTTATTGTTAGAGCTTCGGTAGCATAAAGTTGAGCATTGTCTATGTCACTAACTTGCCAATAAGCTTTTGCTAATACATTATTCATTTCGGCTATTAACATTGGGTAATGGGTATTATTTGCATTTTCAATATAAGGTAACAATAAATCTAAAGCTTTATCTGGGGCTTTGTCGCTTAAATATAGTTTGGCCTTAAGTATAAGAATAATATTAGTAGCTATATCGAATTTAGCATGTTCGCAGGTTTCTATAGCATCTTTTATCAAATCATCGGCAGGTGTTAATTCATTTAAATTAAATTTAGCTTCTAGAGATAGTTGCTTTAATGCACAGCTGTTTTTATCGGTTAAAGTTTGATTTGCTAATTTATTGATATAGCTAATTGCTAATTTATATTGTCTTATCTTATTGTAAAAAATAATAGTCGTTAGTAAACCATTTTGATAATATTCATTACTATCTATGGTTGGTAACAAGTTAATATTTTTCTCTAAATATTTTAGACCGTTTAACCAGTTTTTTTTGGGCATATAAATATAAATGAGGGCATAATTAGCTCTAAATCTAATTAAACTGCTAGCATCAGAGCTTAAAATTCTCTTTAGTTTACTTTCGGCTGAATCATACTCACCAACGAAGGTTAAATGGTATGAATGTAAGAGGTTTAAATAATGCTGCTGTTCAGTTGTTAGCTTTGTTTGTTGTGCCACTTCAAAAATCAACTGCTTAAATTTTGTCGGATTGCTGCGCTTATATTTATCTGCCAGAGTTAGCTGTGTTGAAATTTCCTCTTTAGTGAGTGTTATCTTGTTAGCTGAGTGTTGTTGATTTATTTCAAATGCTTTTGCTGATATAAAAGTAATATTGTATAAAATGAAGAACAGCACAATAAAGCTAAGTTTATTAAAATAGGTAAGTATGGTGCTGTGCTTTTTCATGTGAATATCTACTTTAGAAGCTAGAAGCTAGAAGCTTACTGCTTGCGCTATTGTCATTTTCTTGGTCATTTTCTTGGTCATCTTCAATTGGTTCATCATCTTCGGCAGGAAGAACTTGAATGTGAGCTATGATTTTAGGTAAATCAGCTATAGTCTCAGCCAGCTGCTCCACGTTTTTTGCTGTAATAGCTTGCTGTTGCTCAGTATTGATCTCAGCAGTTGTCAAAAATGTATTGATATCTTCTTCGCTAACTAAAGATGCATTACTTGCCATTGTTTCTAATACTTGTATCACTTTACTCATTCATTTACTCCTTGTTATTGTTAAAATATATTTTTAATGAGTATTTATATTTTGGTTTAAACCTTTAGCTAAGTTTACCTATCTTATAAAACTAAACTCAATACAGGGACATTGTTAGCCCTTTTTTCTTGTTTGTCTATTTCGGCTAATCGAGCCAAAACTTTAGCATTGGGTTGCATTTTAGTACAAGGTGGGATTACCAAGGTAGTATGCATAAATAACTCAGCATCAATTAATTCTGTTAAGGAAATATATTCAGCACGCATGCTATCTATAGCTATGCCTTTGGCTTGATACAATATGACTTGATGATCGCTAGGGTAGTGCTCTAATAATAAATCGATCAATACTTCTCGGTAGGCACTGCCGGTAGAGAATTTTGCTAAGGATTTATCGCCAGCTAAGACCACCTGCCATAATATTAGGTGCGCTGAGGTATCAATATTACGTTTATAAAACATAAACTGGCTGGTTTCGTAATGGCTGCAACCTGTTTTGCCTGGGTCTATGCCTAAATCGGCATAAAGACAATCTTCAGCAGAAATGCCAGGCTCCATAGACGCAGCTAGGTCTTCTGTTTTGGCTTTGTTAATGGCTCTATGGCTAACACAGGCAAATACACCTGGGTGACCATAAAAAGCAGCGACTACTTTTTTACCCTCACGCACTTGCGTTAGAATAGTTTCAACCATTTCATTGTAAGTAATGTTGCGGTTTTTTCCTGCTTGATAAAAGCCCTGTAGCGTGCGGACATCTGCATTCATTTCTTCAAGCCACTTTTGAGCAAAACCATTGGCCATTAGTGAAAATACTATATCGGCTTGTTCAATATGACTTGTTGCTATGGGGCTAATATGGGCCCCTAATGTTATACCCGTACCAACACACACTAAACTACCTGTCATTTACCTTTCCTTGTGTTTTTATATATCACGCGATTTGTTTTTAGGATTTTATCGCGAACATAGTTTTCATTCTCTAAATAAAATAACAGATAAATGACCTTGCTTACAATTGATTACTCTCATTGCATTAAAAAATATTTGAATCCTCTAACAGATTTGATAAATAAATTTTTTTTGCCACAGGCTTTTATCTACGTACTGATAGCTATCTTGGCTATTACTATCTTGTAATGCAGAGTTATAAACAAAACCAAGTTTATTAACAAAACGTTTAGTCGCGAGGTTTATATTGGAATAAAAGGCGTTTATTTTATCAAGCTCAATATAAGTAAAGCCATATTCTATTAACGCGCCCATGGCTTCTTCTGGAAATAATTTCCCATTGGCTTTTGGGCTGAGTATTATCCCTATTTCAGCTTGTTTTATACCATCAACCTTGGCTTGATTCATTACTTTGGCATTATAGGGACGGATCAGAAATGACAAGGTTTGCGTGCCAATGATAGTTTCATTGTTTAGGCAGACTATCGCCCAAGAAAGTAATGATTTCTTACCACCTATTTTTGCCTGTTTATTTGCTCTGAGTGCGCGTTGAAAAGCTTTGCTAGCCTCTTCTTTTCTTATAGCTCCGCCAGTGTGACGCATTACTTTTTCATTGGTGTATTGCTGACAAAAGAAATCTTCATCTTCAGTAATTAATGGTCTTATTAATAAACGTTCAGTAGTAAAACTATGCATTGATATATCTTGCTCATTTCTTAAGTATGGCTTTGTAGCTTTTACAAAACACTGGGTCCGCGATTAGATATCTCGAGGATGACGTAATTTTTCCATGCACATGAGTCAAGACAACGGGAGCATCAGTTAAATTAATGCTTGGGCTTTTTGCGATGTTTTGCGGGTGTTCAGATTGATGGCAATACTCATGAATATTGATACTGGTATAAATAGCCGGGTCATTCCAGCCACCAACACCGTAATTAACTTATTGAAGTGCACTGCTCGCCGTTAATTTTTGATCAAGGTTTGCTTGGTAGGCGGAGCTTTTACCACTAGGGTGCTGCTACCGGTATCGAGTAACAGATTTACCGGTGATTTTTCACTGCCTAGGTGCAAGGTAACGCTATAGTCACCTTGTCCAAATACATTGGTAATTGGCATTCTTAAAAGTGCTGTCATGGTCTCTGGCATTATATTTATAATTATTATTGGCCTAGCTATAAGATGAGCGAAGCGGTGTTATTTTACTCTGCCACACTTACAGGCGTTATTCGAGCTAAGTTTTTGCCATATTTGGCTTTGTCTTTTTTTGTAGTATTTGTCAACAAAATTGTGAGTAAACTGTTCGTTTTGTGCTCACTTTAATCCTTTAATAAATGTCAATATCAAAAAGGTGAAAAAAAGCAAATATTGTTTAAATTCTATGCTTTTCAATTGAAATAAAGACGTGTAAACTTAGCGCCCTTTTGTAAGGTAGCTCAAAAAAACAGCAGTATGAAAATAGGCACATATCAACTCAGTTCGCAGGTAATACTTGCCCCTATGGCAGGAATAACCGATCAACCTTTTCGACAATTATGTTGTCAATTGGGGGCGGGGTTAGCGGTTTCTGAAATGCTTTCGTCAAATCCGAAAGTGTGGCATACCGAAAAGTCTAAATTAAGAATGTTGCATAGTGATGCCGCAGGAATCCGCAGTGTACAAATTGCCGGAAGTTGTCCGGATGAATTAGCTTTTGCCGCCAAGGTAAATGCTGATAACGGTGCACAAATTATTGATATCAATATGGGCTGCCCAGCAAAAAAGGTAAATAAGAAATTAGCGGGTTCTGCTTTGTTAAGAGATCCAGCACAGGTTGAGCGTATTGTTCAGGCTGTGGTAAAAGCGGTAGATATTCCGGTTACGCTAAAAATTCGCACAGGATGGTGTGAAGAGTCTCGTAATGGTATCGAAATAGCTAAAATTGCTGAAGACAGCGGTATTGTTTCACTGGCAGTGCATGGCCGTACCCGTAATGACTTTTATAAAGGTAATGCGGAATACGACACCATTAAAGCAATAAAAGCGGCTATTTCGATTCCGGTAGTGGCAAATGGTGATATTACTTCACCTGAAAAGGCGCTACTGGTTTTAAACTATACGGGTGCCGATGCCATAATGATTGGCCGTGGTGCACAGGGTCGTCCGTGGATTTTTCGAGAAATTAATCATTTCTTGGCAACGGGCAATAAAATGTTAGCACCTGCATTGGACGAAGTACGTTCAATAGTATTGGCTCACGTTATGGAGTTACATCAGTTTTACGGCGATTTCAAAGGTGTGATGATCGCCAGAAAACACGTCTCTTGGTATATACATAATCTGGTTGAGATCTCCGATGGTTTCAGCACAGCGTTTAATACTGACCAAGGCAAAGCGTTTAGAGCTATTTTTAATGCTTTAGCGTCTACCGATGAACAATTGGCGACGTTAGGCAAATTTTTTGATGATTTTGTTACTGCTCCTTCTAGGGAACAGTACAAGTTGTCGTAGTTTTATTTTTATTTTATTAACAAAAGAAAGAGTTATATCATATGTTCGAACAAAATATTTCGTCTCCATTTATCACTGGCGATATTCAAACACAAACTAAAACGTCTCCATTACGTAGCCAAGCTAAAATCGCAATTAGTAACTACTTATCACAATTAAATGGTAACGATGTTGATGATATGTATGACCTTGTATTGAGCGAAATTGAAGCGCCAATGTTAGAAGAAGTTATGATGTACACTCGCGGTAACCAAACACGCGCTGCTAACTTACTAGGCATCAACCGCGGTACGTTACGTAAGAAACTTAAAAAATACGGTATGAACTAATATCGAATTTTAATGAAAAGCACCCTCGGGTGCTTTTTGTATTTATACCACTCCGAATAAAGGAGTAATCACTTAGAATGACATGGGCGACATTAGAACAAGCAAAATGAATATAGGTATAGTTATTCTATATTTAATTCATTATGTGAAGTTATCAAGTTGTCCCATGCATTCCCAAGGGCGAGTTTTAAAGGCTTATATACTGCGTTATTGATTTTGCTAAGGGATCAACCATTAGCCGCAATCAATATCTTGCCTAATAAGCCTTTAATTTCTCGCTAAGCGAGTACTCTCCTTATTCGGATTGGTATTAAGCACGCTAAATCATTTTAAATAACCATGTAACCTCGCAAGTTAGCGGCATGTCGGCACTAAGTTAGCAGTAAGTTACAACTAAAAGGTAAATAAACAGATGGATACTCCACGTCCAATTAAACGCGCACTATTAAGTGTTTCAGATAAATCAGGAATTGTTGAATTTGCTCGTCGCTTAAGTGAGAAAGGTGTTGATCTTCTTTCTACTGGTGGTACAGCAAAATTATTAGCTGAAAACGGCATCAAAGTAACTGAGGTGTCTGACTACACCGGTCACCCAGAAATTATGGATGGTCGTGTTAAAACATTACACCCTAAAGTACATGGCGGCATCTTAGCGCGTCGTGGTATTGATGAAGCGGTAATGGCAGAAAACAATATCAGTGCAATTGATATGGTTGTGGTTAACTTGTACCCATTTGCTAATGCAGTAAGTGATGAAAACTGTTCTTTAGAAAATGCTATCGAAAATATTGATATCGGTGGACCAACTATGGTTCGCGCTGCTGCTAAAAACCATAAAGACGTAACTATTGTTGTTAACGCACATGATTACGATCGTGTATTAACTGAATTAGATAACAACAACGATTCGTTAACTTATAAAACACGTTTTGACCTAGCTATTGCTGCTTACGAGCACACGGCAAGTTATGACGGTATGATCGCTAACTACTTTGGTAAAATGTTACCAGCGTATGGCGAAACTGAGTCAGAAGCTTCTTTTGACAATAAAGTTAAATTCCCACGTACTTTTAATAGCCAATTTATTAAAACTCAAGATTTACGCTACGGTGAAAACTCTCATCAACAAGCCGCTTTTTACAAAGAAGCTAATCCAGAAGAAGCATCAGTTTCTACCGCGACTCAATTACAGGGTAAAGCATTATCTTATAACAACATTGCTGATACTGATGCCGCGTTAGAGTGTGTTAAAGAATTTGATGAACCAGCTTGTGTAATCGTTAAGCATGCAAACCCTTGTGGTGTTGCTATTGGCGATAATATTTTAGCAGCTTATGAAGGCGCATATAGAACTGACCCTACTTCAGCATTTGGTGGCATCATCGCGTTTAACCGCGAATTAGATGCAGATACTGCTGAAGCCATTGTTTCTCGTCAATTTGTCGAAGTAATTATCGCACCAAGCATTTCTGCTGCTGCAGCACAAATTGTTGCTGCTAAACCTAACCTACGTTTATTAGAATGTGGTCAGTGGGATAGCAAAACTACTGGTTTTGATTTTAAACGCGTTAATGGTGGTTT
The DNA here is from genome assembly GCA_022969215.1 of Colwellia sp. Taxonomy (GTDB): domain Bacteria; phylum Pseudomonadota; class Gammaproteobacteria; order Enterobacterales; family Alteromonadaceae; genus Colwellia. The sequence goes on along the minus strand of JALJPA010000138.1, from coordinate 3,976 downwards.
ATTAGTACAAGATACTGACCACGGTAGCGTAACAGCTGACGACTTAAAAGTAGTGACTAAACGTCATCCTACAGAAGATGAGTTACGTGATTTACAATTCTGTTGGAAAGTAGCAAAATTTGTTAAATCTAACGCTATTGTTTACGTTAAAAATAGTGCAACTATCGGTGTCGGCGCAGGCCAAATGAGCCGCGTATACTCAGCGAAAGTTGCTGGTATTAAAGCTGCTGATGAAAACCTAGAAGTTAAAGGCTCTGTAATGGCATCAGATGCATTCTTCCCATTCCGTGACGGTTTAGATGCTGCCGCTGAAGCAGGTATTACTGCCGTAATTCAGCCTGGCGGCTCTATGCGCGATAACGAAGTTATTGCTGCAGCAGATGAACATAACATCGCCATGGTGTTTACAGGTATGCGTCACTTCCGCCATTAACAAATAACCTTGTCGCTAGAGCACAGAAACTCTTCATGATAAGTACTCACGTATAGTCATACGCTCCGTGCTTATCGTTTGATTTTGAATCCTCTAGCTTAAAGGTTCTCCGTTAATCGGATTAAAAGTTCTTTAATGATCTTAAAGACAAGTGAGTACCCAGTACTTATTAAAGCAGTGTTGATTTATTTACTTACAATGAAAATTAGTATGGAATAAAATCAAGACTGCTTGTTTGTTTCAAATCTGTTATAAATATTGCCGTTAATTAATACCTTAATCGCTATATGTATTATATCGATTCAAATACTAATAATACTTACAAGGAAAATAGTTATGACAATTAAAACAAACGCACTTAAATCAATCGCTATTGCAGTCGCATTAAGCTGTGGCGCATTAAGCTTATCAGCTACGGCCCATGACACTCATGCTCATGAAACTAATGCCAATAGCGCTTCAGCAAAAGCACTAGAAAAAGCTGTTGCAGGCGATCATCGTACTGCTAAAAATAAAGCGCGTGATCAATATCGTCATCCAGTTGAAACGTTAAACTTTTTTGGTTTTACGCCGAGCATGACAGTGGTTGAAATTACCCCAGGTGGTGGTTGGTATACAGAAATACTAGCACCAGCCTTAAAAGGTACCGGTAAACTATACGGTGCTCACTACCCAGATACGGGTAAAGATGACTACTATAGTAAGTCACGTAAAAGATTAGAGAAGAAACTTGCTTCTGATGTTGTTTTTAGTGAAGTGGTTTTAACCGACTTTACCCCACGTCAAGAAAGTGAATTAGCACCGCAAGGTACAGCAGATTTAGTGCTTACTTTCAGAAATCTTCATAACTGGAAAGACGCAGGTGTTGAGCAAGTATTTAAAGACGCTTTTAATGCCCTAAAACCGGGTGGTGTCTTAGGTGTGGTTGAACATAGATTACCAGCAGGCGGTGATGCTAAAATAGCTGTAGGTTATGTTTCCGAAAGTAATACTATTAAACAAGCTAAAGCCGCTGGTTTTAGATTTGAAGCTTCTAGCGATATTAACGCTAATGCAAAAGATTTAGCACAATATAAAGTATGGACATTACCGCCTAGCTTAGCATTGAAAGATAAAGACAGAGCCAAATATTTAGCGATTGGCGAAAGCGATCGCATGACATTAAAATTTGTTAAACCAGCAAAATAAGTGTTGGTTTAGCGTTTAAGAATATATAGGAAGAACATATGAAAATCTTAGTTATAGGCGGCGGTGGTCGTGAACATGCGCTAGCATGGAAAGCGGCGCAATCAAGTCAGGTTACTAAAGTGTTTGTTGCCCCAGGTAATGCTGGTACAGCAACCGAAGCAAAATTAGAAAATGTTGCTATCGATATTAGTGACAATGCTGCCTTAGTTGCTTTTGCTCAAAGTGAAGACGTTGCCTTAACTATTGTTGGTCCTGAACAGCCTCTTGTTGATGGTGTTGTTGATGCTTTCCAAGCCCAAGGCTTAGCTATTTTTGGTCCAAGTGCCAAAGCAGCACAGCTTGAAGGCTCAAAGTCATTTACTAAAGATTTTCTAGCACGTAATAACATTCCATCAGGTAGTTATGCAAAATTCACTGAAGTTGAACCAGCACTTGCTTATGTTCGTCAGCAGGGCGCACCAATTGTTGTTAAAGCCGATGGCTTAGCAGCAGGTAAAGGCGTTATTGTTGCGCTAACACTTAAAGAAGCAGAAGACGCTATTATAGATATGTTAGCGGGTAATGCTTTTGGTGATGCTGGTCATCGCGTAGTGATTGAAGAGTTTCTTGAAGGTGAAGAAGCAAGTTTCATCGTAATGGTTGATGGTAAGAACGTGTTACCAATGGCAACAAGCCAAGATCATAAACGTGCTTTAAATGGTGACCTAGGTCCAAACACTGGCGGCATGGGGGCATATTCACCAGCGGCAGTAGTTACTCCTGAAATTCATGATCGTATTATGGCCGAAGTTATTATGCCAACGGTTGAAGGTATGGCTAACGAAGATGCACCTTACAGTGGTTTCTTATATGCCGGGCTAATGATCGCAAGCGACGGTACGCCAAACGTTATTGAATATAACTGTCGTTTTGGTGATCCTGAAACCCAACCTATCATGATGCGTCTACAATCAGACTTAGTTGAGTTATGTTTAGCCGCTACACGTGGTGAGTTAGATAAAGCAACTATCGACTTTGATAGTCGTGCAGCTGTAGGTGTTGTACTTGCTGCACAAAATTATCCAGCCAGTTATCCTAAAGGTGATGTTATTTCAGGTTTAGAAACTAACAACAATGCATTAGCTAAAACATTCCATGCAGGCACTAAGTTAAACGAGCAAGGTGAGGTTGTTACAAACGGCGGTCGTGTACTTTGTGCAACGGCATTAGGTAATACGGTAACTGAAGCTCAACAAACCGCCTATGAACTATTACATCAAGTTAGCTGGAAGGGTGTAGAGTTTAGAACAGATATCGCTTATCGCGCTATTGCACGTGAACAAGAAAATGCTTAATTAGACCTAACCTAAAACTTGAGTGAAGCTAGAATAAGACTAGGGGCAGGTAATAAAGAAAGATCACCTCGGTGATGTCGCTATTAATTAACCTATGATCATCTAGTTAACTATAAAAAAACCGACCTTAGTGTCGGTTTTTTCATTATTTGTTAGAAAGTAAGCTTATTACAGGGCTATATAGGTATCTTTATTAGTAGTAAGCAGTAAGTTGATTGCCTTATAAAAAGTGAGGTTGGCGAAAAACAATGACTAAGGATCCTATGTGATCGTGCTTTATAGGCCAATATGAAAGCGATATGTGCATTAAATACTCGATCAAACAAAAAGGTGGAAATAACCCTTGATCAAAAATGAAAACTCTCTAAAATGCGCATCCAGTTCCAAGGGGTAACCCAAAGAACTGTTTTGATAAGTTATCTTCTACCTTTTGAGGTGAATCAGTTAACTTAACGTTTAGTTTTAAAATGTTTTTTAAATACTTTGAAATAAACGTTGACTTCAAAACTAGGAGGCGTATTATACGCCACCTGCTTCGGAGCAATAGCAACGAAGTCAAGGTTTTCTAAAGGTATGAACGAATGAGATTCATGTCTAATCTTCTCTGAAGATTTTCTTTAACAATTAGTTATCATGCAATTTGTGTGAGCACTCACATTAATGTTGTTTTACATAGTTTGACTCTTTCGAGAGGAAAACAAAAACGCTTAATGAATGATGTTCATGCAAACAAATATAGTTACTTATTTCTAGCGAGATAGGTAGCGACTATGTAATGCGATATCAACTTCGGTTGGTATCACGACAGAATTCATTGAGCAGTAACACATCACTTGTGATGAGGTTACACAAACGATTTTTAATTGAAGAGTTTGATCATGGCTCAGATTGAACGCTGGCGGCAGGCTTAACACATGCAAGTCGAGCGGTAACAGAGAGTAGCTTGCTACTCTGCTGACGAGCGGCGGACGGGTGAGTAATGCTTGGGAATATGCCTTATGGTGGGGGACAACAGTTGGAA
>JALJPA010000137.1 GCA_022969215.1 Colwellia sp. | reverse complement strand
TAAACAGGAAACAGCTCTGACAACTGACTGCTTATCCATCGCCATTTGAAAAGCAAGTATCGAATTACTAATCAAATCTAAAGTGTCCATCTTGGCCGATATATTACGGTGGCCCCTCATCATTTTTGTAATGATATTAAAATTTTGATCTTTCGTATCTTTGTCTAACGGCGAGTCATTTCTAACTAAACAAAAAAATCTAGCTTGATTACCTAAGCTGGTGGATGACAGCGTTTCATCTTCAATAAACTCAATCGCCACATTTTGTAAATATTCAAAAAACACTTCGATTTTGGCGTGAGCAGGAAACGCCCATTTATCTTTAGCATGAACCACGGTAGCGGTATGCATAAAAATTTCACACAAATTATAACGTGCTATATATTCTTCTTTACCGCCTCTTTGTAATACCAATATTAGCTGTTCGATAACGGGTTTAATAAAGTTTTTATTCGGGAAGAATTCGATGGCTTTTTTTAGCAATAATGTGAGTGATGGATCTCGACTCCAAGCAGCAACAAACTTTCTTGCCATATGTTCTTGAAGATAATCCCAACCACCTGGTATAGGTTCACCTAACTCATTGACTTCCTGAGCTACCATACTGCGCTTTTGCTTTAGCAGTGTATGAATTTTATTGGCACAGAAACGCAACAATGTATCACCACGAACATCTTGAACAGGCTTTTCAATCGTCGCTAATGGATTAGTATTTTCACTAGTGTCGTTGGCTTCGCTCAACTGTGTCGCCAAAGTGACTAAGCCCTCTAAATGTCCTAGATGTTCGTCAATTTCATTAAGTGAAATTGGCCCACTGACTTTATGCTGAATATCATTGAGTTTGGATGAAATCCCACCGTTTTTCGGTTTAAATAATTCGACCAGTGTTTTCTTTCCATTCAGCTTAAGTCCTATTTTCGTAAGTTCTTCGCCAATGTACTTTTCAATAAACTGCTTAACATCACTTTGGCTTTCGCCTTCTTTAGCCACGACAATTAATCGCATATCATCGACATAGCGGCAGTAGTCCACTAAGAATAAACTAGAACCATTAAAGCTATGGCCAATCAACTGTGCAAACAACTGGTCAAAATCAAGCAAATAAATATTAGCTAAAAATCCACCAGCAACTAATCCCTGAGGAATACCCTTTGGAATTTTAGGAGCGTCTTCAGTAGCACAAATATTTTTGTACGTCTCACGGCTGTCTTTGTCCCATTGCCAATCTTCAAAGGCGGATAACAATTTATTAAGTAAAGGGTCGTCATTAGTAGCAATAGATAGAATTTTTTCAACTAACATATCCCTCTTGATTAAATCAAAGAACTTGGCGAGATCTAAATGAACTTCATAGACCTTTTCACTGCTAGTTTTATATCTAGAGGCTAAAGTCCCATAATGAATAGTACGGGTGAGAAATTTTCGGTAATCAGCAAAAAACTTACTGTAGGTTGTGCTGTTGCCCCATGAAAATTTGGCGTTATCATCGACATATTGGCAATAGAGCCTATTGCCATAATTAACGACACTATTCTCATGAACGTCATCAAAATCTGTTAAAGCATCACCTTGCAGTGTCTCAACTTGATTGGCCAAACACATCATTAACACTGTGAATATGGTTTGATCTTCAATATTTATGTGAGCTAACGGTCTGAGTGATTTTGAACCATTGGTTGCTCTCCAATCATGTGTAAAATCAGGTTTCACCGTTAGGATTGGCATAGCTGGCCCGGGGATAGGTGTGAAGAAGCCCCAGGAATCAGTTTTAGGGGCTGGTACCAGACTTAAAGGATGAAATGAAAAATCATCTGATAATATCTTTTTCTGCCAAGTTTTCAAATTAGCTTCTAAGTATATCGTTGTACGATCTAATTCAAAACTATCCGCATATGAATTTATCATGCGGATATGTTGATTAGCCTTTTTCCAAGCCTGAGCTAAAACAACAGGATCGCTTAAGTAATCTAATGTAGGCTTCAATTCTCTGTACTTTTTGTTAAGTAAACTCAACTTTATATCCTTGTAAACATTAATAACTAAGCTGTTCCTAGTTATTTATCAATATTGGATCACCATTCTCTTAACTGTTGCATTTCTTTCAATCGGCCAACGAGCAAAAGGCAAGCTGTGATCAATATCGTATTTATTTATTAATGGTTTTGCCATCCATACACATTGCATGTGTTCTTGCTTTGGCTCATCTTTCGAGAAGTGCTGTTTGCGTTTACGTACTTCGGTGGTTGTGCGTTTAGGCAATTACCTGCATAACTCGCCATTGTTTTTACCCATTCACTAACCAATACCGGTTGAATCCAGCAAGCAAGCATAACGATTAAACGCCAACTAAGTAGACTCTGGTAATGAAAATTCGCCCCTCTGTTCAAGGGTTTTTAAATCAAAAAACATGCTGTCTTTGGCTTTTACTGTTTTACTGTCTACTTCAAAAACAATTTTATCGCTATTGGCTTAGCTACAAATCCGTGGCCAATTTTACTTGACCACTTCATCTGCAGTTAATCGCCCGATGTGTTTAATGTTTTATTGGCAATACCAAACGGTATATGCACCATTGGTATATCCCCTGCGTCTGATTCCAAATGACTCTTTTGATCATCAAAAAACATGTGTGGTTTTAAGACTGATAATATTCTCTTTTTGGCCATTCCACCTAGAAAAAATGTTTCGTTAGCATTAACCCCCCACGCTTCAAGCGTGGTTATTACACGTTCGTGAGATGGAGCATTCCTTGCGGTAACAATAGATATCCTGAGAACCCTTTGGTATTCAATGTTTTTTTCAACCTCTTTATCCTCTAGCTTTTGCATAAATGACAATTTTTTAAATAGATCAGCCAGTGGTCCCGGCTGATGGGGTATGTGTGAGTTTTCAACTTCATGAGCATGGAAATCGTCTAATTCTCCAGCTTGGAATATTGCTTCTGCTTCATCGTCGGCGATTACCCCATCAAAATCAAAAGCTATTCTTAGTTCATTATCACCATCGTCATTTACCAACTTACTTGGTAAAACAAACCCTGCTGGATAACCAGCATCAATTGCATTTTGTACATCTTCTTCATTAGACGAGAGAAAAAGAGATGCATTAAATGCGGGAACGTACTCATAAGGGGATTTCCCTTCCATAAATGCCGCTCGTGTAATATTAAGTCCATAATGCTGTATAGATCTAAATACGCGCTTTCCTGTAGTTGCTGAATTCCTAGATAACAATACTACTTCAACCGGTTGTTGCTTAGAAAAGTGATCGTTTATATTAAGAAATCTTTTAATGAATGGAAACGCAACACCTTTACTTAAAATATTATCCAGATTTGATTCTTGATATTTCTTATATGCCTTTTGTCCTTTTTCAACAAAAACAGCATTGGAATCAGAAAGATCGAATAGTGCGCTCGAAGAAACCGCAATTACTAATTTCCTCTCTATCGGATATGCCATACTTACTCCTTTAGTAGTAAAGATTCACGCGTTACTGATAAGTATTAATAGTCTTATTAATTAGGTAAATAACCAGTACGCTTTGTAATTCAATATAATTAAGTTACCAATACATCATATTGTTATCAAAAAATAATATTTCATTGCAATAATTAGGGTTCAAGTAAATTAAAGTACTCACCACTCCCTCAATTGCTGCATTTCTCTCAATCGCCCTCTTTGCATCACTAACGCTTCAAACAAGTCATCAACTGACGAGTTATCTGAATTTAACCCCGGCAAGGCAATATTCGCCTCAGCGAAAAACCGTTTGCTTTGCTCATTCCTAAAGCCCGCTGAAGGCTCTACGGCTAAGGGCTCGGCTCTTAAAAGAGTGTTTGAAGACTCATCATCAAGCCAAGCAACTTGCCACCAGTGTTGAATCCTTTCTTTTGCTTGTTTTAGTTTGTGCTCTGTTGGCAATCTGTCACTTTTCTGGTTGTTAATTTGGCTATCGGTTGGCAGTAAATTCCATAAATCATTATTCGGCCAACGGGCAAAAGGTAGGCTGTGATCAATGTCATATTTTTGTGTTAATGGTTTGGCTGACCATACACATCGCATGTGTTCTTGCTTTGGCTCTTTATTAGATAAGTGTTTCGAGAAATCCTGCCTAAGCTGTTCAAAACGTTTACGTACCTCAACAGTGGTGCGCTTTGGCTCTTCCCAATTCAGCGCTTGAACTAATTTGTATTGTTTTTCTGGTGATGTATAGTCAGCATTCCCTGAATAACTCGCCATGGTTTTTACCCACTCGCTAACAAGTACAGGTTCAATCCAGCATGCGTAACGATTAAACGCCAGCCAAGTTGATTCCGGTAATGAGAATTCGCCCCACTGCTCTAGTGTTTGCAAATCTAGGAATATACTGTCTTTGGCTTTAACGGTTTTACTGTCGACTTCAAAAACAGTTTTATCGCTATTAGACTCTCTATTAGGAAAGGTTATATATTTACACGGTAAATCTCTAATATTATGAACGGCCGCAGAAATGGTTTTATGTAGCGCTACTGCATCATCGCCAGTAAACAAATTACCAATACGGTAATCGGCAGCGGTTAAGTGCGTTAACTTATGCCAACCATTAGCTTTCATAAAACCCATATTGGGGTTTTTATTGGGTGTTTGAAATATCTGGTGAGTATCTATTAAGTCTTTATATTGATGACACCAATAAAGCGCCACTAAGCCAACCGGTAAAATAACTCTGTCGCCACCTATGCCTGATTCTCGCCTTAGTACGGCACCAGGGTGACCGTCAGCAATGCGCAGTAAAACTCTTAACAAGGCAAGTTTGTGCGTCGCTGATTTACCATCATTAATTGCTACGTGACGAATAAACGGGAATGCGCCTGTGCCATCGTCTGGCATTTGTAATACTAGGGTTTGCCAGGAAACGTGAGCTCTACCGAGCTTATCGTCTTCTTTTGGCGTTTCTAACTTGGTGAATAAGCCTACATCGGTGGCTAAGCGTTTTAATTCATCTGCACAAACGGCATGCATTTTACGCTCTTTACGCTCTTGCTCTGCTTGTTCATTACACGATGAATAACGAAGTGAAATAACCAGTTTTCCGCCCGGTTTAAGTAGGTTAGCCAATTTACGAATTGAACGTGCGCGATCACTTACCGGAATATGCATCCACACGGCGCTTAGTAGGATTAAGTCAAAGCTAACTTCTTGCTTGGTAATAGTGCTTAACGCGGGTAATGAATCAGTAAGCCATTTCACCTTAAGCCCTGTGGTTTGACGTGCGCCAAGCTCTGCTAGTAAGTTGGCTGGCTCAACCGCAATAACCTGAGTATTGTTTTTGTCACCGTGGAAGTTAGCTGCCGATTGTGCAATATATTTGGCATCACGGCCTGAGCCTGCACCAATATCTAAAATACGGGCATTGGGATTATTTATAATGGCAGGCAATAGTTGATGCCAGCTTTGATGTACCTGATCAAATGACGTTGATAGGTATTGCTGGGCTAATTCAGTGGCATTTTCATTATAAAATTTGGCTGGCAAGCGCGTGATCCTTTCGCGTTGGTATTTTGAGTCTGCTATTTTCTCTATGCTAACACGAAGACAATTACCTAATTGTTGTTCTTTGTCAATAAGTTGTACTAAAAACCAAACCATAAATACTCTATAAGTTAAAGTTTAGTGGTTTTAAGAGATTGGATTCCCGATCAGTAACTTCGGGAATGACGAAGGGTGTAACTACGAGAATGACGGAGCTAGTTATGATGCTATGAGTTTATCAGAGCAGCCAGTGATGCCGAGGATAATACCTCAAGCCGGCCACAACATTTCGCTGGTTGGGGTACAGTTAACTTAGCCCTCGGCAGTTATTTTGGCGACGATGATATGATGATGATCAGTCTTGAAGCGACTAATACCAATTCCATTAAATTATTGCCCACTTGTGCTGGTTAAAATACGTCATGTCAGTGTTGCTCTCAATCCCAATAGCCAGCTATTGCTCAATCGAGCGCCTTGCCCTGATTTATTTTTCCTATGCACAACAAGATCACAAACTTAATGAAAATGGTATAATCTAGGTGATAAAACCTATACCCCAGCGTCACAATCACTGATTGCGACAGGTCGCAGTATCCAAATGAAGTACCCTACAGTTATAATCATTTAGCCTAACCAAGCCCCGACTACGGGCTTGGTTACTGCTAATTACTACTTTGCGGTGGTGTTATTTACTTATTACAAAAATTTTAAGGACATTAAGCGGTAACGATTCGATCTAACGCTAAATAACGTCTTAAACGGAGTGAGATGCTATTGACCAACATATTAAGTGCGGCGGTCACTAAAATTAAGATCAAGGCGACATCAAAAAATAGTGCTTCAAAGGCTGAATCAATATAAAAACCGAGCGTGGTGACCCCAAGCATCCCTAAAATGGCACTTTCACGCAATATGACTTCAAAGCGATAGAAAATCAGGCTGATAAAGCTTGGATATATCTGTGGCTGGAGCTCATAAGCCCACAAATTTAAACCGTTAGGTCGATCGACTCGCAGCGGGACTGTATCGGCACGATGTGCCAACAAATAACCAATAATTGCGCCATTATGCAGGGCCAATGCCAATATTGCAGGCAGCATTGACGGGCCAATGATTAGCATAATCACAAAAGCTAGGATAATTTCTGGCGTCGAGCGCATGACGATTAATAAACCGTGCCCCAATATATAACCACGACCAAGAATTGCTCTAGAGGCCAGCGGCCAAGTTAACAGCGCTATCACGCCGCAACACAGCAACGCACTAACACTAAGTAATAAGCTAGCTCCAATCCCTGGTAGAATTTGACCTGATACTAAATCACCAAACCACTGACTTAAGTGACTTAGATTAAGCGTAGGCTCAAGCAATGGCTGTGGCACAATATCTTGAGTGATAAAACGCACTAGGTATTTAAACTCAAGCTCAGATTGCCAAGGTAAATAGACGATGGCCGCAATGAGGTAGACCAATACTAGGCGGATATTAAGCCACCATTTTAAAGTCGCTATCATGGCAAAGAACAACAATAACAACCCCGCTGCTTGGTTATATTGTCCTTGCGAAAATGCAGTTTCAAGATAATAACCCAAGGTTGGCAGCCCGATGAATCCTAATATCGCGGCACTGCGCAGTCCACATTCGAAACGGTAGCGAGTATATTGTGCAATCGCAGCCCAACAGGGAATAATACAGGTATAAAGCCAAACACTGAGGCTAGTGTCATTAATCCAATGGCGACGATCCAGTGGGCTTTGCTCCAGAATATCGCTATAAACTCGGGCAAATATTCCCGTGTAGGGTATGGCAATCGCCAAGACACCAGTAATAGAAGATAATCCGAACATTTGTAAAAATATCAACGCCCAAAATAACTCGTGAATTGAGCGAATAAAGGCACAAAAATGGCTAATCAATGGCAGATGATGTAAAGGTGCCAGAAAAATCCCAATCGTCGCGGCGATGCTAATTCCGACCACCGCAAAAGAAACAGTGGTTAGTAGTGCTTCGGCTAAATAGTCGATTTGACTAAGATCTGGACTAATAAACCCTGCTAAAATTGCTAACAACTCATCCATTGGATCCGTTGCACTGATTTCAATGTCCGCCATCAATAACGTGAGAATACCCAAGCTTGCGATAAACAAGCTGATGAGTCGATACTTTCGTGCAGTGGTGTCAACAGTGATCATAACGTGGTTATTCACTGTCTTCTATGCGGTGATATATCAGATCCAATTGCTCGGAACTTACCTCAGTAGCCGGTGTATCAAAGGCGATAGCCCCGTCCTTTATGCCAATAATCCGATCAAACTGATTGAGGGCCATTTCTTTATTATGCAGCGCAACAACAACTGTTTGATGTTGATCCTTAATCGCCTTTAATAGTTCAACGCTTTGTTTTGGGTCTAAGCCTGAGAATGGTTCATCACCGATAAATATTGGCAGTCGCTGATAAAGTGCCCTGCCGATGGCACATCGTTGCTGCTGGCCTCCCGATAACTTATCAATTGATTTAAAAAGTAATCCAGTGAGTCCTAACCGTCGGGTTAGCTGTTCAACTCGGGTTTTATGCACCGGAAATGGTCGGATCAAATTAATGACATTATAAAAAAAGCCATGTTGGTTGAGTATTCCCATGTAAATATTATGGTAAACACTCAGCGTGTCGACCAGCATCGATTTTTGCGGGCAATAGGCAACATCGACACTGCGGCACTGATACAGGTAATTTAGTAGGGTTGACTTACCACTGCCACTGGTCCCGACAATGGCGACCTTCTCACCCTGTTTAATCATTAAACTGAGATTAGAAAATATTGGGTGATTTTTAAATCCAATGGCTTGATTGGTTATATTAAACACTGTCGGACAATATTGTGTCATAGCAACTTAATGGCTTTTGCAACAAGCTTAATCGGTTCGTAATCATCATTAGTTGCTGGGACAAATTTTTGGCGTGGAAAACTTGCTAGTAATGATGGATCCGACATATCGAGTAACGCCTTTTGCACTCGCTGACTAAAATCTGGTGAAAACTGTTGGTCGACATCGCCACGGATAGTCCATTGATAATCAGGATAAGTTGGGGTGGTCCAAATTACCTTAATTTTTGAGAGATCGATTTTTCCAGCGTTAAGCTCGTTATGCCAAACCTTGTAATTAACGGCCCCTATTTGCCATGCACCCGACTGAACTTGCGCAATAGTTCGGCTGTGATCACCACTAAAGCCTACCCGTTTAAACACTTTATTGGGTGATTTCCCAAACGTTTGTCGGATGAAATGCTCTGGCATTAAGCGACCAGATGTCGAGCCTTTCGATCCAAAGGTAAAAGTAAATTTCGCGATATCTTTATTGAGTTGTGCTTGCTCGGTCAGCCCCGTTGAATGATGGGCGATAAAATAGGTTTTAAAGAATTGATCTTCATAACCTTGAGCAATAGCTCGAGAACCTTCAACCAGATGTCGCGCTTTGACTCCTGACAACCCACCAAACCAAGCGAGCTGAACCTGATTGTTGCGAAAAGCACTAATCGCAGCACTGTAAGACTTAACGGGGACGTATTTAACATCGACTCCTAATTGCTCAGTCAGGTACAACGCCACTTTGTCAAAGCGACTGCTCAGACGGCTTTCATCTTCATCGGGGATCGCAGTAAACGTGAAGGTTTGAGCATTAATTGAACTAACGAATAACAGACAGCACAGTAATAAATATTTCATAATAAACGACGGAGAATACGGGGCTGGTGATTATAGCTGAACTGGTTGGATATATGCTATAAAGTTGAAAGGTATCTCACCAATTCAAAATATTTTTCACCCTTTGACTTGATCACTAAATACTTACCATTAACAATGATCGACGGAACTCCGTTTAATTTGTTGCTTTGCATTTCTGCAATATTGGTTTTAATGCGTTGCTTGATCTGTTGATTGGCACTGTTCATATTAAGAAACGACGCTGGATCTACCTCGATACTGGTCAAGAATGTTGCTATATACCCATCACACTTCAAGGTGCGGGTTTCAGCAAGTCGAGAAAAGGTTAGGTACAAGGCATTGATTGAAGAGAATAGTTATTCTATTGTTTCAATCAATAACACCGTAGATGACCCTTTATCGCCTTGCCCTACGGGAGCTAAGCTAGAAAGCCTGTTCAGCGTTGCAACACTTGATAAGGGAACAACCATTACCTTCGTATCGCGCCTTGAACTGACTTCCTAGCTTCGCTCTGAAACTGCATCTTGAGGTATGATGGGTATATGTTCTTTTTCAGGTAATGACTTACAGAAAAACAGAAGACACCCCTCTAAAAATACTGGCAACTTAAACATCACATGCCCGCATATTTATGGCATGAGACGGCTAAATTTTCGGTTACTTATTTGGCTCTGTTGTAGAATACTGAAATCTGGGCATCCATATTTTAAAAACAATTAGCGCTAATGTATAGGAGACCATTTTTCTTTGTATGAAAGTTTAGGTTAAATAAAAGAACATAAAAAAACCCGTAGAGCTTATAAAAAAGATCTACGGGTTTTTATGTACTGAGCTATTTCATGGGATTTTTAAAACACACGGGGAATTGAACTTTTCCCAAGGTAAAAGCCGCTATTTATTTTAAATTACTGTAAGTTATTATAAAAACTTAACGAATAATTAAAGTTCAATAGACTTTTTCGGCGCGCGTTCTGCCGATGGTTTAGTAACAGATTTTGATGAAACAACCGGTTTTTTACTTTTAGCTCTTTTTTTCTGTTTTGCTTTTTTAGTCGCTGTAACTACGGTACTAATAAACTCTGCTGACTTTTGGGCCGGATTATAAGCGACCTTAAAAGTTGCACCGTTGTAGCCGATAATATCGCCGTTGCGAATTTTTTTACGTTTTTGAACTTCAACTTCATTATTTACTAAAACCTTACCTTCACTGATCATGGTTTTAGCTTCGCCACCATCAACTATATTGGAGATTTTGAGTAATTTATAAAGTTCTATCGGTTCAACACAAATGTCGATAATTGAGTGTTCAGACATGAAATACGCCTAATAATTTTAAATAATAATATTGTTGAATTCTAACATATATAACAGTTACTGAATAAAATTTATATTAAGTAAAGTAATCGTGAAGCAGATTTTTTGTGCCTGAATTAATATACATTTACAGCTCCACTTTTTATCTCAAATAATTAATGCATTTGGTATTCTTTGCCAAACTGCTATAATTCGCGCCGTTAATTTCAATCAATAAAGTAACCTCATGACTGCAGCAGCACTAACCTTACCGAAAAACACACTAACACCGGCCCAAAAAACGCAATTTATAAAGTTAGAGAAGAAACTTAGGCGTAATGTTGGTCAAGCGATTGCGCAATACAATATGATTGAAGACGGCGATAAGGTGATGGTTTGTCTATCCGGCGGAAAAGACAGTTATGCCATGCTAACCATTTTAATGCTGTTAAAAGAATCAGCTCCTATTCATTTTGACATCATTGCCGTTAATTTAGACCAAAAACAACCGGGTTTTCCTGAGCATATTTTGCCTGAGTACCTAGATAAATTGGGCATTGAGTACCATATTGTTGAAGAGAATACCTACGGTATTGTCAAAGAGAAAACACCTGAAGGTAAAACGACATGCAGCTTATGCTCTCGATTACGCAGAGCCATTTTATATAAAACAGCTAAAACCCTTGGCGCAACGAAAGTAGCCTTGGGTCATCATAGAGACGACATGATTGAAACGTTAATGTTGAACATGTTTTATGGCGGAAAAATGAAAGCCATGCCAGCAAAGCTTGTTTCTGACAATGGTGAGCATGTGGTTATACGTCCATTAGCTTTTTGCAAAGAAAGTGACCTTATTAAATACGCTGAGTTAAAGCAATATCCTATCATTCCATGTAACTTATGTGGCTCTCAGCCGAATATGCAAAGACAAAATATAAAAAAGATGCTAAATGGTTGGAGTGAGCAGTTTCCTGGGCGAATTGAGTCTATGTTTACTGCAATGCAAAACATAGTGCCATCTCATATGTGTGACAGTAATCTATTTGATTTTAAAAGTATCGATAGTAACTCTGGCATTATAAATGGTGGCGATACCGCTTTTGACCCAGTTGTCATTGAAACACCAAAAGATTTATCGGCTAAAGACTACCTTAACAACGCTCAACAACTCAATGTTGTTGAAGTTAAGTAATACCAATTTCATTAAGTTATTGCTCACTTTTGCTGGTTAAAATACGCCTGATAAATATCAATAAATAAATTAATAAAAAAGCCCAACATCATAGATATTGGGCTTTTTTTTGTTCTCTTATATCAGACCGCTATTTAGGTTAATCCGCTAAAGCAGTCTGTTGGCCACTCGGCTCAACAAAGTAACTTTGGTTATGGCGTAACATATCTGTGATATCTAACACGTAATCAGCACCGCGCTCTGAATAAGGTAATAAGCCTGTTGCTAGAATTTCAGCATCAAGGGGTTGATCTTGCGCTCTTAATTCAGCACGAATGGTTCTAAATATATGATAAGCATTATGCTTATTTATATTATTAAAATATCCTGACACCGCAGCATCGACACTTTGAAACGCCGCAACTTCATGTTTAGCGCCAGTGTTACGACCACTTGGGACCATGCCACAACCGGTTCTATAACACCAAATGCCAAAAAAGTTTAAGCCTACACGAGCAAAACGAGATGTCCCCCAAGCAGACTCATTAGCCGCTTGCACCAAGACTAACGACGTAGGGATAATATCAACACGCATCAACAAATCATTAATTTGCTGCAATGTTGAAGCGTCCTTATTAATACGATAAGCCTTGATAAACACATGCAGTGAAATTTGCTCTTCATCTGTCAATCCTAAACCTAATGATATTTGTCCATGCCAATATTCGAGCTTACTTCTATCATGTGCTAACTCAGTATTTTTGGCCTCAATTGCCGGGCGGATAAAAGCAAAGAACTGACGCTTTTTAGTGGGAATATCAGAGATAGCAGCAAAGTTAGGTAAATCGACCTGATGTAACGGTGGCTCAATTACTTTGACTGGCTCAACTACAGGTACCGTAACCTCTACAGCTACGGATTCAGTCTCTGTAACCATTACTACCGGCTTAGGCACTAAAAAAGTAAAAGGCGCTAGTGTCGCTGCAACTAGCGCGAGACATAATATAAAGCGAGCGAATAACATGCGTTTCATAAAAACTCCTTATTTATGATGACTATTAAGCAGAAAAAGAATCATCTGAGCCATTATGGCCAGCGTCTTTATTCGTAGAATTTGTTATGTCTATAGCTGCAGTGTTTTCATCAGAAAAGACGCCAAATATTTCACGGTACAACACGCCTTTTACATTGTAGTACCAAGGGGCTAAATAAGATAAGCCAAATAAAAACACCATAAT
>JALJPA010000136.1 GCA_022969215.1 Colwellia sp. | reverse complement strand
TCTTGCTCAAGACGTCCTAAAGTAGAATCAGGCGCTTCCGCAATGGTAAAAATTCGATGTAATGACTCTTGCGTTGCTTCAGCAATGCGCTTAGTTGCTCTCATAGTTTTTCACTTTACTTTACTATATTCACTTGCTTGGCCAATTCCTGTTCTGTCCACACGCAAGTTTTATAATTATTGGCTATTTGTAGCTCAGACGAAAAACGCACTTTAATAAAAAACACCGCAAAAGTCCCGTAATTTCGTCAACAATCCTGTCAATATTCATTATCTATGTAGCGTTAATTGCCAACATATCTGGCCACTAGCTTGGTATTTCGCTTCAAATGGCGTTAACGCCGCAGAAGAATCAGCCGCAGGTAAAGCATCTATTTCACCTTGCAAACCAACAAACTTAGCAGCTTGTTGAAACTCTGCTAAATAAATACGCCAATTACTGCGTAAAATCAGTTGCTGACCAATACTGGCCATTTGTGGGAAAACAGCACTACCATGCCAACGGCGCTGTAAGTGCTTAGACTTAGGCCAAGGATTAGGATATAAAATGTAGTGCTTTGATACCGGCCAGCCTGCGGCTTTCACCAAACGATAAAAGTCATTGAGATCGGCACGTACTAAATGATAATTTTCTGCACTAAAACCATCATCGACAGCGAAACCTTCAACATTACGATTAATTCTATGATCGGACTTATCTACACCAATCACTAATGCTTGTGGATTTTGTTGGGCTAAAATACGCGTACTTTGCCCTACCCCGCAACAAGCATCCAAGATAATTTCACCCACAGGGTTAGCGGTTAGAAAAGCTTTAACAAAAACATCCATTTCAGCGAAGGCTTGTTCTGTATGCTTTTGATAAGGTTTTTGAAAGGCATGAGTAAGGTGTTTTTTCACCACATCATCAAGCTTCTCATGAATGCCCTCTTGATTACTAATAATCGCCTTAGAGTCACCCATTGTTGGGCTATCATCTGTATTAGCTGTCATTTTTTCAATCTTATTTTTGGTCATCTTCTCGGTCATTTTTTCGGTCATAGTTAGCTTCTTAGTCCTATACCTTTAGAGATAAGTGTCATAGCGATAGTAAATAAAGTGACAATAAAGAAAATAATCACTGCAAAAGCCGTCACTAAGCTGACATCCGATATACCTAGAAATCCGTACCTAAAGGCATTAACCATATAAACTATTGGGTTTGCTTGTGAAACGCCCTGCCAAAAATCAGGTAATAAACTGATCGAATAAAACACCCCACCAAGGTAAGTTAACGGCGTTAAAATAAAGGTCGGGATAATGGAAATATCGTCAAAGCTACCGGCAAAAATAGCGTTAATTAAACCGCCTAAAGCAAAGGTTGCCGAAGTCAGTACCACAGTAGCGATAATCACCCAAATATTGTGCAGTTGAATATCAACAAATAACAATGACACTAGGGTCACAATCAAGCCAACTAAAATACCACGACACATACCGCCGCCAACATAGCCCGCAACAATAACCCAGTTAGGCACAGGCGCTACTAACATCTCTTCAACATTTCGCTGCCACTTTGCACTAAAAAACGACGAGGCGACGTTAGAGTATGAGTTAGTGATAACACTCATCATAATAAGGCCGGGTACAATAAACGACATATAATCAAAGCCGCCCATTTCACCTATACGTGAACCAATGAGAGAGCCAAAAATAACAAAGTATAAGCTAATAGTAATGGCTGGCGGTACTAAGGTTTGCACCCAAATACGCATAAAACGTTGAATTTCTTTGGTTAAAATACTTTTTAAAGCAATCGAATTGTTCATTTAATTCGCTCCCACAGCAGCGCTCTGCGACTTACTTTTTGTCGCGCTTGATTTTTTATTGATCAAACTAACAAATAAAGCCTCTAGGCGGTTACTTTTATTTCGCATACTCTGTACTTCAATATTGGCGACGTTTAATTGTTCAAATACTTGATTAAGGTTTTGCGACTTATTTAAGTCAATTTCCAAGGTGTGATCATCAATAACGCGATAAGTAATTTCTTGTGATTGCTCTACAAACTGCTCAAGTTCGGCCACCGTTGCCGCTACTTTAATATCGAAAACAAAGGTTTCAACATCCAGTTGCGCCAGTAATTTTTTCATACTGGTATCTTCGACAATTTCACCACCATCAATAATAGCAATATTGCGACAGAGCATTTCCGCTTCTTCTAAATAGTGCGTGGTAAGGATAATGGTAATACCTTGCATATTAAGCTCACGTAAAAACCCCCACATAGAACGACGCAATTCAATATCAACGCCAGCGGTTGGCTCATCTAGAATAAGCATCTGTGGCTCGTGCATTAACGCACGGGCAATCATTAAACGACGCTTCATACCACCAGAAAGTGCCCGAGCGGGTTCATCACGCTTGTCCCATAACTCTAGTTGTTTTAGATACTTTTCAGCTCTTTCAATGGCCAGAGGCTTAGGTACACCGTAATAACCAGCTTGATTCACTAAAATATGCATCAAGGGCTCAAACTGACTAAAATTGAATTCTTGCGGTACTAAGCCGATAAAGCTTTTCGCTTTTTCTAAATCGGTATCAATGTCATAGCCAAATACTTTTACTTGGCCATCTGTTTTATTCACTAATGACGTAATCACACCAATAGTAGTAGATTTACCGGCACCATTAGGGCCAAGTAAGGCAAAAAAATCACCTTTTTCTACGGTTAAATCAATGCCTTTTAAAGCTTGAAAACCGCCTTTATAGGTTTTTGCTAATGCGCTAATTTCTAGTGCGTAGGTCATGCTAGCTGCCAGTAAAAATATGGATGGATTATAAATATGGAGCCTAACAATTCTATTTCAATAGCGCTAATATTATATTTATTCGCTAAAGCGAATTTCAATGGCAATTCGATGGTAAGCATTTCATCAATAAAGCATGGTGACTCATCGCCTTTCACTTGAACATGGATTGTATACAATTTATAGTGCTTGCTTGAAATTACAGCCCGTATTGCCAAGCTTAAGGAAAACTATGCTACAAACACACTTAACCTCTTCATTCACTAAGTTATCGACAAAATTGCTGCTTACTGCGGCTATTGCCTTGTCACTTTCGGCTTGCCAAAGCACAGGTACAAAAGATGAACAATCAATCGCTAAGCAGTCAGGTTCAGAGCTAACCCTCAAAAGCATTTATCAAGATAAGGCTTTTAATTCAGAAAAAATTGGCCAAATTCGCTGGCTAAAGGACGGTAGTGGCTATCTTGCTATAGAAGACTCACAAGAAAGCGAAGCTAGCGATATTGAAATAAAGAGCCAGCACGAACAAAAAGACCAAGCTGACCATGAAGAGAGTATAAGTAAGGACATAGTGCGATATGACTCTAAAACATTAACTCGTACTGTGCTAGTTACCGCTAAGCAGTTAACACCTGCAGGTGCAGAAGCAGCGCTGACAATTGACGATTACCTTTTTTCAAAAGATAACGGCAAATTATTAATTTATACCAACAGCGAAAAAGTTTGGCGTTCAAACAGTCGTGGTGATTATTGGTTATTTGATTTCAGTAATAACAAACTTAGCCAACTGGGCGGAAAAAATGTCGCTAAGAGCCAACTTATGTTTGCCAAGTTCTCCCCTGATAACAAACAAGTCGCTTATGTGCTGAACAATAACATTTATGTACAAAGCCTCAACGACATGAGTATTACTCAATTAACCAACAGTGCTGGCAACGGCATTATCAATGGTTTATTTGATTGGGTTTACGAAGAAGAGTTTATGATTCGTGACGGCTTTCGCTGGAGCCCAGACAGTAAAAAAATCGCTTACTGGCAACTAGACACCAGTGGTAGCAAAGATTTCATCATGATCAATAATACTGATGCCTTATACCCAACATTAACCAAATTCCCTTACCCAAAAGTAGGCGAAGACAACGCCTTAGCAAAAGTAGGCATAGTCAATTTAGCCAGTAAAAAAACAACCTGGACTAAACTACCAAACAACTCGCGTAATATGTACATCCCACGTATGAACTGGTCAGGTAATAGCAGCGAAATATTAGTTCAGCATGTAAATCGCAAACAAGATACCAACCACTTATACCTAGCCAACGTCACTAGCGGTAAAGTTAAGTTAGTAATGACCGAGCAAGAAGAAAACTTCTTAGACTTTTTTGACGATGCTAGATGGTTAGACCAGGGTAATAGCTTTATTTGGACCAGTGAACGTAGCGGCTGGCGTCACCTTTACCGTATTTCACGTGACGGTAAAACGGTAACCAACTTAACTGAAGGTGAGTTTGATATTACCAGTATAAAAGCCGTTGATGAAAAATCTGGCTGGTTATACTTTATTGCTTCACCAACAAACGTTTCGCAACGCTATTTATACCGCAGTAAATTAGACGGCAGCTTATCTAACCAACGTGTTACACCAACAGAGTATGCTGGTTTTAACCAATATCAAATGGCAGAAAACGGCAGCTGGGCAATTCATAGCTATTCAAGCTTTACCAAACCGACCAGCAAATACTTAGTTAGCATGTCTGCTGATGAAAACGTTTCATCAGCAGAACAAAATGTGCATGAGAAAAAACACAGCTTAATGACCAACGACAAGTTAAAGGCTAAGTTAGCACAGCTAGATATTGCACAAACAGAGTTCTTCCAAGTTAAGGCACAAGACGGATTAGTACTTGATGGTTACATCACTCGCCCGGCAAACTTTGATGCTAGCAAAAAATACCCAATCATCTTTTATGTTTACGGTGAAGCGTGGGGACAAACAGTACAAGACAAATGGCGCGGTAATGCTTTTATCTGGGACCAAATGTTAACGCAGCAAGGCTTTATAGTGGCATCTATTGATAACCGCGGTACCCGTGCACCTAAAGGGCAAGAATGGCGTAAGTCTATTTATGGCGGTGTCGGTATTTTATCTTCTCGCGATCAAAGTGATGCATTAAAAGCCATGGCAAAACGCTGGTCTTACATTGACACAGACCGAGTAGGCATTTGGGGACATTCTGGCGGCGGCTCTATGACCTTAAATATGTTATTTAGATACCCAGAGCAATATCATGTCGGTATTTCATCAGCACCAGTAGTGGATCAATTACTTTACGATACCATCTACCAAGAGCGTTATTCAGGTTTGTTAGAAGATCATGCTGAAGGTTATAAACAAGGCTCACCGATTACCCATGCAGCAAACTTGCAAGGTAAGTTATTACTGATACATGGTACCGGTGATGACAATGTACATTACCAAGGCAGTGAGCGCTTAATCAATAAGTTAGTTGAGTACAACAAGCAGTTTGATTTTATGTCTTACCCTAACCGTAGCCATAGCCTAAAAGAAGGTAAAGGCACGACGATGCATTATAAGACTATGAAAACTGAGTTCTTTAAAGAGCACTTATTAGCTCAGTAAATACTCGCGTAATAAAAAACTGTTAACGTATATCAGAACGAAATATGACAACAAAAAAGGGCAAGGAACTTTAATTCCTTGCCCTTTTATCAGGTATCTTTTATTGTGAAATTTTGCCGAGAAGTTAGCGCTTGGTTTGGTTGTCTTTACATTACGAATACTTACTTAAGCTTGCTCGTTTACTGTAAAGCAGCTTAGCTATGTACTTCTTTTTCGGAGAAGTTAAACAACGATACATTGGCCCATTAGGCTTTGTGGATTCAACTTACTTAACAGTGTGATAAAGCTCTCAGCCTCAGCTAAGCTGCCAAAACGACCGATTACATCTTCATTAGCGTCTTCCACCTCATAAGAAGTTCTTATGAGGTTACCGCTGCTATCTAAAAAATCTTTTTGCATCAAATTAAATCCAGACCTACTTGTTAGTGTTTTTCTACTTTGCATGAACTACTCCGGTTGCAAATATTGGCCACAAACAATATCGAGCCTTTTTAACTTCCTTATACCTTATGCAACTATTTAAAAAAAATGCCGTTAACTTCGAATAAATGAATTAACGCCATCGCTATACCCTAAGGCAAAAGCTTGATGAACACTCTTGTAACGACCATCTGAACCGGCGTGTGCATCACCTAAACTCTCAATATCCAAGCTAATAAAGTTTTGTAACAGAGAGCCTTGCTTGAATCCTGAGTTATAGGCACATTGGCAACACTTATGCCGACCTTTACCATGCATTTTATGCTCTGCTAAGGTTGTCAGCGTACTTTCATCTAACTGCCTCAGGTGAACTTGGGTGCATGGCATCTTGTCATCCCTATTTTTGTTGGTTGACCTTTGTGTATCCGCAATGATGCCTGCTGCTAATACAACCTCTTCCTCTAAGTCTATTGATAATAGTGCATGCATTTTTATTTCCTTGCCCTCGAAAGTATAAAAACGTTCAGGGAAGTTCATTATTTTATCCTTAATGCACTATTCCATAGTTGAAAGCAAAAAAACATTACACGACATTACAAGGTAGGTGACATTGAAACTGACATGGGAAATATTTATAAATTTTCATCGCAAAAATAGCACAAAAAATGACACGTCATTACGAGTACAAAATTCAATCAATTATTAATTGAAATTTGCACATATATAAAAAAACATAATAAGCAATTATTTAACAAAGACTTATTGCACAGGAAAACATTGAAAAGAAAGATAAATAACAGTATTAAGTAGCTTGTAATCGGCTGTCATGGTTTGAGAGACCATAAACCTTTAAATTTCCCTCAGCTTTTAAGCAACTAATTACAAATTTAGACACCATCTAGGCACAAGAGCAGACACAAATTAATCACGAGTATTACTTATCGCAATCGCAAGAGTACTTATCACTAAATGTAGTAGGAAATATCATGAATAAATATATTAAAGTTTTATCAGTAATGTTGGTTTTATCAAGCAGTGTTTTTTTATCGAGTGCCAATGCAGCAAGCTATAACAATACGGCTAACTCTACCGATATGCTAATCACAATTGCCGAAACAAACCCTGTGTTAGTTGATAGATTGAATGATATTGCCTTGAATGAGCCAAAACTGTTACAGCAAATAATGCAACTAGCCGATTCAGATGCTGAACAATTAGAAAGATTGTTGGATTTAGCTGAGTACAGTCCTGAGCTGCTTGCAAAAATGGTAACCATTAAGACTGTTGCAGCTGCTCAAAAGTTAAACGTAGAAGAAGAGCAAGTTTCGAAGTATGGACAAGTTTCTACCAGAGGAATTATTAAAGACGGCACTATTAATAGATAGTATATATCAATAACTTAAAGAGGATCAATTCGGGCAACGGGTAGTGTTATCATATTTTACCATCAACTCTCGAAACTCTCGCCCCTCACATAAGGCATCAAACCAGGGAAGGTTAAACCAAGCGACACCAACATTACTATTGAGTGCTATTTTAGCATGGTGAGCCGCCGAAACTTTCTCATTCAATAAGCTATAAACGATGGCTGAGCTATAAGATACTTCGCCACTTTCAGGTGCTAACTTTTGCGCTTTACTTAGGGTTGCTATCGCCAAGTTAGCTTGCTTTAACTGGCCATAAGCTTGCGCTAAACCTAACAGGTGTATAACTTCCTTTTCTCCAGCCAAAATAGCAACGACATCTTGGTAATGAGATATCGCTGACTCTTTATGCCCTAATATCATTTCAATATCGGCTAAATTTAATAAATCGACAGGATGTTTTGGGTTTTTATTTAACGCTTTCTGAGCAAAAGCAAGTGACTTCTGATATTGCTTATTCAAGCCATAGGCTATACTTAAATTGGTTAAATCTGTGCCATTATTTTTACTCGCTACTATTTTTTCATAGGCGGAAATCGCCAATTCAAGTTTGCCTTGCCGCAACCAGATACTTGCTTGTAAACGTATTGCTTTATAATTATCAGGAACAATTTCTAGTATTTTATTCAAAGATTCTTCTGCTTCTTTTAAGGCTCCCATACGCCAATAACTAAAAGCAATATTATATAATAAATAGGAGCTTGGGCGTAACTTAAAGGCATTAGTATAAGAATTCGCCGCTTGTTGATATCGCCCGGTGTTAAAAAACATAAAAGCTTCCAAACCTAAAATAGTTAAGTCATCAGCGCCTCTTTTTTTCACTTCCCCAATTTGCAGTCTTGCTTCTGTCATGTCACCTCTATCTGAGGCCAGCCAAAATCTATCAATGGCTTCAAAAACACTGTATCTATATTCTGGTGGCGAACTTTGTAATAGGATGTCTAATTGCTGAAGATGTTTTTTATCTTTTGAATCCCAATATAAATCTAATGCTGTATCTCGATATAAAGCATAAGCGGTATATAAATAAGGAGAACGCGTTAACAAACCTTCTAATTCAGTCAAACTGTCAGCACTGTACTTACCTTGCCCCTTAATCTGACTATAGAGTTCGATGTAACTTCGATAATCATCCTCATTAATAGCGCGCTGTACTAGGGCGGATTGATTTACTTCTGAATGTTCTGGAAAAAGCGAAGCGAACTGTGTTTGGCTAGTACTAAAAATCACATTAAATTTGTCTATCGGTGCTAACCAGTTTTTCTCAGACTTTACCATTAATTTATTGTTGTTATTTGCTTTAGCAACCAAACGTGAAAAGCTCACTTTACAACGGCTGTTATCACACTCTAGCTCGGTTGAAATAATATCTGAAGCACCTACCGCTTTTTTGAGTTTATTCAAATCATCTGGGTATGCTTTACTAATGGCATTCACTTCTCGCTGTGAGATTAAATACATATCTTTAGTATTTATTACTGCTTGTCGTAAAGCATCTTCCACCGCTGAAGTCACTAAATCTTGTTGCATAGGCGCCATTATTGAGCTGTCTGACAACGTTGGCTTTAATATTACAACTTGCTTAGTTTCTTCTTCATTAGCCTTATCAAGCGAATAAAGTACAATCAGCATAACGCAAAATATAGTCATGCTAGTAATGACTATATTGTTCTGTCTAAACCAAGGTGTTGGTAATTTTTCAGTTGGCTGAATTTGTGTACCTTGAGGAAGAAAGGCTTGTTGAATAGGCTGTGTAGCATATTCATTAGCTGCTTGTTGAGAAGGTAACGGCAGTTCACTTAAAGGTATGGTTGCTTGCTCACTTATCTCTGCTTGTATTAAAGCGGTTCTAATATGCTTTAAACGATTTTCTATGGCACTAGCGGTTAATGTTCGTTGTTCAAGGGGTTGAACTAACATTTCCATTAACAAGTCAGTTAAGGCACTGGGTGCGTTTAACATTAAGTTTTTGGCCTGTTCTGGCGTGCTTTCACATATTCTACTGGCAATATCTGTAGCAGAACCACGACCAAAAGGATGGCTACCGACCATTAATTGATAAGCAACAATACCGAATGAGAAAATATCACTACGATAATCTAATGGTTTTTTTTGTATTT
This sequence comes from Colwellia sp., assembly GCA_022969215.1. Lineage (GTDB taxonomy): Bacteria > Pseudomonadota > Gammaproteobacteria > Enterobacterales > Alteromonadaceae > Colwellia. Next base: position 3,625 of record JALJPA010000136.1, on the reverse strand, counting down.
GCTCTGGCGACATATAAAGCAAGCTGCCGTACAGCAATGGCTCTTCACTGGCTGAAGGTTCTCCACTAGCTGAAGGCTCACTATTTTTTCTTTCATGACTGGCTATTAAAGCGATGCCAAAATCTGTAATCTTTAGCTGCCCTTGGTCATTCACCAATATATTAGTCGGTTTTAAATCACAATGAATTACATCGTTTTTATGTGCTGCCGTTAGTCCTGCTGAGAGTTGCTGCAATAAATCTAGCTTTTGTATTAGGGTGCAGTAGTTTTCCTGTTGAAATTGGGTCAGGGTTTTACTATTGAAATATTCCATGACCAAGGAGATATGATCCCCTTCATCATGGACATTATAAATTTGGATTATATTAGTGTGATTCACACGCGCTAATAAGCGTGCTTCTTGCAGGGCATGGTTAACCGCTCCATCTTTCTGCTGATAGGTTAATTCTTTTATAGCAACTTGTCGTTGTAACTGGTTATCTTGGGCTAGGTAAACTTTACCCATGCCACCTTCACCCAATAATCGTTCACGGCTGTAATGTGGTAACTTATTATCCATGTAATACCGTAAGTGAAACTTTATCTTGTCCGCGATTCACAATCAGCTCATTGCCTTTATAAATACGATAATAAACACCGGCAAAACGTATTTTTTTCCCTTTACGTTCAATTAATTCATCACCATCACAAGCACCATCTAACATGTCTCTAAATTGCTGTTTAGCACGACAAACATGAGTATTAAACAGGGTGATATCACAGCCTAACTCTTTGGTTAACACTTCAGGCAAGCGCCAACCTTGATTATCTTCGTCAATACCCTTTTTAGCATCTTCATCACGATGTCTAGCCAAGCTCAAGGTTAAGTAATGATGTGCTTTATTTGCTAAAGAGAATTTTTCATCATCCGTAGTGACCGTCAATTCGGTACTTTCCTCATCTAAACTTAAGTTAAAGCGATATTTTATCTGATGAACAGATAACTTAGCTTTAGCCATGAGTACGGTATTTTCAGTCAACGGGATTAATTTTAACTGCCACTTTTGGTTAGCAAAAAACAGTAAGTCTGAATTTACCACAGGATAAGCACTACCGTCGGTATCAACCAAGAACTCTTTATACCATTGGTCTTTACTCGGCACATAAAACAAAGCAATCTCAGGGTTTTCTTCTGAAGGAAGTAAATTACCATCAGATAAAATAATTGGCGATTCAGTTCCTTGCTCACCATATTGGTCAATAGGCAGTAACATATTTTGCGGAGGATTAAGGTCTTGAATAGCAAAACCGTGGCTATCACCTGAAGCGAAAAATATCTGATCGCCAACCTTAAGTTTATACGGAGTATCTTTTACTAATTTTTGTTTATTTACCCAAGTACCATTATTACTAATATCTCGAATAAGCCATTGATTATTAGTCCAATCTACTACTGCGTGTATGCGAGACACTTCCTGAGCATTGATTACAGTATCAACATTAGTCGGCGACCTGCCAAAGCAATGACAGGCATTTAAATAACTTAACGCTTTGTTTTTACTACTAAGATCTAAAATGGCAGCCATATTATTATCATTGATACTTTGAGTTAATACCGGGATGCAAAATGCATAGAATGGTAGATTGTATATAAATACAAGTGACTCTTCTAGTGAATATAGTAACTTCTCGCATTGCGACCAAATCATGACCTAAAAATAGTGCTTTAAAATTTATCTCCAAATACAATGTTTTACCCTTGAATCCGCATTATACGAGACATCTTTAGGAAACAAATTACAACAAAGTCCTCACTTAAATAAGCGATAACATTTGCCTAGAGAAAATGGTACTGATTAAATTATCAAGGAAGATGATACTGCTACTTTTGGTTATGGTTATGGTTATGGTTATGGTTATGGTTATGGTTATGGTTATCTAGAATGAAGCATCAGCACTATAGCCTTGAAAAGTGCTTGTATATAAAGCTACTTTATCAGATGCATTTGAATAAAGTAGCTTCACTATCAATTAAGTTTGTTTATTTCAAACACATCACTTACAACATGACAGTTTTTAAACTTGCAAAACACCTGACTAACATCCCGTTTTTATTAGTAAAATTCCAGTTAAAAAATCAAAGTGATAATTATTTTTCAAACAAGTGTTTATTTTTATAAGAAAAAGCAAGAACCAAGCTAACGAAATAGCTAGCTACATCAATATTTTTTGCCACTTACCTGCTACAATAGCGCCATCTTAGTAGTAACTTTGAATTACTTTATCATGGCTAAAAAAGCACTTACCATTCGCGAAAAGACTATATTTGACGGTATTTTCACTAAATATTTCTTAAAATTTATGTTTACTGTTTGGTTTAAAATTTCTGGTTGGAAACTTTCTAAAACAGCGCCAGAAGGTGCTGGGGTGGCTATTGCCGCGCCTCATACATCAAACTGGGATTTCTTTTACGCCCTAGGTGCCGCTATTTTACAAGATGTAAAAATTTACTTTTCGGTAAAAGACAGCTTATGTCGAGTGCCAGTGTTAGGTTCTTGGATGATGTATCTTGGGGCTATACCTATTGATCGTTCAGCAAAAGGCGTTGGCCAAGTTGAACAAATAAAAAACTTTATCAATAGCCAAAAATTAAACCGAGTGTTTTTCTTATTCACTCCGGAAGGAACGCGAGGCCTAGTGCCTAAATGGAAAAGCGGCTTTTACCATGTTGCACAAGGTTGTGACTTACCGATATTTTTAGCGAAAGTTGATTATTTAAGTAAAGAAACAGGGGTTTTTCATACCTTTAAATTAACTGATAACAAAGACAATGATATTAAGGCGATACAGGCTTCTTACGAAAGTGTGCAAGGTAAGTTCCCGTTAATGCAATTCCCTGCATATACTGGTCGTATGCCAAAAATATCTGAAGCAGAAGCTAAGATTATAAAAGCACTGTACACTTTTAAAGGCGTTGCCACTAAAGTTGAAATTACCGCCAAGGCAAAATTAGGTGAATTATCAACTAACATGTTAGATTTTTTAGTAGATAAAGGCTTGTTAGAAAAAAGTATTAATACTGATAAAGGTGTCGAACCCCGCTACCAACTGACCTTTGCTGGCCGTGGCTGCTTTTTACATTTAACACCGAGTGTTTAATTAAGCACACTCACGCTTAACCGCAATACCTTGTCACAAGAAACAAAAAGGCTCTGATTATTCATAATTGATAATCAGAGCCTTTTTTTGTTAAATGATGGTAAGAATAGAAAGCCTAACTAACCTCTCTGTTTAACAAATACCACACTGCTTAGTGCGGGTATGGTAAAGCCATTAGCCGTTACTTTACTTTGTTTAACTACTTCATCAGTGCCACTTTTCTGTATTGGGTGTAATTGATAACCCTGACTGCTGCTAGCATTAGAGTCATCGCTAAAGTCATAATCAAAGGTTTGGGTTTTATCGCTGGTATTAAAGATAACTATTAAGCTTTGATAGTTACTATCTACCGCAGCACCAACACTGTCATCAATTTTCATTACTAACAGACCTAGTTGCTGTTCTGCGCCCTGCTTTGGTAGCTTAGCGTTAAGAAAGCTCACTTTATCAATAATATCCTGTTCGTTGGTTAATCTAAATAATGGAC
>JALJPA010000135.1 GCA_022969215.1 Colwellia sp. | reverse complement strand
TCGACAAGACCGTAGAAACAAGACAAATAAGTACCCAATGAATTATAAACGTATGTGCTAAACCCTTAAGTTAATGGCATTGTTGCCACCATTGCTGTTATTCATGGTTAAGCTGGTAACGATCACGTTGTGCACATTGACGTTAACCCTCCTCGATATGAAGGTCAACTTTCCGACCATTCAACTGACATAAATTTTAAATTATATGGCAAAGGGGGAACCCCCCGGATAGTCTCATATGGAATATGTGTACAAATATAAGTCTAAACTTCCGGTTAAAACCGGTGATATTGAGTCTACTGACTTAAAATATATTTTACTTTTATAGATTTCCCTCTATCCCACAAGTTTTTTTAACTGTCCTCTTATCCAAATATGAAGAGGGTCCTGGTTAGATCTTTGATGCCAGACAGCAATGACTTCAAAATTAGGAGGATACTCTTCTAATTCGATAGTTTTAAGCTGTAGGTCAGGGAGTAAACGTGAGGGAATAAAGCCGCATAAATCACTTTCGCCGATACATGCTTTGGCTGCGGTGAAAGTAGGTACTGACAGCACTACATTTCTGGGGTGGCCTTGTTCTTCAAACCATAAATTAGCGGCCCCACTAAATTCTCCGCTGGAAGGAGAAACCACTAATTGAGGAATTTGAGCTATGGCTGCCACCGACATCTTTTTTTTCACTTTCTTGTTGGTCTTACCGGCAACACAAACATAGTTTTCATTGTACAAGAGCATGGAAGGGTAGCTCTCAGGCACAAATGCAGGGTTACTGATCACTAAATCGACGTCGCCAGTCATTAAAGATTCTGCCAATTTATCTAATTCCAGCTTCCGCACTGCTAATTTCAAATTAGGTGCTTTTTGACGAAGCAGATTCACTAACTTAGGCAGAATGACTCTTTGTTCGAAATCGGTGGAACTGATGGAAAACAGGTCTGTAGCAGTGGCAGGGTCGAAGATATCAGGTTTAAGCAGATTTTCTAATGATTCCAAAATGTGATCTATTTTAGGCTTAAGAGATTCGACAAAAGGGGTGGGGATAACTCCGTTACTAGTTCGAATAAACAATCGATCATCGAAGGTATCGCGCAATTTACGCAGTTGGTCACTTATTGCTTGTTGGGAGACATCCATTTTCTCTGCTACACGGGATAAATTCCGCTCTTTAAGCAATCCTTGAAGAATTCGTAACTGACGAATATCTATTTTATTTAAAAGTTTCATTTGTATCACTTACAGGTTTATCTTGTTTTTAATTGTATCTGTGTCGGTTTAAAATAGCACCTATCTATTACATATTATAAATGAACTAAACAGTTCATTTCAGGAGTTTTCATGTCGTTTTCCAGTTTGTTCAGCGAAGTTTCACTTGGCCCTTATAAATTAAAAAATCGTATTGTTTTGCCCCCGTTAACTCGCTCAAGAAGTTCACAACCTGGCAATATCCCTAATGAGCTGATGGCAGAATATTATTCTCAACGTACGGGAGCTGGATTTATGGTCACTGAAGGGACTCAAATTGAACCCAGAGGTCAAGGGTACGCTTGGACACCGGGCATTCATAGCAAAGCACAGGTCGAAGGTTGGAAGAAAGTAACCAAAGCAGTACATGACAAAGATGGCGTGATCTTCTCGCAGCTTTGGCATGTTGGTCGTGTCTCTCATAACTCGCTGCAACCAAATCAAGAATCTCCTGTAGGACCTTCTGATATAAAAGCGGATTCGGTAAGTGTGTTCATTGAAACAGGGCCAGGCGAAGGTGCATTGGCAGACCCAAGTCAGCCAAGAGCATTATCAACCGAAGAAGTCGAAGCCTTAGTAGGCATGTATCGCAATGCGGCAATTAATGCCAAAGAGGCCGGCTTTGATGGGGTTGAATTGCACTGCGCTAATGGTTACTTGGTTAACCAGTTTATTTCTGAGCACACCAACACCAGAACAGATAAATACGGAGGAAGTTTAAAGAACCGCTTACTATTTTTGAAAGAAATTACCCAAGCCGTCACTGAAGTTTTTGGCCACGACAAAGTAGGTGTGCGTTTCGCCCCCTTGTTTGAAAGCACCGATGAAGACCGGGTGTATTTAGGCTTGGTTGAAAGTGATCCGCACACAACTTACATCGAAGCCATTAAAGTTCTGAATGAAGTCGGCATAGCCTATTTATCATTGGCAGAAGCCGATTGGGATAACGCGCCGGATTTACCTGAAGCGTTTTACCAAGAAGTAAGAGATACCTTCGAAGGATTAATTATGTACGCTGGTAAATACACGCCAGAGAAAGCACAGAGAGTGTTGACAGAAGGTAAAGGTGACATTTTTGGTTTCGGTCGCCCATTCATTGCTAACCCGGATTTACCAGAACGAATTCGTAATGAATGGCCTTTAAATGATGTTGATCCTACCAGCATGTATGGCGGCACGGATAAAGGCTATACCGATTACCCTAAATTCTCTGGGTGATATAAAAACATACCATCGTAACGGTATTTGCTCACCAGAAAATCAAGGAAAGTCATAATTTTGGTCCTCGAAGGCCTGACCTAAGTTATCGTCAAGTGCAGTGGCTAATTGATTTTAGCCACTGCACTTGCTGCTTTCATTAGTGAAGTTAACATAAATAGTATTAAAAATAACATCATTTAACCGTCCTAAAAGTGGCAATTGCGATCGTTTAGTTTGTCTGATAATAAAAGCTAGTTTCTGAAAGTTCCTCAACAATATCATATTCTAACCCTATGTGATTGGAGACTCCTGCTTTTGGTAATTTAGCATAATGCTCAATTACAACTCCCCAGTGATTATCTCCTATCCCACCAAATATTACATTTGTACTGACTTCATCTATTTTAGCTATTGCAGCTACTTTGTGTTCTCCCATAATAGCTCTTAATTTATTTGAGCTAGCAGATAGAGCCATTAGTTTAGGAGCATCCGCGAGTTTAGAGGTAACTTCAAAGTTTCCTGATGGAACAAACCCTGCGTGTTCTGAGGGGAAGTAAGTAATTAGAGTCGTAGGGCTATAAAAGGTGTTATTTACACGATAAACATGATGTGCTGTTTGTTGGACAATGAATATCTCTTTATTTTTATGTAGTTTTTTTAATTGTAAAGAGGCGTCCAGTAAAAAGGCATCGATTACTTTTAACCGTTCAGTTTTACATTTATTCTTTTTACAAATTGACACACTTGGCAAATTAGAGAGTTGTTTTTTGTTAATATTAAGTAATGCTGCACCGAACACTCCAAAGTTAAAATTTGCGAAATCTTGTTTGTCCTTGTTATCCCCAAACTTAAGTGGACGAACATCTAACAAATTAAATGGTTCAAAGGAAGGTAAGTAAGCTAGTGGTAAATCTGTTTTTGGTAACATTTCACGTATATGCTTTATAAAAGTACGATACTCATTATCAATTTCTTTAGTAAAGTAATTTGGGGCATCAGCATGCACAGTAGGAGAAAGTAGGACACAGATGAAAAAGAAAATTTTTAATAGTTGGGACATAACCGTCCTTGTTTATGCTGACTCCACTGCATAAAATTTAACGACAGCTTATCGCTCTAGGCCGACATTAATATTTTCAGTTACTTACGTCAACTATGCGCACCACAATGTCATTAACTTAAGCTTAATTTACATGTTTACAATAAGTTAGCTAGTTGCTAACCTAGCTATGAATTAAAAATAGAGAGAAATCACCAATGAGCTGTTCAGTATTTAATTCAAATAGTACAAAAGTTAACCGATAAAATTCACTCAACTGAATTTTTAGAAAATCACCGTAAAAAATCTACTGATTTCACTCGAAATCGCACCCTTACTTTTCCTTGTTTAATTAGTTTTATGTTGAATGCTCTCAATGGTTCAATTCAGGCTGAACTCGTTCGGTTTTTCAATGTTATCGATGATAGCTACTTGTCAACAAAGTCAGTTAGCACCGCTGCTTTTTGTAAAGCCAGAATGAAACTCTCTCATCAGGCATTTATTGAGTTAAACGATGATTTAGTTCAAACGTTCTATGAAGCTGCAACCATTGATAAATGGCAAGGCCATAGACTGTTAGCTGTTGATGGGTCAGTCACACAATTACCTATATCTAACGAACTACTTGAGCATTTTGGAAAAGCTCGTCCACATGCCGCTATGCCCCATGTTCGTCTTTCACAACTTTATGATGTTAAGAATAATATTACTCTAGATTTACAGGTAGAAAGCCATTCAACAGGAGAGCGTGAAATGGCACTAAAGCATTTAAATAAAACCCAAGTAGGCGACTTAGTCGTTTATGACAGAGGTTATCCTGCTGTTTGGTTTTATAAATACCATATGCTAAAGAATGTCGATTTCTGCATGCGCATTGTTAAAAGTTCTAATGTTGTTAAAGCCTTCTTAGAAAGTGGAAAATATAGTGATATCGTTGATTTTCCTTGTACTGAGAAGTCTCTTCGTCGATGTAGAAAAGATAAAATATCGACCGAATCACTACGGTTAAGATTAGTGCGAGTTGACCTGCCATCAGGTGAGTCAGAAATTTTGGTTTCATCATTAACAGACTTGAAAGCTTATCCCACTGCTCTTTTCGCTAATTTATATCACCAACGCTGGGGAGTTGAAGAAGATTACAAAGTATTGAAAAGTCGCCTCAATATTGAGAATTATTCTAGTGTTTCTGTTGAAGGTATTTTACAAGACTTACACGCTAAGCTATTGACTAAAAACCTTGCTGCTTCTGCAATCCATGATGCAAAACGAAAAATAAAGAAGCCTAAAAAGAATAGGCTCTATGATTATAAGATCAACTTCACTTTTGCGATAAATCAGCTCAAAGATAATGTTGTCAGATTCACAATGAAGCTAGCTGATATTGAGCTATATGAATTATTGATAAGTAAAATATCAAAGAGTTTAAGTGTTATTCGTCCCAACCGTAAGTTTGTTCGACAAGACCGTAGAAACAAGACAAATAAGTACCCAATGAATTATAAACGTATGTGTTAAATCCTTAAGTTAATGACATTGTAGCGCACATTGAAGACATGACTTCTTTTACCACAAAGAAGACGTTAGCTTTTACAGCTATTGAACAGGTTGGATTAGATTTCGTATTGATAACCCCCTAATAATGGGCAAAAAATTGTTGGCTAAAATGTTGAGGAATGAAAACAGCCAACTGTTTTTTGTCCTTATTAATTAGCTTATGCGCCAATGTTCATAATTCTATTTTATCGTCTTCCATGTTGCTTTATATAAGATTTGCATTCTTCATTTTGAACAACTTTTGCTTTTAATTCTAACTCTAATTTAGCAAACTCTTCAGCGGTCTTTGTTGTTTGAAAATGGGCCTTCTTCTCTGCTTCATATACGGCCTTTTCATTTTTCATGTGATCAACGTGAGCAGCTAAAAGATCACAACTTACTATTTTCTTAAAGTGTGCATCCTCTGCATCTGAACAAGCATTTAAAAACAACAATATTAAGGTCAAAAAGTATTTATTCATGTTCGTATCCATACTGGCGCATAACGCCCAAATAACAGGCTAAGTAATGGTTGGCTAAAATTGTGTAGCGAAGCGAAGCGAAACAGAGCAAACAATTAGCAGTCCTGCTTGAAATGCTTGTTATATTTAATGTGCGTTAAAAAGCGTAGTGAACACCAACATTAATATTTTCCCAACTGTCTGCACGCCCAGAACCAATTATTAGATCTGGTAAAACTTGATAATCAATAAACAAAGCAACGGCTTCTGTTACTTGGTAATTTAAACCAGCTCCATAAGTAAAGCCGCTTTCAGAGTGTTTAATCATATGGGGATAAGTAGTCGTAGTATTTCCTTCTAGATCTGTATAAGAACTACTTGTAGTTATTTCATACTTGCTTTTAGTTACACCAGCTAAGACATATATTCCAAATGAGTTAAAGATTGGATAAGATGCTTTTATAAACAATGAGGCCTGTGTATCAATATCTTCTTTGTACTCCTCATCCGATGCACCAACATAAAATTGACTAGAATAACCCGATGTACCAGTGTTATATCTTGCTTCTAATGAAAAATTTTTATTGTATTGATAACCGCCAATAACACCTACAGTTTTAAACTCTCCATCAGGTTGAGAAGAAACTTCTTGCGCACTGTATTGTGCGCCTAAATACCAATTATTTTCATCCTCAGCATGTACGGAAAATCCGAATGTTAAGGCTAAAGTAGCAAATGTTAAAGATAGTGTTTTTTTCATTTAAAATCCCTTTATATTATTTTTAACAAAATGATTATTAAACCATTTTAAAAGCGGTAATATATATTATTAAGATGAACAAAAGCTGAACGCCGATTAAATATAACGCGAAGCGGAACCTAGCCAACTGTTAAAAGTCCTGCTTGAATGGCTTGTTAGCTGCTTTTAAATCTAATTTGTGAATAAACAACTGCTAAATCATTTTCCATATAAATAACAGATTTAGGATCATTACTACCATCGGGAAAATCTACCATAGGGGCGTTTTGTAAAAGGCTAATGTACAATTTAAACCAAGTATTCCCTTCTTTTTCTATACCAAATATATCGCACATTAACTGTTTGCATGAAAGGTTCAATAACTGAAATTTATCACTTAATTCATGTTGAGCAATCAATAACTTTAATTGTTGCTCCATATTGTATGCCCAATTTTCATCCTCGATTGGATCTTGTTTGATAGGTGGTTGTGTTAAAAAGTCATTATCTTTAGAAATTTGAGTTTTCATATGTTCAGCATTTTCACTAGACATATGAGCTGTAACCAAATCATTAATTCGTTCTGTATGAGAAACTGACCATTCCTCTAATTCTTTTTGAACAACAATAACTGTTTCATCTGTTAGTTGTTCTTTTAATATGGGATCAACTTGCTTACCTATATTAATTTCATCAAGTTTTTCACTTTCTTTATTAGTGTTTGCCGTCAGTTCGAAATTATTTTTTATTACTGTGTCATTTTTCATTGTTGGTAATGACGTTTTGACTTCTATAGCTGTGGAATCATCCTTAATATTATTATCTGCATTAATATGGTTCATTGATTTTGCTTCTAAATTATTAATAGAGGGATAAGACACATACCCTAATGTAAAGCACACTATCGCGATCATGGTGTTTATGAACAAATTTTTCATTATACTTCCTTGTTATTATGTAAATATATCAGCAGGTTAAATTAAGCCGCTAGCAGCTTATTATAGAGCCGGCTCAGTAATGTCCGTTCCATAATTAAAATTTAATTTACATTAATGTCACATAAATTTAAAGAATTAGAAACCACTGCAACCAATTACTTAATAAAAGATAGGATGTTACTAAGCCCGCTCAGTAACATGACATAAAATATTCATTAGAAAATATAAGGCAAAAAATTAAAGGCTAACGTCCGGAATGCGGACATTGCGGACATTAGCATTTAATCAGTAGCGGTGATTTGGATTAGATTTTGTATCGATAACGCCCTGTTAACAGGCAAAAAATAGTTGGTTAAAATTAGCGGCGATGGAGCAAAGACAACTGTTTTTTATCCTTGTTTAACAGCTTATTATAAAGAAAATGTTCGACGTTGAAGATAGTCAGTTTCAACTTCCATTTGATCTAAAACTTTTGTCGATTCTAAATTTAAAGAGTATCGCATAGATTCACGATACTTTTCATATTCAGGCGACATAACTGTTTACAATAGTATTTTGCCCGCTAAATCGATATTAAACATTAGTTGTTTGTTGCAATAAGCTCAAAATCCATTGCAGTAATTGACTAGAATTTGAGCGCTTATGCCACGCCGCCACCAATTTAAAACTTGGTGGAGTGAAATCAAGCTGCAATATTTTTACTTTATTGTTGGGTAATAATCTTGAAGGTAAGAATGCCACGATATCCGTCGATTCAATGATATCGGAAGCAGCAGAAAAACTTGGTATCGACATCACTATATTACGCGTTAATCCTTCTTGGGCAAACCAAGCATCAGCAGAACCCCGTAAGTTGTAACGAGACAATGAAATAACCAATTGAGGCAATGGTGCGATATCAGCCAGTGACAATGGTGTATTCAATAGTGGCGAATGACGAGAAGCGACACAAACATGATGTTCTTCAAATAGAAAAGTCGATGGCATATCGGTGGGAATAAAATCAAGAAAGGTTAACGCCAAATCTACTTCACCAGCGGCCATCAAACCATTGAGATTGTCTGATTCAAATTCACTGATAATAATCTTTAACTTAGGCGATAACAGGCGCAACTTAGCCAAAAATGGCGGTAAAATAACCGCTATTGCATAATCACTGGCGCTGATTTTAAACGTTCCAGTTTGTTCCTTAGGCTCAAAACTCGACTTTTCAAGCAACGCTTCAATATCGCGTAAGATTGGGCTTATTTTACCACCGAGCGATTCCGCTAATGCTGTTGGGATCACGCCATTACTTTGTCGTACAAATAAAGGATCATCAAATAAGTCACGCAACTTTCTTAACTGCTCACTAATTGCCTGTTGCGTTAAGCCCATTTTTGCCGCAACTTTTGAAAGATTTCGTTCCTGTAATAATCCTTGCAGGACTTGGAGTTGTTTGATATCGAGTCGATTCAACCCTTTACTTCGATTACTATTCATCAACATCACCATTCATGGTTGTATCACTTACAAAGACAAGTTGTTTTTAATTGTATCTCGTGTCATTTACTATCACCAGCATAAATTAATATCATCATATTTAGGATCAACCAATGGACATCAAATCGTTATTTACGCCGATTCAATTAGGATCATTAACCCTAAAAAATAGAATCGTATTACCGCCATTAACGCGATCTCGCAGCACTCAACCTGGTAATATTGCCAATGAATTAATGGCTAAATACTATAGTCAGCGTACTGGTGCTGGTTTCTTAGTGACTGAAGGTACTCAAATAGAGCCACGTGGACAAGGCTACGCGTGGACTCCAGGTATTTATAATGCTGAGCAAATTGCCGGTTGGCAGAAAGTCACTCAAGCGGTTCACCAGCAAGGTGGCGTTATCTTCGCGCAATTGTGGCATGTAGGACGCGTCTCTCACACCACGCTACAGCCCAATGGTGACATGCCTGTTGCACCGTCAGCCCTCGCCGCTGAAAATGTTAAAGTGTTTATCGAAACGGCACCGGGTGAGGGTGACTTAGCAGATCCAAGTACGCCTCGCGCTTTAAGCACTAATGAAGTTAAAGAGTTAGTTGAGTTATATGCCCAAGCAGCCAGAAATGCTATGGCAGCAGGGTTTGACGGCGTTGAATTACACTGTGCCAATGGCTATTTAGTCAATCAATTTATTTCCGAGCACAGTAACCAGCGCGATGATCAATATGGCGGTAGCTTGGAAAATCGCTTAAGATTTTTAAAAGAAATCACCACAGCTGTTGCTGATGTGGTTGGTAAAGATCGAGTTGGTGTGCGCTTTGCGCCATTATTTGAAAGCACCACCGAAGTTCGCGTTTATTTAGGCTTGGTCGAATCGGATCCTCAACACACTTATATTAGTGCGATTAAAGTGCTTAACGATATTGGCATCGCCTATTTATCATTGGCTGAAGCCGATTGGGATAACGCACCAGACCTCCCTGAGACTTTCTATAAAGCAGTACGTCAGGAATTCAGTGGCGTGATTATGTACGCAGGAAAATATACCACTGAAAAAGCGATTAAAGTACTTAACGCTGGTGATGGCGACATATTTGGTTTCGGTCGCCCATTTATTGCTAATCCAGATTTACCAGCACGGATCGAAAATAACTGGCCGTTAAATTTAGTTGACCAAACAACCATGTATGGTGGCACTGATATCGGCTATGTCGATTACCCGTCTTATATCAATTAAAATCAACAACCGTCTTCGCTTTCGTCCAATTTAATTAATAGATATTACAATTTATTAGCATATGACGAAAGCGAAAGACAGGATGACTCTTTTGCCCTATTCACTAATCGAACCATTAAAAAACCAAATAGCGAGAGTAGAAAAGGTTCACCAAAAAGACTTAGCTGAGGGCCTAGGGAAAACGAGTTTACCTGCTGGGTTAGCTCGTTAATACCCTTCCGCTATCACTGAGTTTAAATGGCAATACATTTTTCCTTCTACCGTTAGGTGCCAGCACCCAACAGATGGTTACTATTGTCGGCATCACTTACATTGGACGGCTTTAAGTAAAGCATTAAGAAATGCAGTAAAAAAAACTAACATTCACAAGCACGTTACTGTACATACTTTTAGGCATAGTTTTGCCACTCAGTTATTATTAAATGGCGCAGATATTCGAACTGTACAAGAATTATTGGGACACAATGACGTTAAAACCACTCAAATCTATACTCATGTTATAGGCCAACATTCTTCCGGAATTTTAAGCCCTATTGATAAAAAAAATTATTAGAAAACATAGGGCAAAAAATTTATTGCTAATGTCGTCTAGCGCACAAAGTTAGCATTAGCAGTTTTATGATGAATGACTGCAATGTTGGCATTTGTGCCAGTCATGCTATCCGATTAATTGAAAATATTTATAGTCAAACAATGCATATTTATATCTGTGTGGAACGTCCGCTATCGTATCAAAGTAGTCGTTAGAGTGGGTGATTTTGAACAACAAATTTAGACCGCTTTGTGGTAAGAGTTAACCTTTTCCATCTCAGAAAAAATGTCCGCTTTTAGCGATGAGCTGACCTAAAGAGCAACCGATAGCTAACGTCAGCAACGCGCACCAAGAAGCCCTTAACAAAAGGGCTAATTAATTTGGAATTCACTAATTTTTTAAAATGAGATGTTAAGGACGGTTAGTACCACAAAGAAGACATTAGCATTTAATCAGTAGCGGTGATTGGGATTATATTTTGTATCGATAACGCCTCGTTAAGCGGCTTTTAATTGTTGGCTAAAATGTGTAGAGAAGCGGAACTGAGCCAACTGTTAGCAGTCCGCTCTTAAACGACTTGTTATATTTTCTTGCTCCAATTGTAACCAATTCAAGGCTTCTTCACGGTTAAAAGATATTTTCAAATTCCAATCTGTTTTGCGAGGAACAGAAGACTTTAAGTATTCCGTACTGATTTTAGTAGAGCGAGTATATGCTACAACAGCCATTGCATTTATTTCATTTAATGTAGCTAAATTTACCTGCGCATCAAAAGTATATGTGTAGTTATTTACCTTATTAATAAGTAGAGAAAAAGGACTTACTAAATGTAAAAGTAGAAATTCATGGTAATGCTCTACCATTGCTAAAGTCATTTCAACATTCTCATTTATTATTACTTCAGCTATTGAGTCACTGATAATGATTATTTTTGCGAATGGAAGTTCATATAACATGATAAATGTCTCCTTAAACTCGAAAGATAATTGTAAATATAACGCCGTTTTAAGCGGCGAGTAATAGCTTGCTAAAATGTGAAACGAAGTGGAACCGAGCAAGCTGTTTCGAGTCCGACTTGAAAGTCCTTGTTATATTTCGTTTAATTGAGCCAAGCAATTGAAACAATGATTAGAGCATAAAACAAAATACCTATTACGTAAGGCACAAGGTATCCATTGTTAGATTTACCTTTTAACTGTTTATATTCACTATAACTATGTAATTGATATTTAGATAAACCGAATGAAATTACCCGTAATACACCTGCTCCGGTTATATACAGAATAAAATCAAAAGCCAAAGCTACAAATAGACTCGGTATGAACTCAAGAAATATACTCATTCGACTCTCCTATCGACAGAAATATAACAGCTTATTATGGAGGTGGCTCAGTAATATCCGTTCCATAATTAAAAATGTAATTTACATTAATATCCCACAAATTCAAAGGATTAGAAACTACTGCAACCAATTATTTAATAAAAGATAGGATATTACTAAGCCCGCTCAGTAATACCCATCATAGAAAACGCTATAAATTACACTAAGATCAATCAAATAGACGTTCATTGGTGTTTTTTAGGAGTGTTACTAAGCCGGCTCAGTAACATGACATAAAATATTCATTAGAAAATATAAGGCAAAAAAATAAAGGCTAACGTCCGGAATGCGCACTAAGTGATCTTAAAAAAAGGGCTAAACATTAAGTTAACCTGTTTTTAAAATTCGAAAACCGTGACTTTACACAAGGTATTCACTATTAAAAATAAAACTCAATATATCATGTGCAGAATATACCTTCATAGCTATAGATAAGCGCTGAGACGGTGTTGTCGGGTATCATCAATGGGGGTATTTTTAATAACTTTTCGTTAGTGCGACAAAAATTATTATAGACACGCATGATTTCAATTAATTTGCACATCCACTTAGGGTTATAGCCTGCGAAATACTTGAAACCAGTTATCCACACCATTAAGGGGTGTAGACTGTAATATCATTGATGCATGAGTATCGTTCCAGTTAGACAAGTAATATTGTCGGTCACAGCTTAATACTGGCGTGACCTCCGCGAAACGACTCTTTAAAGCAACTTCGTGAAAACAGATAAATAATAAGGATTGTTGATAAAAGAAGTCTATCTTTTCGTATACCGTTTGAGGGGGAAGGGCAAGTACATCAGTCTGTCTGTTGACGATACCTTTATTACCGTATGCTAAATACAATGGCTTTATATGAAAAAGGGCTATTTAATTACTTGAATAGCCCCTGTTTGACTTAATAGCCCGGTGTGAAAACGGGCGTTTTTGATCATATGTTAATCCTCTATATGGGGTTAAC
>JALJPA010000134.1 GCA_022969215.1 Colwellia sp. | reverse complement strand
TTTGGCTGTCGGTGGTAATTCAATAGAAATAAGTAGCAGTGGTATTACGATCACTTGCGATAAGTTAACGATAAAATCGTCAGGCGATATCGCAGCAAGTGGCGCTAATGTTAAAATTAGTAGTACTGCTGATACTAAAATTAGTGCTGGTGCCAACCTTAAAGGCAGTGCAACAGCTAAATTAACTCTAGCGGGAACAGCTGGGGCAGAAATAAGCTCAACCGCACAAGTTAAAATAAGTGGTACTGCTGGCGCTGAATTAAGTTCAAGCGCCCTAACCAAAGTATCCTCTTCTGGGATCACACAAATTTCTGGCTCTCTGGTGCAAGTAAACTAATGTTAAAAAAAATACCCAATAAAAATATAGCCGCCATTATAGAGCGATACCAATTGACTGAGGAAGCTCAAGCGATACTCGAGCTAAAAATGTCGCCTAAAGAAGCAATTGTGTCTTTAGTTGAGGTAAAACTGTACAACGATACTATTCAATTTATTGCCCATGCCCTTCCTATGATCGATGGCATATTCTGGGCCAGTGAAGCACTAGCGCTCAGAATAGACGAATGGGATAACCCTCAACGTCAAACAATAAACAGTGCTCGCCAATGGTTACAACAACCTAATGAAACCCATAGAATACGTGCTAACCAACTTGGCGATAGAATTGGCTTGGAAGTTGCCCCTGCCTGGATAGCAAAAGCAGTTTATTGGTCTGGAACCGGTAGTATCGTTGCGCCGGAACTTCCTGCAGTAATGCCGCCAGATTTTTTATATGGCCATGCCATTGCCGCTGCTATTTCTGTCGCTGCTGCCGTACCTGCTTGGAAAGAGGGTGATATAGGTTACGAAAAGTTCTATCTAAAAGTCATTGAGCAGGGTTTAAACATTGCGCAAGGCTCACCATTACATATCACCTTGCTTACAATGAATGAGGAATAATAATGGGATTACCTGCAGCTAGACTAACCGATATGCATGTTTGTCCCATGCAAACACCAGCCGTTCCTCCTATCCCACATGTCGGTGGCCCGATATTGGGACCAGGATGTCCAACAGTTCTCATTGGTGGTATGCCGGCTTCTGTCATGGGAGATAGCTGTACTTGCATTGGTCCACCCGATAGCTTAGTCATGGGTAGTACGACGGTTCTATTTGGCTCTAAGCCTGCGATCAGAATGGGCGATAGCAGCGCGCATGGTGGTACCGTTGTTGCTGGTATGCCAACGGTATTAATAGGCTAACCTCGATGACTTTAAACTTACCTTTAAGCTTAACTCCCTTATTATTACCCCTCATTGGTAGGGGGTAATAGAAAGGAAATAACTATTGCGGTTTTAACAGTTGTTTTGGTAGCATCAATGGGCTGAAAAATAACGGGGACAATGGATTTTCATCACTCTCAACCCTCAGTATTAATCTTATATCCTTATTCTCTTGACCAAGAACTATCTCTGTTTTACTTGGACCACTTTGATAGTTTTGGTAAATAAGCTGCAACCAAGCCCAATCACCCGTGTAGCTAATGGTGTTTCTTTGTCCTTGAGTATCAGTAAAAACCGCCAGTAATTCGCTTTGATTTGATAAATCTGGCCAAACAAAATCCTGCCATAATTTAGGTCCATGCTGGTAACTCATCAAAGTTCTTTGTGAAAACAATTCAAATTTTAGTAAATTTGCTGACATTGATTTAACATTTACTTTAAAAGGTATAGATAATTGGCTTTGTCCTTCTCGATAAAGTACTTGCCTAATTTCAGCTAACCTCGCCAACTGCAGCAAAGTTTCGCTACTGACATAAATCGCCTCATTGGGGATAAAGCTATTAAGAAAGACTTGCCCTTCAGCCTGTTTAAATTTAGCGAATAGCTGCGTGGTATATTTGTTAAATATACCCTCTACTTTAAAATAACGATTAAATTCTTTTAAGGTAACACTTGATTCACTCGTTATGTTGAAGGGAAATTTATTCGCAAAAAGAGTCGAGAACGGAATACTCATTTGTTGCTGCCATTGCTTGTCTAAATAGCTAGCCACGCTTTGACGAATATCTTTATTGATGACGTTGATCAATTCCCCCTTGTAGTCATCAAGTTGTTCAATTTCAGCCTTAATTTCACTTAATAGATATAAACTTTGGTCTTTATCAGCAGAAGATAATTGTTGGAAATACTCAATATCGACCTGATTGCTTTTATTTGACTTATCAAGCCATTTTTTGACCTCTGAAAAGTGGGAGACTAAATTAGATAGCTTACTTATGCCGTTTTCATCCGCTTTGGTAAAATCATGATAAACGGAAAATTTCTCTTGAATCGCTTTTTCCATCAACCTTTGACCTACTGTTGGCATTACCGCTGCAAGTTTATTATCGAGTAATAATGCCGCCTTTTTATCTATTTTCTTATCTGTGCTACTTTCTTTTTTAAGTTGATCAGCTGAAGATTGTAATTTCGGGTAAGTATAGTAGCCAATAACGTCATATAGCTGGCTTAATGGGGCATCTTTATTGGTTGATAACAAATTCAAAGAATAGCTTACACCAAGCTTTGATATAGGCTTAAGTGAAAGGTTATCAATAAATCCAAGCCAATAATTGATGTATGCTCGTTGATATAAACGTTGCAACTGGTAGACTAAATTATTTACTTCAAATTCGTTTAATTGCTCCCCTAACAATGATTGGTTTCCAGTGATCATATCCTTTATTAAAGATGAGTTTACATTCAAATTTAGCGCTGAATAGCCCTGAGGAGTATAGATAGTCGGCACGTGTAACATTGAACTGTCTTTTACTTGATATAACTGAAAAAACTTAGTGCCCAGTTCATCTTTAATATCAACAACAGACGAGAATTGAGATAAACTTTTAATATAGTTAAAAATTACCTGACTGCGGTTAACGGTATTTAACATTAACTCTGAATTTTCAACAAGCTTTTGATTAACTTCTACCTTAGCTATACCCAATAAGTACAAGTCATTCATCAAGACCATTAAATCATCAACCCATGCCTTATCAACCTTGCTATTAATTTCAAAAACCTGTTTATAATAATTTTTTAACTTTTCCCAATCAGCACTACTATGACTTTGTAATGATTTGGCTAAACTCAAAAAATTAGCCGTTTGTACAATATTACCCGATTGTTGACTAGACACTAGCCTTGTTTCGATATCGCTAACTAACGAAGGTATAAGTACGTTTAGAAGCTCAGTATGATATGTTTTTTTAAGCGCTGTGAATAAGCTGGGATTAGGAATTAATTCCGATATATAAGCAGGTGTTGGTCTTTTATAGTGTCGGTAAATATCCCCTAGTAGGCGAAGATTATTGACGTTACCAGCTAAATCCCTGCTTTGATAAGGGGATTTTTGTACGTTTTTCTTATAACCATCAAGCTGAATTAAGGTATTAGCATTGAGCGATTGATAATACTCAAAGTTCACTTTGAATAGTCCAGCCGTTATGCCCAGGATTGACAGAATGAAAACAAAATAGCTCACTTGAAAAGTAATATGAAGCCGTTTACGTAATTTGTTTACCTGAGCCATACCCGCTTCAGGTCGAATAAAGCCATTAAAAAGTTCAGCTATAAAAAGGCTTTGGGACATCTTCATCCCATCAGGTATTACCATTTCATCGTGATCTAATTGGTAGGCAACTTGCTTTGTTAAAGGGTCAATAACTGTCGAGTTTTTTTCTGTATTGGTAAAAAACAACCCTCTAAACTGATACTCCTGGCTTGATGTTTTAGATAGGAGTAGCTCTGATAAATGGATACTTATATCATTTTTTACTTGTCTAAACTGTATTGGAGCTGCAATAACGGAACGTCTAAAGCTTTCATTTAATTGATTATCAATAGCAAAAACAACTACTTGCCCCATTCGGTGGCAAAGGTCATCAAAGGCACTATTGAACCAAGGTAGGGTGAAGGACTTTCCATGAGAAGAATTATTGTTAAGGGCCCCAAAACAACCCTCTAAATGACTTTCTTCCAGTGAGGAAAAAAATTGACAAAAATCAGCTAAGTTAGCCATTTGATTAAATAACACATATAGCGGTAACTTTTGACCACACAATTTCTGCGTATCGTCTATCACCAGGCGACTCTCATTAGCCAATTGCTTATTGTTACTTTTATCTAGCTTGAGTAATTGATCAATCGATTGACTAAGTAAAATGCCATTAAGTGCTTGCCTAGGTCTGAAGCTTTTGACTTTACTCAATAAAAGCTTAGTGCAATGCAATACTCTATGATCATGTTCTGATAGGTTGACTGCTATCATCACCGCATTATTTTTCAACCAAATTTGCACTGCAAGCTGGTTATCAATATTGATGATCGTGCTATGTTTAAAGCCCATTTGGCTTAATACCGCACTATCTGCTTGAGTATTGTGACTAATAAATAAGTACCAAGGTAAACGGTACTTTTGTTTATATTGTCCTCTTTCTTTTAACTCTCGCAATACAGAGCTAAATAACTTATTGATGGTGAGCTTGTCTTGCTTTTCAAGGTTTTTTCGCTGTTTAACTTCGTCGTCATCACGGTGAGTAAGCCATAAAACAATAGCTGCGATCACTGTTATAGCCATTGCTGGGCCAAATAGCCAATAAAAATTTGGTAATAGGTACCACGAGAAACTGAATCCACAAAATAACAGAATGAGTAACGTGGTAATTAGGTGTCGCTTTGTCAGCGTAATAGTCATAATACACCTTTACTCATGTTGTCAAGCTGGAATACTATCGTAGAGAGTTGGTAAGTTTTTTGATAATAATGCTGCTGCTGCTCTGACGCTAGCGCAGAATCTGCGATGCTATAAACAATATAATATTTACCGATATGTTTTATCGATAATTCATAAGGGTTATTGTCTATTTTATTCAGAAAGTTTTCCGCGTTGATTCGAACAGAAAATGAATTTAATTGTACCCGATAAAGTAAAGAAACTTTCCCTGCCCCATCAAATTCAGTTTGTTTTTCTGTATCCGCAACCTTAACATTTACATTGGTTATTGGCGGCTGTGTTTGGCTATCATTAACGCCAGATAATCGAGAACTCTCTTCGACCCGGCTGTAGCTGGTAATAATTTTATTCAACTCTCTTACTTCGCGACTTCTTGCCGGGTAAGTTTCTTTAAACCAATAATCGAAAAATGTAAACACAAGTATTAATATGAGCATCACTATTAACGTAAAGGAAAAGTAGCGACGGCTACTCAGAAACAATCCCTTGTTCACTGGACTCTCTTGCATTATCACTTCAGGCAGACTTTTATTCTCAATAATCACCGAACTAATTTCTTTAATGATAATACCTATTTTTTCCGATTGTCGAGAGCGATAACGCCCCTTAAAACCCATTTGCAAAAAAATATAGATAACGGTTAACAGATCTATCATTTTACCCGATTGACGCATGGCCTTTTCGGTAATAGTAAAAAACAAATCACCACCACTTGGCAGGTTAAATAACTCACTCAATAAGGTGTTATTTTCCCAGCCGGCACTTATCCCCCAGCTACTGTGGATAATAAACTCATCTAAAACGATGCAATGTAAACAGCAAAGCTTATCTATAACGGCTGAAGGATAATCTAACTTCTTGCCCTGCTCGCTCAAATCAACAATATGCTGTTTTAACAGGCTTTTAAATATAGGTAGATTATCAGGTTTAGGTAGCCGTTCTAAGGTAAGTAATATCGACAATAAGGGCATACTAAGGTTATAAAGTTGATTGTCTGAATAATCAAAAGGCGCTTGATTACACATGATATTATCACTGAAGTCTATTGTAGTAGTGTTTGGTGAAGCAGCTGACATTTATGTAAGTTAATCCAGTGAAAGTGCGTATAAGGTAACGGTTAGATCGGAGATCCTGTTATCTATATGTATGTTTAACGCCTCACCTTTATTCAACATATCAATCCATAATTCATTGTTAATATTGACTTCAAAGTAACTTGCGGTATTTTTTGGTTTTAATTCATGAGGTGCAACTATCAGGTGCCGTAATTCAACACCAGACATAGCATTACGCACTAACTCGACAATATTGGTATTACCCGCTAATGTAGCCGCCTGTGGTAATAGTCTCGCAATGTCATCTGAATTCATTGATGATTCAACACTGATGACAAACCGACGATTTATCATACTATCAGGGTTATTGATTAATGTGCGCAGTAAGCGGCGTTTCTCAAATAACTTATCATCCCACTCATAAACAATAACAGAGTCTTGCAATACCATGCTCAGTTGCTCATGTAATTTCATGAAAATAGGACTAAATACTTGATAAAGCCCATCATACTTTAACATATTGAATTGACTAGGCAACGCAGGTGTTAACCCTGATAATTCAGCAGAAAAGGTCGTTAAATCACGATATAATTGATGAGTGGTATATTGTAAATCTTGTTGTACCCAATCACTCCATGGTAACCATCTATTTAGCGTTTGTAGCCATAAGTAGTCTTTGTATAAGGTTGGTTCACTCTTACTATCTTGACCAATGGAAATCCGCTTTTGTACTTCTTGAGCCCGTGTTTGTATTAAGCTTTGCAGCATTTTGACTTTATCGTATAGGTAAACAGAGGCTTGAAAATGAATACAAGCCGGAATAAAGCTCTTATCAAAAATAACTTCGCCCGTTTCTCTCGTTTCCAAAATACGGGCTATAGGGAACGAAACAAACCCAGCCATATCTTGCTTGCCAATAGACAAACTAATGTTATCGCGCGCCACTTCAAGCTCAATACTATCGTTTTGGAATGA
The DNA here is from genome assembly GCA_022969215.1 of Colwellia sp. Lineage (GTDB taxonomy): Bacteria > Pseudomonadota > Gammaproteobacteria > Enterobacterales > Alteromonadaceae > Colwellia. The sequence continues at coordinate 6,341 of JALJPA010000134.1, read as the reverse complement.
TGCATTGTCGTAGCTGGTCATCGTTTGACAAATATAACGGGTATTTTGAGCACTTTCCTGAGCAAACGCTGCTGCACCTTGCAGCGCGATGGGCAAGGATAGGTAAACATTTTTCTCAACGGCATCCGTTGGCACATCAATGACTATTTCTTCAGTTAAGGTAAAGTAATAGCCATCAGGGAATAAGCCGCTACAGTTGGTTACTGCTATTTTACCAATTTTTAGCAAATCTGTGTTCAGCATAATATCACTTAAACCAAAGTGATCTGTGTAACCTTGTGTACTCGCATAATTCTGAATATACGATTTATTATGTATAGCTTGTTGCTGAAAGTGTTGTGGTGATATGAAAATCCCCTCTTTCCAAACAACTTGTTTAGCTAAATCCACGTGATTTCTCCAATATAGTTACCATTACCAAAAGCTGTCATCTATAACCTGTTCAATATTAACGGTTAATGAATCAATTGAAATGTTTATCTGTTCAATATCATCTATTTCCTTCACCTCTAACCATGCTTTAGCTTTTGCTTGAGAGTAATTAGAAAACTGAACAAATACAGCTATATACTTAGTTCCCGGAGCTATAGCTAATGTTATTGCTCGTTTTTCTTGTGGCAGTACACTACCAAGAATTTGTTTATTAACTAAATCATCAGCAAGTATTGATATATCTTTTTCGTACAAATCAAGTACCTGAGAGGATTTAAACGCATCTACACTTTTCAGTTGATAGAGATTAACAACAACAGGGTTTCTTTTGCTCACTTGAGAAGGATTAATATTATCGCTAGCTTTGAGCAACAACTTTACTTCAATGGGATCTTCTTCTTCACTAGAAGAACTACATGCAGACAACGCTACAGCAATTAAAAACAGTAAAATAAATAGTAATAAAGTGTTTAGATTTTTAGTCATTTTCACCCTTATTATCTTTATTTAATGTACTGTTACCTTGCATGTTCTCTAATAATAAAGCTTTAAACATACGATGATATTCGCCTTTATCTAAACGGCGGGTAAATGATTTACGGTAGGAACGCCAATACTGCTTCTCTTTTTGTATAAAAAAAGGTGTACCAAAATCATCAAAAACATCTTCAAGGTGCTCTGGTGAAAATTCATTAATAAAAGTTGTCAATGTTTTATCAATTGCCTGAAATATCTTACTTTGTTGATCATTGTTATTGACTATTTGCTTCTCTAATAAAGTAACTAATTGTTTGATTTCCTGACTTTTATCATCATTAGAATGATTTATTCCCTGACCAGAAGTCTTAATAAGGTTTTTGTTCATCAAAATAACATCGGTATCATCGTCATCACTTTCTTGTGCAATAAACGTCTCAAAACTCTCCGTTTCTTTAACAAATAGTTCTTCTTCTGAGGACGTCTGTTCATTTACATTAAAAGAAATTTCTTCATCTTTAAATGGATCATCTTCAAAAGGATCATCAGAAAATACGCCACTAGCAGCAAAGTGTGGTGTTTTATCTTGTGTCATTGTTTGCCCTTTTATCCTACCGTCATTATCATCTAACATTACAATAGTATCTTCTAAATCGTCTTCATCAAGACTGCTATGGGTAAAATAGGCTTGATAATCTTTATCTGGTTCAATTTCTATATCGTTGTTGTCTTGTTCACTATCCAAGTTAGTTACAACACTCACTAGCAAAATATAGTCAGCGATACCGATAACACTGCCATCTTCTATCTCGGCTCTTTTACCCGGCGCTAACGGGACTCCTTGTATGCTAATACTTAGCCCTGCAAAAGCATGTATCATCATTTTGTCTTTATACGCAACAAAGCAACCATGTTTTGCCGCCACTTGACCACTACGGTCTGGTAACTGAATATCACAGTCAAATGCCGAACCAAAAGTACCGCCTGTCTCAGACAAGGTAACTATGCGATTTGGCACACTTTCATTTGCAGGTATTTCAGTTAATTGTATTGTTATTGACATTTATTATACTGCTATTTTTATAGTAATAAGGCACCTAGGTACCTCATTTTACTAAAAATACCCGTTATCATGCAAGATGCGTGTTTCAAAGTGCACTTTGAATGGTAACGGGTATAAATGGCTTATGATGTAATGTTCACTTCAAAATCATTACCATCGATACATTTCACACTCACCGAGTTAATTTCTTTGCCTTCACTTAACAAGGTAATACATTGCTCTGCTAACCGCGGCATTAACGAACGGTTAATGATCTGTTCAATACCACGAGCACCTGTTGTAGGATCATTATTTTTATTGACCACATAATTAATAAACTCTTGGTCATAATCAAAACTTGCTTTGTATTGTTCAACTAATTTTTTGCGTATGCGGTTAAGTGCTATCTCACAAATTTGACTTAGCTCTTCATCATTCAATGGGTAATAAGGTACCACAGTTGCTCTGCCTAAAAAGGCTGGTTTGAAGTATTGCTGCAATGCAGGTCTAATTTTCTCAACCAGTTCTTCATTCGGTAAGCGTTCCTCATTCGCATCACAAACATCACAAATAGCTTGATCTGCTGCATTAGAAGTCATAATGATGATGGTATTACGAAAATCAACGTTTCGGCCTTCACTATCCGCAATACATCCTTTATCAAAAATTTGATAGAATAAATCATGTACACTAGGATGAGCTTTTTCCATTTCATCTAATAGTAATACTGAATATGGATTACGGCGTACCGCTTCGGTCAGTACTCCTCCTTTACCAAATCCAACATATCCTGCTGGCGCACCTAGTAACATTGAAATTTTATGCTCTTCTTTAAATTCAGTCATATTTATAACGGTCATATCATTACTGCCGCCATATAATAGATCCGTCAATGCTACCGCTGTTTCCGTTTTACCTACACCACTTGGTCCACACATTAAAAACACACCGATAGGCTTGCGACTATCGGTTAAGCCGGCCCGAGAAATACGAATACTTTTCGCTAATTCACTAATTGCTGTACTTTGACCAATTACACGCTTGTGTAAGTTCTCTTCAATCGTGAGTAGCTTCTTAACTTCATCACTTAACATATTGCCAATTGGGATACCTGTCCATGAAGCAATAACTTGTGCAATAGTAAGATCATCAACCATGGCATTTACCAGTGGTTCGCCAGCTTGTAATGTTTCTAATTCAGCAAGCTTTTGGTTCAATTCGCTATGTTTAACTTTATCTTCAACATCATTGGCTAAATTGTCTGTCACTTGTGTTTGTAATGCCAACACTATCTCGACTAAAGCTAACTCTTTTGCCCAGCGATCATTCAACAACTCAAGGTCCCCCTCAGCTTTCGATATATTACTCGTTAGCGTTTCCACTTCGAAGTTAACATTATCAAATACTGCTGATTCTCTTTGCATGACTTCAAGCTCATTCTGCATATATTGCAAATTTTGCTCTAAACTTTCAATAGCTTCAGGCTTCGCCCCTTGTGTTAAAGCGATACGCGCACAACTGGTATCAAGCAAACTAATCGCTTTATCAGGTAGCATACGCGCAGGTAAATAACGAATAGACAAATTAACCGCAGCTTCAACAGCAGATTCTCTAATATAGACTTTATGATGTGCTTGCAATGACTCAGCTACGCCCCGTAACATCTGTATCGCATCGGTAGCGCTAGGCTCTTCAATCTTAACCACTTGAAAACGACGAGTTAAAGCGGGGTCTTTCTCAAAATACTTTTTATATTCATCCCAAGTTGTTGCGGCTAACGTTCTAAATTCACCCCGTGCAAGTGCAGGCTTTAGTAAATTAGCGGCATCATTTTGTCCTTCAGCACCACCTGCGCCAATTAAAGTGTGCGCTTCATCAATAAAGACAACAATTGGCTTCTCTGAATTTTTAACTTCACTAATTACATCCTTAAGACGATTTTCAAACTCACCTTTAACACTTGCGCCGGCTTGTAATAGGCCTAAATCTAAACTATGAATTTCAATATCTTTGATTATCGCAGGTACTTCGCCGCGTGCTACTTTAATAGCTAAGCCTTCTACTACTGCAGTTTTACCTACACCGGGCTCGCCGACAAAAATTGGGTTATTTTGTCTCTTACGACACAGTATATCAATCGCCATTCTAACTTCTTGATTTCGTCCTAGCACATTATCCAGTTTACCATCGCGTGCTGCTTGCGTTAAGTTGGTGGTATATTTTGCTAAAGCATCTCCAGAGCTAACACCTGCAGTACGGGCGCCAGCAGACTGTGTGCCAAGTTGTGCTACTGCTAATTGTGATATTTGGCTACGTAATGCAGACTCGGAGAAGTTTTCTAAACTTTTTAGTGTAAGCGCTTTTACGCCTAATTCACTCACTTGTTGACTAGCTAGAATAAGATGCAACGGCGTTAATTGACTATGTGAAAAATCAACGGTAGCAATTAACCATGCTGATTTGATCAACTCAGTTAAATTACCACTTAAGCTTGGCTGTCCCTCGAAACCCTTGGTTAATTTCGATAATTTAGCAGAAAGCTCTTTAATAACGGTTGCTGTTTCTATTTTCTGTTTTGCAAAAAACTCACTTACCTCTGGTGCTGGCTTATATACTATTTGCAACAACCAATGCTCTAGTTCAATGGATGGATAATGTGAATTCATCGCATCACCAGCAGCAAGCTCTAAAGCCCTTTTTGTATCAGAGTCTAACTTCGCGATTAAGTTAGGTAAGTTTACTTGAGACATAGTATTAATCCTTAACTAGGTGGTTCAGATAAACAACAGGTTTATTCTGTTGCGAATTTTTTAAGTGAAAACCGCGGCCTAAACGCACGGTCTTTTCGATATCAACTGACAGTTGAATGTTATGAAACCAACTATCTGGCGCTTTTAGATAGATAGCAATTTCAGTTTTATCACGTAAATAGCTACGAGTCATGCTAGCTAGCTCTCGAGACCAAGCGCTATCATCAACCAAAAACGTCAGCTGTTGCTGTGACTTAGCTTCTAGCGTTATATTAACTCTTTGTTTAGATAACCAGCAGCGTTGACCCAGTAAAAATCCACGGCCTAACTGATTATTTTGCGGTAAAAGCTGACCATTGGCTCTTTGATTATTTAACGGTTTTTTAGCTCCCAAGCGGGTCCAATTCTCTTGATCAAGTTTATATTTGTTTAGTTGGCCACTATTAATACTCACTTTTAACGAAAAATAGTCAGCTAACACTTGTTGTAAATCATCTAAAGAGCGATTGGGACTGCCCAAAATCATGCTATAACCTAGCCAATTTTTAGCCTCTAACTCATCAGGTAACGCCGATAATTGTGCAAGACAGCTAGCCAGTTGTACTTGTGATTTTTTGTGATGTTTCTGTTGAAATGAAGCGCTATTTATATAGCGATCAATTTCATCGGTTAATAATAAGTGCGTTTTTTCTACGGTACGAACATACAACTTAAAGTAGCGATCATTAAAGATATTAAGAAAATCAGCTAGCGCATATTGTTCATCATGAAATGCGGTTAATAACTCTTCATATATATAAGTAGGAACAACACTGTAGCCCGATGTTAGTGATGTTTTACTGCTAGAAATAATTGCTTGTTGACCGACCAAGTCAAAATGACTAATTTCAGCCGCAATATTATTAGGCATAGGGTCAGCTTCGATAATCAATTCGAAAGGTTTAGCTACCTTAGCGAAATGACGATTAAGCACTCTAACTAGCTGTACTAAATCAAAGTCTTCCGGCTCTTTCAGCGCTTGCTCTATGAGAGAAACTTGTTGCATTATAGACACTGTTGAGCGCCGTGAATTTTATCAAACTGAATTACTTCTTTACCTTTATCGGTCACTAACGTCACTTCTAATTCAACAAAACGATCGAAACTACAAAAACGTGCAAAAAATTGATTCAATAAATGAATGAAAAGCCATACGTTAACCGAATTTGAATGATCAAAAATGGATACGTCGATTTTGATGAGTGTGCCTGAGGTAAATATATTGACACCATCAATAAAAACACGTGCAACCTTCTGTTGATATTCAACTTTTTGAATTGCCCCTACGAGTTCTTTTTGCTGAGATGAACGACTGAAGACCGACAATAAGTTTCTTAGTTTTTCAGCGGGATCATTAACATTCATCAAAGAGCTAAAGTTAGTACTTAATAATTCGATAAGATACCAATGTAACTGCTGAGATTCATTGGGATAAAGTGGTACGGTTGGAATATTGTGTGAAACTAGTTTCCCCGCAAGTTCAATTGCCCCAGAGAATTTAGCTTCATTACCTGCAGTAATTGAACTCGGTGAACGACCATTACAACACACTAATTCCGTAGACAATAAGTGTTGCTGTGTGACTTCATATTGATTACGGT
>JALJPA010000133.1 GCA_022969215.1 Colwellia sp. | reverse complement strand
CTAGGCTTTAAATTTATACTAACAATACCGAGTTCACGGGCAAAAATATTCTCAAAAGTAGTGAGGAGTCATTAATATGCAAGTTGATTTATCAATCAAGCAACGAATTATCGCAATGGTCGTGATGGCCGTTGCGGTACAGCTTGTTGCGACCGTCATAATACTATCGCAATTAATCACCATTGAGCATCATATTGAAGCCGTTGCTACTACAGATATTCCCATTACTAAAGCCATGACTGTTTTAACGGAGCATCAGTTAGAGCAAGAAATATACTTTGAACAGGCTTTTCGGTTCGCTTTAACCATGGATACTGAGGCGAAAGCAAGTAAACACTTTCGTGATGCGGTTGAGCACTTTAATGGTTTGAATGACAAAATAAGCAGCGAATTAAAAGCAATAGAATACTCAATTGAACAAGCAAAAAATCATGCTAAAGAGCAAATCGTCATAGATGAATTTGTTCAGCTGTTAAACGAAGTGCAACAAATAGAAAGTCAGCATGAAAAATGGGCGGAGCATGTTGAAGAGATTTTTGTTGAGTTAGTAAATAAGAATTTTCATCAAGCTGAACAGTTAAGTGAAAAAGTTGAACAAGAGGCGTTAATTTTATCTAAACATGTTGAAGATGTTTTAGCTGAAATTGAGCGCTTTACCGAAGAGGCGGTAATAAGCATAGATGAAGAGGCTATAGCCCTTGAGTTTATCGCCATAGCTGCAGTGGCAGTGAGTATACTCGTTAATATTGTTAGCGCTTGGCTAGTCATTACTGCTGTGCAAGCAGGTTTGAAAAAAGCAGTAAACTCATTAGAAAATATTGCCCATGGTAATTTCGATGAACATGTAGCAATAGACGAGCCAGGTGAAGTAGGGCAAATGCTTGAACATATGGAAAAAATGCGCGGTAACATTTGTTCCATCTTAACTAAGGTCAATGACTCTACTATTGATGTGCAGGCAACTGCTGAAGTATTAGCGCAAACCAATAATCTGGTGCAAGATAATTTAACCAATCAATTTCAACAAATTGATTTGGTGGCTACGGCGATTAATGAATTGTCTTCAACTGCACAAGAAGTGGCAAAAAACACTACCAGTACCCTAGAACTAACAGAAGCTGCCTCAGCTAGTTCACAGCAAAGTCAGCAGGTAAATTTACAAGCCATGGAGCAAATTAGTCAACTGGTAGAAAGTTTATCAGACAGTGGTGAAGCCCTTACTAAGTTAGAGAGGAACAGTGAAAAAATAGAATCAGTACTAGAAGTTATTAAAGGCATTGCCGATCAAACTAATCTGTTAGCGCTAAATGCCGCGATAGAAGCCGCTAGAGCAGGGGAGCAAGGCCGAGGTTTTGCAGTAGTTGCCGATGAAGTGAGAAATTTAGCCCAACGTACGCAAGAGTCAACCACAGAAATTGAAAAAATGATTGAGCAATATCGTACCGGCGCTCATAACGCTGTTGTGGCTATGGATCATAGCCGTGAACTTAGTGCCAAAACCATCGAGTTTTCCGAGCGTTCAAATGCTTTGATGGCAGATGTAAATCAGGCTATTAGTAGTGTTAATGATATGTCTACTCAAGTGGCTACTGCCGCGGAACAGCAACATGGTGTGGTCGAAGAAATAAATAATAACATCACCCAAGTTAATGATGCCTCGCAAGAGAATAAGCTGGAGATCGAGCGGGCTTCTGAAGCAACCCATCACTTACAAACCACCTCGAAAGAGTTACATGAGGAAATGAGTGAATTTAAACTTGAGAAAAAGTAGCAAGCTTATTTTTGGCTTCTTACATTACATCATACATTCCTTAGTCGGTTACTTAGTACATTCATTGCTTTATTACTTGCCACTAAGCAAAATTGTGCACCAAAACTCCGCACCAAAATTAGCTCAGCAGTTATTGTTGAGCTAATGCTTGTTTACTTTAACAACTCAGTTTAGCTGCTAAGTTTAACAACTAAATGATCCTAAATTCTCCACGAATATTTATCATCAATAATGGTCAGTATATTTGGCAGTAATATTTGGCAACTATATTAAGTCAGTACTTTGAAAAATCCCCTTTGTTACGCTTTACTCTATGTATAGTGATAGAAATTATCTCTAGAGTAATCAAGCTTATACAACACCATCAACAAAGGGATAGCGTATGTTAATGCCAAGGGAAGTTAAGACCATTGCTGACGCTAAGTTAATTGTTGAGCAAAGGGGCCTTAGCCATGTGAAAGTAGGCCTGTTTGATATCGATGGCATTATGCGTGGTAAGTACATGAGTAAAGAAAAATTCTTTTCTTCACTCGATTCAGGTTTTGCTTTTTGTGATGTTGTTTTGGGCTGGGATTGTAAAGACCAGCTTTATGATAATGCCAAATATACTGGCTGGCATACCGGTTACCCAGACGCGCCAGTTCGTATTCTGCCACAAACCTGCCGTGCTTTACCTTTTGAAGATGATATGTTGCTGTTTATCGCCGAGTTTAGTGACACCGCAGCGCCCATTTGTCCACGTAATACCTTAAAGCGAGTACTTGCACGGGCAAAGTCCCTAGGCTTTGAAGTGATAGCCGCATTCGAATATGAGTTTTTTGTTTTTAATGAAACACCTGAGTCTGTTCGAGCAAAAAACTATCAAAACTTAATACCACTGTCACCGGGTTTTTTTGGCTATTCGATGATTCGCAATTCGGTGCACGCCGACTTACACCATCAAATTTTAGATCTTGCTCAGCAAATGGACTTTCCTCTTGAGGGTTTACATACCGAAACGGGGCCTGGGGTATTAGAAGCCGCCATAGCCCATGATGAAGCATTAAATGCCGCGGATAAAGCTGCGCTATTTAAAACTTTCATCAAGGTTTGGGCGCAGCGTAATAATTTAATGGCGACTTTTATGGCTAAATGGTCAGCTGATTTACCTGGGCAAAGTGGTCATATTCATATCTCGTTAAAAGATGCACAGGGCAATTCGATTTTTTATCAGCAAGACAATGAGTATGGTATGAGTGACTTACAGCGACATTTTCTTGCCGGTCAACAACGCTTTATGCCTGAATTCATTGCCATGATTGCGCCAACAGTGAATAGCTATAGTCGCATGGTCCCAGGTTTATGGGCGCCACTTGATGCAACTTGGGGAGTAGAAAACAGAACCACAGCTCTAAGAGTCATTCCAGGTTCGGCCAAGTCGCAACGTATTGAATATAGACTGGGCGCCGCCGATGCTAATCCCTATTTAGCTTTAGCGGCGGTCATTGCTTCGGGTTTAATTGGCATTGAAGAACAACTTGAGCCGTTAGCGCAAATTAAAGGCAATGCTTATCAACAAAGTCACCCCGCAGAATTATCCCTGCCTAATACATTATTTGCCGCGGCTACTAAGCTTAAGCAATCAAAAGCGGCCATTGAAATGTTTGGTGATGATTTTGTTGAGCATTTTAGTGCCAGTCGTGAATGGGAAGAACGTGAGTACCGTAAACATGTCTCTGATTGGGAGCTTAGTCGGTACTTTGAAATCATATAAGTCGAGCTTCTATAAGCTTAAATCGATTAAGTAAAAAATCACTTACCTCTAGCTTGGTAGCAAGTAAGGAAGATAATGAGTAATATTCAAGTCACACGTTCACCTATTGATAACAGCATTTATGTTGAGCGTGAATTGGCTACTCAAGTAGAAGTTAAGCAAGCATTGACTCTTGCCCATAGTGCGCAAATTAAATGGCGACAAAGCTCATTAGAACAGCGAGCTGCTTATTGCCATGCCATGGTTGATTTTTTGCTGAGTAAATCCGATGAAATTGCTGAGCAGTTATGCTGGATGATGGGGAGACCCATTCGTTATGGTAAAGGTGAAATCACCGGTATGGCAGAGCGCGCTCGCTTTATGATTACCGAGGCACAAAATGCCCTTGGGGATATAAAATTAGCGGATAAACCGGGTTATATTCGCTACATTAAGCGCGAGCCCTTGGGAGTGGTTTTTATTATTGCCCCATGGAATTACCCGTACTTAACGGCAATTAACTCTATCGTGCCTGCCATTATGGCGGGCAATACCGTGTTGTTAAAACATTCGGCGCAAACACCGCTATGCGGTGAACAATTTGCCAAGGCTTTTGCCGAAGCAGGTCTACCTTTAAATGCCCCTGATGGTATCTTTCAAAATTTATTCCTAAGTCATGACGATACCGAAAAGCTAATTAAGCAGCCGTTAATTAATTATGTTGCTTTTACTGGCTCAGTAGCTGGCGGTGACATGGTTGAACACGCTACCAGAGGCCGTTTTATTGGCGTAGGGTTAGAGTTAGGCGGAAAAGATGCTGCTTATATTCGAGCCGATGCCAACATAGCTGAGGCAGTGGCAAATTGTGTTGATGGCGCCTTTTTTAACTCGGGCCAATCTTGTTGCGCTATTGAACGTATTTATGTGCACAGTGATGTCTATGATGATGTTGTCGAGCAAGTAGTAAACTCAGTGAATAACTATAAACTAGGGCGATCGGATGAGTTTGCCACTACACTTGGCCCTTTGGTGAAAGCCGATAATGCTGACTTTGTCCGAGAGCAAATAGCTGATGCCATTTACGCAGGCGCAAAAGCTCATATCAATCCGGATAATTTCCCCTTGAATAAAGCGGGTAGCGCATATCTTGCGCCGCAAGTTTTGACTCAAGTAAATCATAATATGTCGGTGATGATAGATGAGAGTTTTGGCCCTGTGGTAGGTATTATGAAAGTACGTGACGACGTCGAAGCCGTAAGCTTAATGAATGACTCAGCCTTTGGTTTAACGGCGGCAATATTTACCCAAGATATTAAACAGGGCATAACACTGGGTGAGCAATTAGAGGTCGGCACTTTTTTTATTAATCGCTGTGATTACCTCGACCCAGCTTTACCATGGGTAGGGATTAAAAATTCTGGCCGCGGCTGTACCTTATCAAGCTTTGGTTATGCCGCACTTACCAGAACAAAATCCTTTCATATTAAATTGACTAATGCTGAATCGGAGGTTGCCGATGAGTGAAAATAGTCAAAGTCAGAAAAGCCTGGTTCAGCAAAGCCAGTTTCAGCAAAGCGATTTTTATGGCAACTGGCATTATCCTACTTCGATTCGTGTTGGCATTGGCCGTATTAAAGAATTATCTTCAGCATGTAAAGAGCTAGGTATGAATACGCCCTTAGTTGTCACTGACCCGGCGTTAGCAGCATTGCCCATGGTCAAGCAAGTCGTTGATGATCTTGTTGAGCAAGGCATAGCTTGTGAAGTTTTTTCTGCCATCAAATCAAACCCGTGCGAGAAAAATATAACGGATGGTGTTAGTGCTTTTTTACAAGGTAAGCACGATGGCATATTAGCCTTTGGTGGTGGCTCAGCACTTGATGCTGGCAAAGCAGTGGCCTTAATGGTGGGTCAAACCAGACCCTTGTGGGACTTTGAAGATATAGGGGATAATTTTAACCGAGTAAATGTAGAGAGAATGGCTAATGTCATTGCCATTCCAACCACATCAGGTACCGGCTCTGAAGTTGGACGAGCATCGGTAATCACCGATGAGCAAGCGCATATTAAACGTATTATTTTTCACCCAGAAATGTTACCTAATATTGTCATCTTAGATGCCCAGCTAACCCTTGGTTTACCCGCAGGATTAACGGCGGCAACCGGCATGGACGCTTTATCTCATGCGCTGGAAGCTTATTGTACACCTTCGTTTCATCCTATGGCGGCAGGTATTGCTATTGAGGCCATTCGCTTAATAAAAGAGTATTTACCTAGAGCAACGGCTAATGGCAATGATCTCGAGGCGCGAGCACAGGTGATGGCAGCAGCGACTATGGGCGCTACTGCTTTTCAGCGGGGCCTCGGCGGTATGCATGCGCTTGCGCACCCACTGGGTGCACTTTATGATAGTCATCATGGTTTACTCAATGCCATTTTGATGCCTTATGTACTCAAGGCAAATGAACAGGCCATTACCGAAAAAATCATTCGATTAAGCGGTTACTTAGCGCTTGAACAGAAAAGTTTCACGGGCTTTTTAAATTGGATTTTAGCGCTAAGATCGCAACTAGCGATTCCTCATTCATTACAAGAAATAGCTATTGATACCAGCAGAGCCGAAGAAATTGGCATTATGGCCTTTAATGATGCCAGTGCCGCGGGAAATCCAATCGTGTTTAGTGCTCAGCAATACAGTGAACTTTTCAAAAAAGCAGTGCAGGGTGAATGTTAGCGAGTTAGCTGTTATTTATACAAAACATGCCGAGGAGTAATGATTATGAAGTTAGGTGTTTTGCTTTGTGACCATGTGCAAGCTGGGCTGCAACAGGAATTTGGCGACTATCGAGATATGTTTACTCAGTTGTTATATCAATGTGATAGCTCCTTAGAACTGCACTATTACTGTGTTGTCGATGGCCACTTCCCAGACAATATTGATGTTTGTGATGCTTATATGGCGAGCGGTAGCAAAGCCAGCGTTAACGATGACTTACCTTGGGTAAATGCTTTGGAGAGGTTTATCTGGCAACTGTTTTTAGCCGATAAACCCTTTGTTGGTGTGTGTTTTGGCCATCAACTCATTGCTAAAACTTTGGGCGGAAAAGTTGCTCGCTCGGATAAAGGCTGGGGCGTTGGTATTGCGACCACGAAAGTGCACAGTACTAAACCTTGGATGCAGCACAAGAAAGCTCAAATCAAACTCGTGGTCAGTCATCAAGAGCAAATATGTCAGTTGCCACCAGCAGCCGAGGTGTTAATGGGTAATGACTTTTGCCCTTATGCCATGATACAAGTGGGCCATCACTTTATTGGTTTACAAGGGCATCCAGAATTTAGTCGCACTTATGGCAAGGCGATAATGCAAAGTAGAAAAGCTATTATTGCTGAGACAAACTACGCTCAGGGACTTGACTCTCTGTCACAACAAGTGGATGGTAAATTAGTCATGGCCTGGCTTCTTAATTTTCTACAGCAAGCCATTGCCAGAAAGTGCCGCAGTTAAAAATTGATAAAAGCACTGAATGCGGACGCTATGTTTTAAGTCCTTATGATAAACAAACCAAATAGACTCATCTTTATTGCCAATGTCTAGATCTACCTTTACCATTGATGGATGCAACTTTGCTTGGTGTTCACCTAAAGGGCCTATGCCCATACCCGCAATAACGGCTTCGTGAATATCGGGAAAGTGGTTACTTTGAAAAACTATTCTATTTTTATCTATTTTATCAACAACATAATTTACAAAAGGAATACGGTATTTATCCGGCGTTGGTAATACCCACTGATGCAGGTTAAGTTCATTGGCTGAGTTAGGTTTACCGTATTTATCAACATAACCTTGTGTGGCGTAATAAGCTGTTCGTATTTTGGTTAAATTTTTGACAATAATATCACCGCCTGTAGGGCAAGGGCCTGCGCGAAGAGAAACATGGGCGGCACCAGAGTCGAGCGGCACAATATCATCGGTAGAGATAAGCTTAAGGCGTATCTTTGGATATGCGTCCCTAAACGCTTTTAGGCTAGGGGTGATTATTGGAGAGAATGAGCTGACCGTGGTGATCCTAAGCTCGCCGCTAATATCCCCCTCAACATTTTGCAGTTTATTTTCTAAACGGGAAAACTTTGCCAACATCTCGGGCATTTCATCCATTAACACACAACCAGCATCGGTAAGTTTATAACCACGTTGGTGGCGAATAAATAGTTTTACTTCAAGCGCCTGCTCTAATTGGTTTATCCGTCTTAATACGGTGGCATGGTTTATTTGAAGAGATATACCGGCTTTGCTTAAGCTGCCGTCAATGGCGACTTGATACGCTATTTTATAATCATCCCAGGAAATATCTTTCATTACTTATCCCACTATTCTCACTAATATTTAGGCACTTTACAGTATTAGTTGTGCATTTTTGCACAACAGTTTCGCATTTATTGATGTTTTTTAATAGGTTTTAGTTGGTTATAGTAGCGTTAATAACTTAATAAGGACGTTGGTAGCCATATAAAAAGCTACCAAAATAAAGAGATAGCAGCATGAGTACAAATAGACTAAAGAACAGCGAAAATAGTTACGGTCTTGTTGCCATAATACTGCACTGGCTTATGGCAATTACAATATTTTCCTTATTCGGTTTAGGACTCTATATGGTTGAACTAACGTATTACGATGCTTGGTATAAAGGCTCGCTCGACTTACATAAAAACATTGGTATAACGCTATTCGTTGCCTTGATGTTAAGGGTTGTTTGGCGTGTGGTTAATATCACACCAAAAAATGCAGATAAATCAGCGAGTAAATTCGAAGTTAAAGCGGCGCATTATGCCCATATATCGTTATATGTATTGATGGCGGTTTTGATGATAAGTGGCTATTTAATTTCTACCGCAGATGGCAGATCAATAGATGTATTCGGCTTGTTCGCTGTACCAGCATTACCTATGAGTATTGCCAACCAAGAAGATATCGCCGGTAATATTCATGAAATATTAGCCTGGACGCTTATCTTACTTAGTGCCGGTCATGGACTTGCGGCGCTCAAGCATCATTTTATCAATAAAAATAATACCTTGCTGCGGATGCTAAAAGTTATGCCAAGCAATAATAAATCAGTAAGATCAACTAACTAACAAAATCTAAACAATAAAACTTTACAGGCAGCACTTAATTAGGCTCTTTAGCAGACCCTTAACTAAAACGTTTATTAGACCCAAGACAAGGAAATTCACATGAAAAAGACATTAATCACCACAACACTAGTAACCAGCTTATTAGCAAGTTCACTCTTTGCCTTAGTAGCACCGAGCACAGTACAAGCGGCAAGTTATAAAGTAGACGTTGAGGGCGCCCATGCATTTGTACAATTTAAAATTAAGCATTTAGGCTATAGCTGGTTATTAGGGCGATTCAATACCTTTGATGGTGACTTTAGTTATGATCCTAAGGCGCCAAATAAGGCAACAATCAATATTGAAATTGATACCACAAGTTTAGACTCTAATCATGCCGAGCGTGATAAACACCTTAAAGGTAAAGACTTTTTAAATGTAAGCAGCTTTCCTAAAGCAACATTTACCAGTCAAAGTATCACCTTCAGCGATGATGAAAATGCCGTGGTTATCGGCGAGTTTACTTTAAAAGGTGTCACTAAAACGATTTCTTTTGCTGTTGTTAAAATTGGTGAAGGGCAAGATCCTTGGGGCGGACATCGTGCAGGTTTCTCCGGTACTACCAGCTTAAAACTTGCAGATTACGGCATTACTTATAATTTAGGGCCAGCATCAACCCATGTAGAAATGGCTTTACATATTGAAGGTGTCAGAATATAAGGCACCCCCTTTTAGTCATACCTTTTAGTCATACCTTTTAGTCATACCTTTTAATTACAGCTTTTAACTATACCTTTTTATTTAGCTACCGCTAAGCCAGCTTTATGCTGGCTTTTTGCATTGCCACTGCAATTGAATCCAGTCTAATAATTGCCATGCTAGTTGAAAGCAGGCTGATTCTTCCTATCTAACTATTATTGCCCTGCGTTGCTTTTTGCAAAATACTATTAATTTAAAAATACCACAGACCCCGCTTTCTTAACTCGCTTAATACTCCAATCTTGCTATGACCTAGAGAACTAAGGCTTTTCAATGAAAGCAGCTAAAATATTGATGTCTTGGTATATCAATTGCAGTTCAATTATCACTCAGGTATCACTCAGGAGTTATAAGGTTTTAAATTGAAGTTTTAAACCTACTGAGTAATATTTTATTTTATATTTCCAGGGTAAGGGGATCATATGTTAAGAGAAAAAAGTGTCCTCATCGTTGATGATGAAGAAGGTGTTAGACAGACCTTGAAAAGAGGAATTCACCGTCAATTTAATAAAGGCGATAAACGGGTAGCCATTAGCGAGGCTGGCAATGGTGAAGAAGCGATAGCTTTAGCAAATAAATTCCCTCCCGATTTAATTATTATGGATATCCGTATGCCTGTCATGGATGGCTTAAAAGCCTGCCGGATTTTAAGGAGTGATAGCAAATTTGCCTCGACCATTATCATTATGTTGACCTGTGAAATAACAGAGGAAAGTGCTGGTTTACTCTCTGGTGCTGATGATTACGTCATCAAGCCTTTTGATATAAAGACCTTACTCATTCGTATCGAAAAAAGCTTATTTAGACAAGGAGCCATGGGCACTGTCTCTTATGCGGAAAGCGATGGCGTATTATCGAAAAACTACTTTGTCGAAAGCTGGTTAAGTTATGAAGTTGCCAGGGCTAAGCGCTATCAACACTCGTTAAGTTTACTGTTAGTGAAAATCGAGTCATCAGACGCTAAACAGTCTGCTAAAAGTAAAGATTTGACCGTAATAAAATTATTAAAGCGCCGCGCATCAGACCCCTTAATAAAGTGGGGGGAGCATACATTTGCTATTTTACTTATTGAAACTTGTGCAGCTGATGCTGTGTTACTTGCTAAGCGCATCATCTGGTTAGCTCAAAAAAGCCCGCATCTTTTACGGCCTAATGTAGGTATTGCCAACTTAGAAGATACCCTTACCGATGATTTGGTTATAAATGCCGAGTACTCCTTAGCTGCTTCTGTATGTACCGGCAACGTTGTCCTTAATAGGTTAGCTGTAAATTTATAAACATTACTTATGAGTTAATGACTAAGACTTATTTTCCGTAGGGGGAGCTATGAAACCTTTGGCTGTTATTTTATTAGTATTATTTTTAAGCTTTGTTTTTTCGGCTTTATCAGTACCTTGTTATGCCACCTTTGCACAAAATCTTAGGTGGAGTATCGACGGCAGTGCTCGCTTAAATCATAATCAAGCTTTAGATAATAGCAGTCGAATTTATGCTTTAGGTATCGATACTCATAAAGTATTTACAAATTCTACTGGTGATATTGGCTATGGCGTAGGGCAATTGTATTGGACTAAGTTATCAAACCATATGCCAGTACCTTTCTTATTTAGCTCAAAAGATGATAGTGACCTTATTATTCGAGAAGCGCACCTCAATTATACTGCCGGACCTAATTGGCTGCCAAATGTGCGAGTAGGGCATTTTACTTTACCTTTTGGCTTAGAAGAGAGTATTGATACCAATGGCCGCCTACTTGATTACTACCTTGGAAAAAACTTAGGCACCAAGCTCGATTGGGGAGTTAGCTTAAACAAAGTCATAAGCCAAATAGAATACAACTTGAGTTACACTCTAGGCGGTAAAGATAAGGCAAAGTCGGTTGACGGCTCTTATGCTGTTACTGGTCGAATAGGCTCATTAAGTCACCATGACTTGGTCATTGGTGTATCCATTTTTGATGGCAACATTGATAATATCTCACGAAAAAGGTTAGCCCTTGATTGGCAGTACTATTGGGGTACCTGGGGATTCTTAGGGGAATTAGCCTTAGGTGAAGACAATAAACAATCACAGGGCTGGCAAAAAGAAAAATACAGCTTAATTGAGCTAAATAAAACCTCAATAAATAATCAGCTAAAACTCTATAGTCAGTTCATCATCAAGGATAAAGAGTTTCAAGAAAGTACCGATAAGCGAATAAATATTGGTTTTAGTTATCAATTTACTACCCAGCTAGAGTTGAGTATGTCAGGCGTTAAGCAAATTAATACTCCGGCAAGCGGTCAAAAACAACAATTGGCTAGCGTTCAATTAAGGTATAGGTACTAATATGAAAATGCACGCTATTGTATTAATACTAATTTTACTCATGTTGATATTGCTATCGGGTAATGTCAATGCCATCGCTTATTGCTCGTTACGTGACCCCGTTGCGCAAATAGCAGAGTTGTATCCACAAAAAACCAATCAACTTTCCATTGTTAAAACGGTCGATGACAACATTAGATCACAAGTACAAATTGCACTACCTAGTAATGATTTACACTTTAGTGAGCTGGGTCGACATACCTTGTATATCGCAATGTTCGGTAAGGAAATCCTAGGTTATGTTCATGTAAGATCTGAGCAAAGTGATTGGGGTCTAGTCGAAATAGTTTGGGCTATTGATAAAGACTTAAGAATCCGTAACTTTGTTTTTCAACGCTGTCGGAGCCCTAAAAAGAAAATTGCCCAACAAAGCGATTTTAAGGCCATGTTTATTGGTAAAAACTATCAAGAATTGAAGCAGCAGTTAAGTGCCGACGGTGTTACGGCCAATGAAAGCGTGTTAACGCATGCACAAGGCGCTCCTGAGTTAGCCAATGTGGTTTTAAGGTGCGCACTGAAAACCCTGTTACTCACAGAAATGTTATGGGGAGAGGAGTTGGAAAAACTTTAACTGTGATAAGGCTTTATTTTTCTAACTTAAAATGGCGAATTAATGATGAAGATTTCTAATTATAATCAGCTATTAGCTATCTCGACGCTACTGTCGGGTGTGATTATTTTTGCAAGCCTTTGGCATCAATATCAAAAGGTTGAGCAGATATCTCGAGCCCATTATCAATCACGTTTACTGGTACAGAACCTTGACCATGTATTTACTATGTCGCAACTTTGGCTAACCACTCAAGACTTACTCTTTTCTGGTCGGCAAACCTATTTGGCAAAGGGCATTAATGAGCAATCAATACAACTAAGGCAAACGCTAACGAGTATAAAGGGCAAGCTAATAAATAAGGGCGGTTATAATTTAGCTTTACAACTTATTAGCGCTACTGAAGAAAATGATATTATCGTCAATTTATTCTCCCATATATCAATTCAAGAAAATAACGATTGGCAAGCTAGGGTTGCTGATTCTGACAAGATTACTACACTATATGTTAGTGACTTAGAGCTATTGTCCGCCCAAGTGTTGCGTGACAATCAATCCTTGAGTGAGCAGGTTAAAGTAGCCAAAGACAATTTTACTAAATTGTCTTTTTTGGTGGTTTCGCTCTATTTATTCTTT
>JALJPA010000132.1 GCA_022969215.1 Colwellia sp. | reverse complement strand
ATCTTGGATCAGCGCTTCAATTCCAGCACCTAACATAGGATCATAATAGGTAGTGGTAACCCCTATTTTAGCTAAAATTTTATCGCAATAATCACGGGTAGGCTCATAAGAACTATCAACCATTAAAATATGATCACCTTGCTGGACAAAAGCGAGAATTGCATTGGTAATAGCCGCAGTACCCGATGGGTATAATGCACAACCAGCACCGCCCTCTAACTCGGTCATAGCATCACTAAAAGCAAAAGCTGTGGTGGTGCCACGGCGACCATAAACCATGGTTTGATTATGTCGGTTAGCAACGGCATGATTCATTTCGGCTACCGTATTAAAAACAACCGTTGAGGCCCGGGTAACTGAAGGGTTTACCACACCCTTAGTCCATTTAGCACTTCGTCCAGCATTTACTATTTTAGTATCTTGTTTCATAATCACTTCCATTGGAAAAACTCAGCTTTAGCAGAATAAATATTATACCAATCGGACTAATTAACTGATCACTTAGCGAGAATTAAAAGGCTTAGAGGCAAGACATTGATTGAAGAGAATGGTTATTCCCTTGTCAAAATCAATAACGCCGCATGTAAGCCTTTTAAACTCGTCCTTCGGGAACTCGTTAGTAAACTGATAACGTCACAAAATGAATGAAATATAGAATAACTATGTTTAACACATTTTGCTTGTTCTAAGCTCACTAACGTAGTTCTAAGTTGGTCAGTTAATCAATCCGTTTGGTATCAGTTCAGCTATCTAGCCATCTAAAATTTTTTATAAAGTAGTTATAACCTGATTAAAGCTTACTGGCTAGAAATTGTTAATATAAATTGAAAATAAATGTCTTATTAAATGCAATTAAAATAAAAAACAATAGCAGCCATTAAATAGCCTTCAAAAAAGACCCAACTGATCACCGGCAATGGATTCAAAGTCTTTGCCAATAAAGGGTAAAATATCATCTGCTATCGGTTTAAGTTGTTTCTCCACATAAAAATCATAATCAAGTTTGCTGTCCTTAAACTCTAGGGGTTGTACACCATCCAAGGTAATAACATAGCGAATAGTACTTCTATGCTGATATTTTTGCTTCAAGCCCTGCTCTTCAAGCTTTTTATTAGCAATCAAAGCAGCTTTAATATGAGGGGGAGTATTAACATAATCATTTAACTGACGTCGAATTTTTTTCTGGTAAATCAATCGCTCGTCAAAGAGGCCATGCCTCAAATCGTCGACTATTTTTAGAATATACTCATCAATGGGTTCATCGTTAAACACTAACCGATAAAGCTCTTGTTGGAAGTCTTTACTTAACTCGGTCCAATCACTTCTCACTGTCTCCAGGCCCTTAAAAATCATGACGCCATTAGCAATACCGGCATAACGTTTTTTAGTTCCGATAGCTTTTTGATCTTTACCGGCGTATTTACCAGTATTAAAGCCACGTATTTTTGGCATTAAAAATTGAGTGAAATGCGTTTCAAATTCAATATCTAATTGGCTGGTAATTTTAAAGTCTTCTTTTAAGGTCTGTTGCCATTTATCATTAATAAACCCCTGTAACTCCAAACCTAACTGCTTAGCCTGCTGCTTTGATTTATCAGCGCCGATATAAACGAAAATGGAGTCAGTATCACCGTAGATGACCTTATGACCTTTTGCTGAAATCCACTTGCTGGTTTTCTTTAAAATCTCATGGCTGCGTTTGGTAATAGAGCCAGATAGCCGAGGATCAAAAAATCGACAACCGGTAGAGCCTAGTACGCCATAAAAGCTATTCATAATAATTTTTATCGCTTGTGATAAGGCGGCATTTTTTTGTAGTTTGGCTTTATCTCGCTCTAACCAAAGAGACTCGATAATATCAGGTAAAAAGTGCGCCACTCTTGAAAAATAAGCACCATCGAAGCCCTGAATAACAAGGTGTCGATTATCGTGATCTAATTGCCCTACTTTATCTTGAGCAGAATTAAACGCACGAACCTCTTTAAGCCCCTCAATCAACCCCATGGGATCAATTTTAAAGGTACGAATTATGGATGGATATAGTGATTTAAAATCCAAAACAAGCACATTTTTATAGAGCCCTGGAATGGAATCCATCACATAACCACCAGGAGATACTAAACCCGAGTCACCATCGCCCATATTTGGGGCAATGTAACCACTGCGATGTAACTTTGGTAAGTAAAGGTTGGTAAAGGCGGCAACCGAGCCACCGACTCTATCAATGGCAAGGCCGGTGAGTTGTGCCCTTAGTTGGGCAAATGCTAATAGCTGCGTTTTTTCAAAAATAAGCCAAACTAAACGGCAATCTTCTAGGTTATAAGCGGCTAGTGCTGCTTTGTTATGATGAAAATTATCAGTGATTTCTTGTACTCTATTGTCAACATCAGCAACCTTTTTACCCAAGCCAAGTAGATTCTGGGCAACATTATCAAGAGAAAAACTGGAAAAACTATAGGTCGCGCTTTTCAGTAAATCAATACCATCGAGAACAACACGCCCGGCTATTTCAATAAAGTTTTGCTCAGGGTTATTGGCATTTTTACGCCAGTAAGGCGTACTACCATCACGGCCGATGGCAAACTTAATGCCATGGAGATCACAGCGTTTTTGTAACAATAAGAAATCAAAATTAATGACATTCCAGCCAATAAGAATATCGGTATCAAAGTTATTCACTTCATCAATAAATTTATGTAGCAACTGCCTTTCATCAGCTAACCATTGAATATAATCTTCAGCCTTTGATTGCGGCTCACCAATCATTAATATCCGCTTAAACTCTTCTTTAATACCCGAAGAGTTAGTATTAAAAGCATACAAACCAATAGAGTATAACTCCCCTTGCATAGAGCATTCAATATCTATAGAAAGCATTGTAAGGCTAATTTCAGTGGGTACAGGAGTACGCTTACACCGGGTTTGTTTTACTAATTGATAGCTCTTAGAAGCTGACTCATTTTGATTGCCAGCAATATAATCACCTACACCCTTACCGATAAAATCAATATCAGCGGTAATGTGGCGTTCCATTAAAAACCTATCATCGGGCCTAATATCATCTTCATAACATTTTATTTGTTGGACTTTTAAGGCATCCCTAGCACGGTAAAAACTGCGCATAGAACTGAAATATAGACCAGCAACTTTTTGCTGAGCAAAGGTTTTCAAGGATAATTGTTGAAACTTTACCAGGGGAATTCGTTGTTCATTCAGGCGACTAAGCGCTAGCTCTAGTTGATGATGTTCAATAAAAAAAACGGCTAACTCATTAAGTATTTGCAGTTTAACTGGGCCAGAGTTGCTTTTCAGCCACAGGGTTATTTGCAAACCACTCGCGCTATCTTGCACTTGTCGGGTCAGTAAGAAACCACTATTGATATTGCTTGTGTTAGAAATTGCCATTTTATCTTGATTTTTTTCGTGCTACACGGATAAACCTGTTAATATATACAGCAGTGTAACCGATCTTCTGTTTTTTGGAAACTAGTAACAATGTTATCTGATAAGTTAAAACAAGCTATTCGTCAGGCTTATAAAGCCATAGGCGAGAACTTAACGCACTTTAATCCTCGTAAACAACAAACTTTCCTTATTGCCGAAATAGCCAAGACGCTCGCTGGTGAATACAGTAAAGATAGAAAAATTATTACTATTGAAGCCGGTACAGGTACAGGTAAATCACTCGCCTATTGTTTAGGTACCATTCCACTCGCCCTTGCTCGAAATAAAAAGGTTTGTATTTCAACGGCCACCGTCGCCTTGCAAGAACAATTAGTCGACAAGGATTTACCCTTTTTAAAAGAGCACGCGGGATTAAATTTTGACTTCACTTTAGTTAAAGGCAGACAACGTTATGTCTGTCGCCAAAAACTCACCCAAGCGGTAACAACCAGCTCAGGTAATGAGCCAACTCAAGTGGGTTTTACTTTCGCAGAAAAACCCGATGCCAAAGATGTCAGAACACTTAATGCCATGCACAAAGCACTACTCGATGGTAGTTGGCTTGGCGATATTGATTCATGGAAAACACAGTTACCACAACATATTTGGCAGCAAGTGCAAAGTGATAAACACAGCTGTTTAAAAAACCTATCTGAGCATAGTCATTGCCCTTTCCACAAGGCGCGTGAAACTATGGATCAAGCCCATGTTTTAGTGATAAACCATAGTTTGTTATTGGCTGACTTAGAGCTAGGCGGTGGTAGAATACTGTCTTCTCCTGAGGATACCTTTTATATCATTGATGAGGCACATCACCTGCCAAAGGTGACACGTGACTTTTCCAGTGCCAGTATCACCTTAAAGGGCACAATTGAATGGTTAACAAAGCTTGGTGAAACCGGCGATAAAATGGCTAAGTTGATTAAGTCTCAGAGTGCTATTTCTCCGGCATTAAAGTTAGGTGATGACTGCCAAGAATTATTGTTGGAAATGCAAAAAGTCCTTAACTTTATTGAAGCTAATGCCAATGTCTATTTTCAAGCAGATGATTCACTATCCCAAGGTAATAAATTTACTAAGAAATCTCCGCATGATGAACAAGTATATCGATTTGAAAATGGCATCATTCCACCAACATTAAAAAATTGGGCGGAAGATATACAAAGCCTGAGTAAAAAATCATTAAGCCATTTAAATAAACTCTATAACGGACTTATTGAATCGGTAAAAGATGGCGATACGCAAACCTATCTAGCTGAGCCTCTACTTGGAGAAGCCGGTTTTCTGTTACAACGTTTAGAGAGTTTAACGGCACTTTGGACTATGTATGCCAAAACCGATAATGAAAAATCTGCGCCAATGGCACGTTGGTTAGAAAAACTAACCAGTAAACGTCATGATTACCTATTAAGCGCATCTCCTATCGAAGTAGGCTTCACCCTAGACAATATGCTGTGGAGCAAATGTGAAGGCGCAGTATTGTGCTCGGCAACATTACGTGCCTTAAATTCATTCGACCACTTTCGCTTTCAAGTCGGTTTAAGAAATGATGACGGTAGTCAATATCAACAAGTTGATTCGCCTTTTGATTACCAGAACAATGCACAATTGGTCATAGCGAAGATGAACAATGAGGCCAGTGCTGCTGATTTCACTGATGAAGTAATTACTAAATTACCTAAGTACCTTGACCAGGGCAGTGCTAGCTTAGTGCTATTCTCTTCCTATTGGCAAATGAATAAAGTCGCACAAACCCTAAGAGACAACAGTAAACTTGAAATAATGGTGCAAGGAGAGTTATCACGCCAACAAATAATAGAGCAGCATAAAAAGCGTTGTGATAATAACAAACAAAGTATTATTTTTGGTACCCAGAGCTTTTCAGAAGGGCTAGATTTACCTGGAGACTACCTCAATAACTTAATTATTACTAAGTTGCCATTCTCGGTACCAACCTCACCTGTTGAACAGGCACAAGCTGAATATGTCACCGCAAAAGGCGGTAATCCTTTTATGACATTATCAGTACCAGATACTTCAAAAAAGCTTGTTCAAGCTTGTGGGCGATTATTACGAAATGAAAGGGATAAAGGTGTTATAACCCTGCTCGATAAGCGGGTAGTAACCAAACGCTATGGTAAGCAAATACTTGATTCTCTACCGCCCTTTAGCCGAGTGTATGAAAAATAGTTTAACAACTGATTTTATTATCGCTTGATTTTGCTACGTTGTTCTTCTACGTTAAAGGTAGATATAAAAAAGGCTTAAATAAATTTAAGCCTTTTTTAGTCATTCATTATCAAATGATAATAACAGTATTATTGCTAGTTTTTAGCGTCTTCTAATGCTTTTTCAAATGCTTTCGTAGTGGCTCTAATATTCGCTTGTTTAGTAAATTCAATATTTACACCTGCGTTAACTACCTCTTGGTAGAAATCTGCAACGGCACAACTTTCAACTTGTTGACAAACTATTGCATACTTTAATATTGCTGGCTCATAAGCTTGCAAAGCAGCTTTTTGAAACCAAGAAAGTGCTTGGTGTAAATCTTTATCTACCGCGGTACCATTAAGGTACATTTGAGCAAGGTTTACTTGACCTTTAGCAAAACCTAAGTCTGCTGATTCTTGAAACTTCTCTAAGGCTAGTTCAGACTTATTACCGCCTTTAGAAAACTTTAAATATTCTAAGCCGGAAAAATTTTCTTTTTTACCGGGGATGAATACTGAACTAGAGTCAAAATGTGAATCCGGCACAACAACATTGCCATCAAGCATATTACCTTCAGGACGACGCGCCAAAACAATAGCACCCGACTCGATCATTGCCTGTAATTCACTAATTTTGTAATTATGACGTTTTTCTTGGAAAAACTTTTCGTACCTTAATTGTGCATATCGAATGGCTTCATTCAATTCATGCTCTTGTCTATAAAAATAACTACTAAAGTTAATGGTTACCACATCACCGGTAATATCTGAAACTTTCGCCATTCGAAACTTTTCAGCGGGACGAAGATTATCTTTGATTAGACGAAAATCGATATAATAAAAATCATTCAATTGCGGTGCAGCGACAATAGCTTGTGTTTGTTGATTTAATAGATTGTCTTTATAGAACATGCTACCGGCTACGGCAGCTACAGCTAAGATAACTAAAGCAATAATTTTTCTTTTATGCTTTATCAACCAAGGATCGGGATCCTTAGTATCAACGGTATATTGGTAATAGGGTTCTTCTTGCTTATCGTCAGCAATCGGAGTGTCCACACTAGCTAATGCTTCTTCAGATTCCGTAGGTGATGCTGCCTGTTGATCAACTTCTGCTGTTGGCAAATGCTCATCTTCCTCATATTGGCGAACTGCTGCTTGTGGCATAACCGTTCCTTATTTTTATTTTATTAATTAATACCATTTGAACATAAATTAAACAAGCGTTAATTTTATGTTACTTATATTTAACATTTCTATTGCTAAACCAAATCCTATTTATCGTTGCGCTAAGATGCCCAGTAGTAATGACTTTCATTCACATCGCAAGCATCTGAGTTTATTAAATTTATTAAAAATATAATTTGATATTTTTTATAGTTTTGAGTATACATTTTTATTTCAATTAAAACAATCGTTTGATTATTGAACCGGAACAGTTTCTTAAGGAACAAAACTGGCTGCCATTGCAACCAAACTGCGGTTATTTTGTATAGCCTAACTTAAGTTATCACTATATGATGACTGTACTTTAAAAGGCTTACCTGTAGTCCACACATGAAACAAACAACCAAAGTTACCTTATTTTCATTACTGATTTTCCCCGGTGTTGGGCATATACTCTTAAAGAAATATGCGATAGCCCTTGGCTTTATTGCTAGTTTTGCTTATCTGCTCTTGGGATTTGTTAAAGATATCCTTACTAAGAGTCAACAAGTTATCGATAGCATTATGCGAGGGGACGTTTCTATGGAGATTTCGGCAATCCAACAAGCATTGATGGACCAAGGGGTAATAGATAACCCTCAACTTGCTACTACGGGCTATATAATGCTATTTATTTGGGGAATTGCCGCTTTTGACGCCTATCGAATTGCTAAAAAAAATCATCCAGATAATATCTCCTAATTTCCACTGGCTGAAGTTGGTCGTTCAAAGCTCAACCATGTTTCGCTTTAGGATTTAAAATAATAACAAAAAATGGCCCGTTGAAATATCAGTTGGCCATTTTTTTTAACTCGGGTCTGTTGATCTTTCAGTGGTTGAAATTCATTCAATTGAATGCGTTTTTATGCACTTAGCTCTTCCTGGCGATAAAAAGTATGGATTTATACAAATTAAAGCTCAAGCCGCTAAACCATTAATTCACCGCATAATAGGTGGATTACTCTGTCATAGAGGCAGATGTTAATTTGTTAGTTTATGTAGCGCTTTTTTATTTGGCAATTGCTGGGTATAATTACCTTGTTTCCCTTTTTGAGCGATATTAATGAATTACCTGCCACTTGAAAGTTTAAAAAATGCTTGGATTTTCAAGCATAAAAGTTTACCTATTGCAGAATCTGACCTAGCAAAAATAAAGCCTATGAATATTGAACGCGCCAATATTGTATGGGATACCTTTATTTCTCGCCAAGTAGATCACCCTGATTTTTTCAAAAAAGGCGATTGGCCTACTGATAAGAGCAATTGGTTAGAGCAAGGGAAATGGGAAGGTCTTTGGGACAGTAATGAAGAAGCGCTACCTGAGCTAATCGAAAAGCATCTGGACTGGGATCAAAATACAGTAGTCTACTACTGCAGCTCACGAGACAATGTCATAGAAACCAACTGGTTGATATTCAAGCGTTGTTGGAAAAACTTTTTGTTTATGGATGATGGTCCTATTCTATTGGGTAAAAAACGCCAACAGGTCGTACAATTTACCAGTAATGGCTATTTTAAAATTGGCCAAAAGCCAAGTAGTAATTAAGCAAGCCGCTATTCAAATCATCTTTTTATTCTAACGGTGCTACTTTGCATAAAAAAAATCGACATATACAGGGTTATAATTTTAAGGCATTAGTGAAAGCTAATGCTAAATTATCACCTTTTATTATAAAAAATAAATATAATAATCAAGATACTATAGATTTTTCAAATCCTTTGGCTATTAAAGCCCTGAATTTTTCATTATTAAAAAGTGACTATAACATTAATTTTTGGGACATACCTGAGGGCTATCTATGCCCAGCAATCCCAGGAAGAGTAGACTATATTCACCATCTGCATGACTTACTTGCGACAACGACTAAAACACTTAGAGTAGATACAAAACAGGTGAAGGTGCTTGATATAGGCACAGGGGCAAGTTGCATTTATCCCCTTTTAGGACAAAGAGTATACGGTTGGCACTTTGTCGCTTCTGATGTTGACCCCATTTCCATAAAAGTTGCCAAGCACATAGTCTCTGCAGATAAGACTCTCGATAAAGCGATTACCTGTCGTTTACAAGAAGATAGCAATCATATATTTAATGGTATTATTGCTGAGGATGAGTTTTATCATTTAACCCTATGTAATCCGCCATTTCACCGTTCTTTGGCTGAAGCTAGCCAAGGCACTAGCCGAAAATGGCAAAATTTGAATAAAGCGAAGGCCCCTGCTAAAGCGCAAAGCAAAAAGCTGAACTTTGGTGGACAAAAAGCTGAGCTCTGGTGTCCCGGTGGCGAATTAGCTTTCATTGGTAAAATGATTAAAGAGAGTAAGGCTTATCAAAAACAGGTACTTTGGTTTACTTGTCTAGTATCGAAAAAGGACCATATATCTAAGCTAAAGCTCAACTTAAAAAAAGCCCAAGCATGCCAAGTTAAAGTCATTAACATGGCTCAAGGACAGAAGATCAGTCGCTTTATCGCTTGGAGTTTTTATGATGTTAGCTAAAGGAATAGTAAAGCGGCGTGTTAGTAGCTTTAACCCTTAAGCACTTTCTTGATCTGAATTAACACCTGCACTAGTGATATCACTTGCAACTAGCTCTCCTAAACAAAATAACTGCCATTGACCTGGTACCATTTTATGCCAGGTCTCATCATCTGTGAGTGGTTTGGTGGCAATAACAGTAACAACATCATTACTGGTGGTTTCTTTTTTAAAATCCACCGCCATTTCTGCGTCAATAAGACTGGCTTGGCCAAAAGGAGCTTTGCGGGTAAGCCAATGTAAATTATTAGAACAGTAAGCGAACAAGTATTCACCATCGGTAATAATAATGTTGGCAACGCCAAGGCTATCGATTTTAGCCGCAAGTGAGGCAACAAAAGCAAATAAGGTTTTAGCTGCAACTTGCTTAGCGCCAAATTCTAAGTGCAATTGTTCAAGTATCCAACAAAAAGCATGTTCACTGTCCGTTGTGCCAATAGGTAAGTGAAACTCAATCGGTAGTTCACTAGCAAAATCTTTTAATTGACCATTATGAGCATAGGTCCAATTTTTTCCCCACATTTGTCGAACAAACGGGTGGGTATTTTCAAGACAAACTTCACCAGAATTAGCCTGTCTAATATGACAAACTACCGCTTCACTTTTCATCGGATATTTAGTAACCAGCTCCGCAATAGGAGAATGTGCACTGGGCATGGGGTCTTTAAAGCTACGACAGCCCTTACCTTCATAAAACGTTACTCCCCAACCATCACTATGCGGCCCGGTATTTCCACCACGTTGCATTAAACCACTAAAACTAAAACAGATATCTGTTGGTACATTGGCACTCATCGCTAACAATTCACACATACTTAACCTCTTAAAACAGCCAAACACTTAAAAGTAAAATATGCTTGGCTAAATCATCAATTTATTCTATAAATAGAGTATATCATTGACTAAAAAGTATTTTAAATTCAATTACTTTTTCTTATATAAACATCACATTATAAAACACTAAAAGGGAATCCTTGTGGATATTATTATTTGGTTATTTGTCGCATTTACGCTTACTTGGTTTATGAGCTACGCAAGAACATCATTATCCAGTTACACCTTAGCTTTTGCTACGCTGATGGTATTAGGGTCGTTTTTCAACATCATTGGCATTGTCTCTTGGTTACTCTTTGCCGTAATCGCACTACCACTGAATATTGATAGTATTCGCCAACAGTTTATAAGTATGCCTTTATTGGCGCTTTTCAAAAAGATAATGCCACAAATGTCCTCCACCGAGCAAGAAGCCATTGATGCAGGTACCACATGGTTCGATGCTGATTTATTTCGCGGTGACCCTGATTGGAACAAACTACATAATTATCCTCGTCCGCGATTGAGCACTCAGGAGCAAGAGTTTTTAAATGGGCCTGTTGAGCAAGTATGCGCCATGGTAAACGATTGGCATATTACCCATGAAATTGCTGATCTACCGCCAGAAATATGGAAGTTTTTAAAAGAAAACCTGTTTTTTGCCATGATCATTAAAAAGCAATACGGTGGTTTAGAATTTTCCGCTTTTGCCCAGTCACGCGTTTTACAAAAACTGACCGGTGTTAGCTCAGTACTTGCCAGTACTGTCGGGGTACCTAACTCATTAGGTCCTGGTGAATTGTTACAAGAATATGGTACAAAGGCGCAACAAGACCATTACTTACCACGCCTAGCTAGAGGTGAAGAGATCCCTTGTTTTGCCCTTACCAGCCCAGAAGCTGGCTCAGATGCCGGTGCTATTCCTGATTTTGGTATTATTTGTCATGGTCAATTTGAAGGTAAGGATGTTTTAGGTATGAAACTAACCTGGGATAAACGCTATATAACCCTGGCTCCTATTGCTACCGTATTAGGCTTAGCGTTTAAATTACAAGACCCTGATCAACTGCTTTCAGATAAGAAAGATTTGGGTATCACTTGTGCACTTATTCCAACCAATTTACCGAATATTATTATTGGCCGCAGGCATTTCCCGCTAAATATTCCCTTTCAAAATGGCCCGACCCAAGGTACAGATGTTTTTGTGCCCCTTGATTTTATTATTGGTGGCGCTGAAATGGCAGGACAAGGTTGGCGTATGTTAGTTGAATGCCTATCCGTTGGTCGTGCTATCACCCTACCATCAAATAGTGCAGGCGGTATTAAAACCGTTGCTTTAGCGACTGGAGCATATAGTCGTATAAGACGACAATTTAAAATGCCCATCGGTAAAATGGAGGGTATTGAAGAGCCTCTTGCCCGTATTGGCGCAAATGCCTATCTAATGGACGCCGTCACTACGATGTCAACCGGAGCTATCGATCTAGGCGAAAAACCCTCGGTGATTTCAGCGATAGCAAAATACCACCTTACCGAGAAGATGCGTTCATCCATTATCGATGCCATGGATATTCATGGTGGTAAAGGTATTTGTATGGGACCCAACAATTATTTAGCGCGTGGCTATCAAGGTGCTCCTATCGCCGTCACGGTCGAAGGCGCTAATATTTTAACCCGTAGTCTGATTATTTACGGTCAAGGCGCTATTCGTTGCCACCCCTATGTACTGGCAGAACTAGAAGCCGCCAATAATAGTAACAATGAACAAGCACTTAACGACTTTGATCATGCACTTTTTGGTCATATAGGTTTTAGCATCAGTAATATTAGCCGTAGTTTATGGTGCTCACTTACCGGTGCACGCTTCTTAGGTAGTCCATTTAATGATGAAACTCGCCGCTATTATCAATTACTGACTCGCTTTAGTGCCAACCTCGCCATGCTTTCAGATATTTCAATGTTAGTCCTTGGTGCGGACCTGAAACGCAAAGAGCGTATTTCGGCAAGACTAGGAGATGTACTTAGCGAGTTGTACTTAGCGAGCGCTACGTTAAAACGATATAATGATGAGGGCCGGAAAAGTGCTGATCTGCCATTCGTTCAGCATGCCGTTGAAGATTGTCTCTACAACATGCAACATGCAATTGACGAGCTTATTAATAATTTCCCTAACAAAGTCGTAGCAAAACTATTACGGGTGATTATATTTCCACTAGGCACTTGGCTGAACAAACCAAGTGATGAAATAGCACAAAAGGTAGCAAGGTTACTACAAAGCCCTTGCGCAAGTCGTACTCGCTTAGGTCAAGGTCAATATTTAACCCGCGATGGCAATAATATTTTTGGAAAGTTAGAGCAAGTGCTTGAAGATATAATTAATTGTGAACCAATCCATGAAAAAGTCTGTCGTGCTTTAAATATAAAATTGCCTTTTTATCAACTCAATAAGGTAGCTGAGCGGGGTCTCGCTGATAGCATCATATCAGAAGCTGAGGCTCAGTTACTAACGACTGCAGAAGCTGGCCGTCAATGGGCAATTGCTGTAGACGATTTTGATAGTAAAGAATTAGCTGCATTCCAGCCTACCAGCTAGGTTAATATAGACTAACGCCCATGTTGCAATTTGAACTAAATTTTAACATGGGTATATAAAGTATTTTTTTAATATTATCAGCAGCAAGAAACGATGTTAATATAAGGTAAATATAATGATAATAATTTAACTGAGCTGAACATGGCCGTAAAAGATATAGTTATTCCAGAGCAGACTGAACAGCATAAGAGCTTGTCAGTAAAACGTCGCTCTAAAGGAGAAAGGACTCGTGAAAGAATTCTGATTGCAGCGATTGAGGTTTTAGCGCTCAATGGCATCAAAGGCACTACTCACCGTGCGATTGCCCGCCATGCACAACTTCAACTTTCTTTAACAACTTATTATTTTAAAGATATCCAAGAGCTTATTCATCAAGCATTTAAATTAAATTCCGAACGTATTATCTCACG
>JALJPA010000131.1 GCA_022969215.1 Colwellia sp. | reverse complement strand
ATGATGATTAAAATCAAGTCCTTGCTGCTGTTGCTCAGGCGTTGCAAAAGCAGGAATACCATTGACCTCTAACACGACATACTGCTCTTTTTCAAGATCGTAAATAAGGTCAACCCCTGCGATTTCTAGACCGGTAATACCCGCCGCTTTGATAGCGATTTCAACCGCTTCTGCGCTAGGTTCACGTAACATAATACTGCCTCCACTGGTGACATTGGTTTTCCAACTATCACTGGGCGCACGTCTGCCATAACAACTAACATATTGGCCTTCAACCACATCAATACGAAAGTCTGTCATATCGTAGTTAATGTATTTTTCGATGTAGAAGTAAGGGAGATTGCTTTGCTCTAAGAAGGGAAACAACATATCAAGTGAACACTCACTTTCTATTTTGACAATGCCCATTCCCCCCCAACCGTCTGTGGGTTTGTAAATCAGCTTTCCGCCCCATTCTTTCATGGTTCTTTTAAGTTTGGGTTTATCACCGCGTTTCAACATTTTATAGTCCGGCGTGGCTATACCTGCTTGGGTGAGTTTATGCGAGGTTCGAAATTTATCTTCGGTTAAAGCAAAGGAGTCGAAGTTATTTATGCACGGCACCGACTCATTCAAAATTTGATATAAGTACATTTGATATTGGGTTTGCTTGCCGGCATTGTAAGAAAAAAATAAGTCCAGCTCTTCCATAGCTACTTTTTTGCAAAGTATATGTCCGGCTGTTGCCATCGCATTCGCCAAGTTCAAATCAGGGATCACCTGAATATCACGTGCTCTTAACTTTCTGATCATTTCATCTTGGATAATATGGCCGCCGCCATTCTTATACATCCACATACCTACGGTATACGTCGACATTATAAAGTCCTTTCTATTACGCTTGATTAAATGTTTTTACAGTCATTGTTAAGATTAGGTAGGCGTTGTTACATATATATGACAAAGATCACTTTAAATAAAAGTTTCATCATTCTGTAATCAAAATGACTTATGTTTTTAGTGAAATAGCCTGATATTTAGATAAAAAGGAATTATCATGTCTGGCGCAAAAACAACTCAATCAAACTTTGATTTCGTGGAATTAGCACAGCTCATAGAGATCAACTCTTACACTAAGAATAAAGTTGGCGTAGATAAAGTTGGTTTGCTTTATAGCCAATGGATGCAGGCGCTAGGCTTTAGCGTAGAGCGACACGAGCGGACACATATTGGTGCACACATTCTCTATAAATCAGCCAAAAGTACTGGCAAAAAAATACTGCTGCTCGGTCATTTTGATACGGTATTTCCACCAGGAACTTTTGAAGACTTCAGTGAAGACAAAGAGTGGATTTACGGACCTGGTGTTTGTGATATGAAAGGCGGCAACTATGTCGCGCTTTGCGCACTAAGACAAATACACAAAAATGCTGGCCATATTGTCAATATTGATGTGTTAATGGTTAGTGATGAAGAAAGTGGCAGTGACGATAGTAAGCATTTAACCCAGTCTATCGCAAGAAATTATGATCTTTGCCTAGTTTTTGAAGCCGCCGGTGAACAAGGCGAAGTTGTTATTGCCCGTAAGGGTGTTGCTACCTATAACATCGATATTAAAGGTAAAGCCGCACACGCGGGTAATCATTACAGCGACGGCATTAACGCCAATCTAGCTGCTGCACATATGATTGTTGAACTCACCGCATTAACACGTAATAGTTTTGGTACCACAGTTAACGCAGGCAAGATGTCGGGTGGCATTGGCGCCAACACAATATCACCACAGGCAAGCATTACCGTTGAAGCCAGGTTCACTAACAATACTGAGAAAAACCGTGTATTGACTGCAATTGAACGCATTGCTACCACGCAAAATATTAACGGCATAAAGTCGTCCTTCTCCGGAGGATTACAACGAGACATTATGCAAACCAACAAACAGCAAGTGTTGCTAATTCAAAAAATTGAAGCGATTATTGACCGGCCACTTAAACTGGAAAAGCGTGGCGGTGTTAGTGATGCAAATACAATCTCGGCTATGGGCGTACCGACATTAGATGGTTTCGGTCCCTTTGGTGATGGCGATCACACCATTAATGAACGTGCTAATAAAAAGAGTTTTGCTGATAGGATAAATGACGTAACTAAAGTACTTGCCTATTTCAATGGGCAAGTACCGCTAGAAAAAGCAAACAAAAAACATAAAACGGCTCTCGTACTACCGTGTTAAACCTGCTTATTAGGGTGAATAAATAACTTTTATTTTGCCCTTATCAGAAACTACTTAGTACGTGCTGCTAAGTAAGCCGCATAATCAGGAATTTCAATAGCACTCTCTTGCGTCATAAGCTCTGAATCCATAAGAAAATTAGCGGTAGATTTATTAGTAGCAATAGGAATATTCCACACTGCGGCTAATCGTAACAGCGCTTTGACATCGGGATCATGAGGTACCGCATCAAGCGGGTCCCAGAAGAAAATCATCACATCAATCTCACCTTCGGCGATTAATGCGCCAAGCTGCTGATCTCCACCCATAGGTCCTGAAAGCAGACACTTTATCGGTAAGCCAATGGCAGAGCTTAATAAAGTCCCGGTAGTACCTGTGGCAAATAAGTGATGGAATTTTAAATCATCACTGCGATTTTTCGCCCAAGCAATCAAATCAGCCTTTTTATTATCATGAGCCACTAGTGCCATACGTTTATTAGCCGGCATCATTCTTTGCGTGTACGTTAAGTCCATTTCATTTCCTCTGATTTACCTTAATTTACTGTAACTTTACTCAAGTTTACTTAGCTTTAGCGGTTTTAATTACCGCTAATTCCTTAAAATTACTATTACAGCTTTTACAGTTCAGCGGCTTCATTGGTACTATCAGGCTCAGGAACTGATGGCCAAGCATTAATCACCGCTTTTACCAGCGTAGCTAAAGGAATGGCAAAAAATATTCCCCAAAACCCCCATAAACCACCAAAAAATATCACCGCAATTATAATAACAACAGGATGAAGATTAACCGCTTCAGAAAAGAGTAAAGGCACAATAACATTGCCATCGATTGCTTGAATTATGCCATAGGCGAGCATAACGTAACCAAACTCACTACTGAAACCGAATTGGAAAAGTGCCACTAACATAACGGGGAAAGTAACCACAGTCGCGCCGACATAAGGTACCAATACCGACAAACCAACCAATACACCTAACAATAAGGCATATTGTAAATCAAGGAACACAAAAGCAATGGTCGTTGATGCACCAACAATAAGTATTTCAATCACTTTACCGCGGATGTAATTTAAAATTTGCTGATTCATTTCATTACTTACTTGAATGGCCATACGGCGCTCTTTAGGTAAAAAATAGGCAATACTGGCCATTAATTCAGTTTTGTCTTTTAAGAAGAAAAACACCATTAAGGGCACCAGAATTAAATAAACCATCAAGGCAACAATGTCAGAAATAGAGTTTAATGACGCTTTAAGCGCGACCTGACCCCATTCAAGTAAATTGTCATTAACCATAACAATAAAGCTTTCAATTTGAGAAACATGGACAAATTCTGGGTATTTTTCTGGTAGTGTTAATAAGTAACCTTGCCCTTGGGTAATCATATTGGGAACTTCTTGTAATAAATTACTACTTTGTTTCCAGATAATTGGCATAAGCCCGAGAACAGCCAACAGAGAAAAACCAAGAAAAGTCATCACCACCACAACCGTTGCACTAGAGCGCGACATAGAGCTGTGCATGAGTTTATTAACTGGTAGGTCTAATAAAAAAGCTAAGGCGATAGCTACAAATACCGGCATCAATAAACTACTAAACAAGGCAATAAATAATGCAATACAGATTAAAAGCACAACGAGTGTTACGGCATGAGGATCTGAAAACTTACGTGTATACCAATCACTAAATAACTTGAACATAATTACCTATTTTTTATTTTGCTTAGCCTAACGGCTGTTGATCTTGCGGGATTATTTTACAGTAGTGCGTTTGATGTGTAGACAAGGCTGAGTATGCAAAATGTACTTGACGACCTTAGCCTGTGATAACTCGGTGTAAACAGCAAATAACACGCTTTCGGGTTTATACGCTAATACTAATTTCTACCGTACCATTAGCAATTATGTGTTTACGGTATTGGTAGCCCTGCTTATCTAACAACTTAGGGATATCATTTAGTGAGCCGGTATCATTGATAGAAATGATACACTCATCACCACTTTGCATTTTTTTTATCAATAAACGCATGTTAATTAAAGGTACTGGGCACTTTTTACCTATACCATTATATTTATAAATCATTTGAATATGTAAAACAGCGCTTTAGTTTAATTCACTAATTTGCGACAATTAATCCATTGTACTAACTAAAGTTATCATAGCGTACCTCTATAGATATGTCTTATGTAAAAACTACTTATTACTAGGAATATTAATTAAATGAGTACATTAAGCCAGGAAGCTAACTTAAAAGAAATTAATGCCTATAAAAAGAAAATAAATTGGGGTGACGTCTCGGCGGTGTATCATATATTTTCTTCTTCTTTAGGTGATGTAGATGGCATACTTACTCATGGTTTTGATAGTGCATACAAACAGATTTTAAATCCAAACTCCTGGAACTTAAGCCTATTGGGCGCAAGCAAAGGCGCTGATGGGAGTGTAAAAATTAAAAATAAAGCACAGATTAGCTTACGGCATGAATTTAATGACATGGGTTATGAGCTACATTGTTACCCTGTTATAGATGGAAAAAATGTTACTCAAAACATGATTAATAAAGGTAACTGCCCTTTTAACACTTGGTTACCGGAGAAGACACAAATGCTATTTCGTATCAATAGCTTAGTGGCATTTTCCATGTACTGCTTCCAAAGCGGTGACGAAGCCGATGTCGCGTTATTAAAGTTTGCCCACTACAAAGTTGAAGAATTAATTACAACTTTAAGCGAATCTTTTCAAATTGTTGCGGTCAAAGGCTATAGTATTGCTGAGTTTTATAAAGAAATTGCTAATAGAAATGGTAATATCCATAACCAAGACAGCTAATTATTTTAAATCACCTTTTGATCACCTTCTAACCACATAAATATATTTCGATAATGAATATAGGATGTAATATTGTTTAACCTAAAACTCATGCTTAATGCCTTATTGCTGACATTAAGTATTGCGATGGCGACAAGTTTTAACGCCAGCGCCATTAATAATCTGAACGATAAAAATAAATTACCCGACATTGGTATTTCTGGCTACAGCGTTTTATCAGTAGATAAAGAACTACAAATTGGTCAGGCGATGATGCGCCAATTACGTGGTTCACAGCCATTAATTCAAGACCCTGTGCTAATTGAATACATCAATCATTTAGGTAATAGCCTAGTAAAAAATGCCCAAGGGGTTAATTATGCCTTTGAGTTTTTTCTTATCAATAATAAAGAATTAAACGCTTTTGCATTTTTTGGTGGCCATGTTGGTATTCATAGTGGCTTAATTACCACAGCTGACACAGAAAGTGAGCTAGCCTCGGTTATTGCTCATGAAATATCTCACGTTACCCAACGTCACTTAGCCCGTCGATTGGAGTCACAAAGCCAAACACAAAGTTTAACTATGGCGGCTATGCTTTCAAGTGTCTTGATTACCTTAGTTAACCCCACTGTTGGTATGGCAGCGCTGACTGCGAGTATGGCAGCAACACAACAGGCAAGTATTAACTACACCCGAGGTAATGAAAAAGAAGCCGATAGAGTCGGTATCTCTTTATTAGCCAATAGTGGCTTTGACCCACAAGGTGCAGCAAGTTTTTTTAGCAAAATGTCGGCAAAGTATCGCTACGCCAGCAAACCACCAGCAATGCTATTAACTCACCCCTTACCTGAGTCACGTATTGCTGAGGCTAGACAACGCGCACTAAATTATCCCGCAAGGCCTTTACCACCCAGCTTAAGCTTTGAACTGACTAAGTCGCGCTTAAAAGCGAGATACCAAGGCGATGCCAAGTCAAATATTGCTTTCTATCAACAACAATTATCGAAAAATCGCTATGCCATAAAAGCAGCGGCGCAATATGGTTTAGCCCTATCGTATTTTGAAGACAAACAAACCAAACAAGCGTTACAACTTTTAGAAACATTAAAACAAGGTGATAAAAATAACTTATTTTATATCGATGCCTTAACGGATGTATATTTAGCAAATGACCAAGCCGATTCAGCCATTAAGATGCTTGAGCAGTTAAATTTATTTATGCCAAACAACCAAGTGGTCAGTTTAAACTATGCCAATGCACTACTTTCGGTGAAAGACTATGATCTAGCCGCGGAAATATTGCATGACTTTTTATTAGTCAACCCAGGTAATTTTATCGCTTATGATATATTAACCACCTTATATCGCTCTCAAGGCAAGCTTGGCCTTATGCACATGAATAAAGCCGAAGTACTTGCCCTGTTAGGTGGCTACTCTAAGGCTGTCGATGAGCTACAAACCAGTTACACCCTTCTTGAAGCACAGCCTTTATTACAAAAACGCGTAAAGGCCCGTATTTTACAATTTCAAGAGCAAGAGAATCGTTTAAAACGTTTATAGCCTTTTGATTAAATCACTAGCTATTGATATTTTTACAGCCGTTTTATTAATTAAGGAAATCCATGTTTACTATTTATCACAACCCAAGATGTTCAAAGAGTCGTCAAACACTAGCGCTACTTGAAGAGCAAGCACAGCAGAGCAAGCAAGAAGTCACTATCATTGAGTACTTAAAAACACCCTTTGATGTTAAACAAATTAAACAGCTATTAGGCCAACTTAATTGCTCAGCACTTGAAATGATGCGTCCTAAAGAAGCTGAATTTACCGAACAAAACTTAAAAGGCGCCAGTGAAGAAGCGCTAATTAACGCCATGGCGAATACGGCAAAGTTAGTTGAGCGCCCTATCGTTACCGATGGCAACAAAGCCATTATTGGTCGTCCTCCAGAGAATGTTTTAACCTTCTTCAAGCGCTAAACAGCAATTAAATTACCTATATATCTCAGATATAAATCACCATACATCACCAAAATAAATAAGCAGCCAATGAATAAACAAAGACTTGCAACCAATACCTACAAAAAAATAGCCTTAATGGGCTATTTTTCATTACTTATCTTTATGCCGTTATGGTTAATTGTTTTAAGCCCAAGTGAAAGCTTAAGTACTTCAACTTCCTTACTCTTATTTACCCTACCGTTATTATTTCCATTAAAAGGTTTATTACAAAGCAACCCTTTTACCTATGCATGGTCAAATTTCATTGTTTTAATTTACTTTTTACATAGCTTAACCACCCTCTGGGTATTGCCAGCGGATAGAATATGGGCAATATTAGAGTTAGTATTTGCTAGCGCTATGTTCTTTGGCGCAACTTATTACGCTAAATTCCGTGGTCAGGAGCTAGGGCTAAGCATACGAAAAAAGAAAGATAAATAATGCAAACTTGCTAATACGGTCAAGTTAAAGACAATAAAAGAAAATTAAAGGGAATTGAATGCACTCACACTTATATGGCTTTAACTTAGGACTATCACTAGCGGTAATGGCAACATTATCTGCTTGTGATAGTAACTCATTTAATAATGAGCCCAATCAAAATGGAACCGGTATTGTACAGCTAGATGAAACCGGTATTGTACAGCTAGATGAAATACAAGGTATCAATCAAGGTGTGGATTTATTACTGCTCGCGGCTAACCAGCCTATTTCAAATATACTGTGGCAACAAACCTCTGGTCAAACTGTGACTGTATTAGCCAC
The DNA here is from genome assembly GCA_022969215.1 of Colwellia sp. Classification (GTDB taxonomy): domain Bacteria; phylum Pseudomonadota; class Gammaproteobacteria; order Enterobacterales; family Alteromonadaceae; genus Colwellia. The sequence goes on along the minus strand of JALJPA010000131.1, from coordinate 5,575 downwards.
AAGTAGTAAAGTCATTTCTTTTACCCCTACAGTAGATGGTGAATATAGTTTTAGTGTCAGTTTTACCGACAGTAATAATATTGAGCAAGTCTTAGAAAAAACCTTATCCGTTGAATCAGCGGTTCACAAAGTTACCGCACGTTTATCACATGCAGCTTTGGCCGATAACAAAGTCTCTTTTCGCAGTGAAATACACCAAACAATAGATGTCAGCACCCTGACATGGCAGCAAATAGGTGGACCAACCGTTTCCTTAACTACAGAGAATAGCAACGGTGACTTAGCGATATTTTTTGATGCTCCCAAGGTTAATGTTGACACCCTGATTACTTTTAATGTTTCAGCGACTGACGCGAGTAATATTACCTATAACGACCAAGTAGCGGTATTAGTAGAGCCAGCGGCGACAATTTCGGGTAATGCTTATTTCTCTGATCGCAAAGCTCGTGTTTTTTCCTATAACCCCAACAGCCCTTACGCTGACAATTTAGTTAATTGCGTCTATTCAAATAGCTTAACCAGCTCTTGTACCTTAGCTCAAACGCCCTTACTTGCTGAAGAGGTAAAAAGTTCACCTACAATACCTTCTGTTGAAAGCATTATGGACAGAGTGGTAGTTTCTCACCAGTGGATGGGTGATCGATTTAAAGAATTTTTAACCAATAATGATGCTAATAACGATATCAGGAACTTATTAAGAGCTACCACGGCTATTGTTATCGCTTATGATATCCGCCCTTCTTTTTACTGGGCAGCAACGGGGGCGATCTATTTAGATGCTGAAAATTTCTGGTTAACCCCTCAGGAGCGAGATACCATTAATGAGGCAGCCGACTTTCGTGCTGACTTTGGTAATGATTTACAATTTGTTATGCCCTGGCGTTACATCAAAGATAATGACTATGCTAGTCAAGGTTATAGTAGATCAGCTCGAGTCACTCGCACTCCAGCCGACGGATTATATCGCTTAACGTCTTTAATGTATCATGAGCTTGCCCATGCCAATGACTTTTTCCCCAGTAATGAATGGTATATTCATCAAAGTAGCCAACGTGTCCTCGATGCGGCCGTTAGTACTGATTTTGAATCCGATCAGCTGGCAATTAGCCTACCTTTAGCGAGCCAAGAAATGCGTGATTTAGGACAAGTTAGCTTTGCCGGTGAAACCGCCAACCAAACACAGAAAAATTACTTACCTACGGACATTGAAGGTTTCTTTAGCCCAGATCGCGCCACTGATTTTTATGCCTACTCAAGTGAACGCGAAGATTACGCTATGTTATTTGAAGAGTTAATGATGCAAAGTCGCTTTGGTATTCTTCGCGATGTTGCCATCACCAATCAACCTGTTGGCGATAACATATCTGCCAGTGACTATATTGTGACTTGGGGACAACGTGGTCGTATTGGCGATAACAAGTTAACAGCGAGAGTGCTCTTTAGTGCCAGCCGGGTATTGCCTGAATTTGACAGCCAAGCCGCGATGAACTTAGTAGCAACACCCATTGCTATGACTGTAGGAAATAGTTGGCTGGAGAATTTAACCGTCAGCCCAAGCCCGACAAGCATGAGTCATATGCTGGAACAACTAAAAGGCTATGCTATTCCGGGTGACTTTACTCAAGGAAACATGCCAACGTCTGAACTCATGCCCAACGATAACTTTAATCGTTATTATGAAAAACCTCTACCTAAACATTAATTTTTAGACCTCTGGGTAATGAGCAAAAAACAAAAAAGCACGATTAATTTAATCGTGCTTTTTATTTATTTAATTGATGACTTTCTTAAAGGCCGGTAGCAAGCTATTGCAGACTGAGTACTTCCTTGATAAAGGGAATGGTAATTTTCCTTTGCTCTTGAATAGAGGCTTTATCTAACACATCAAGTGAGGTTATTAAGCTGCCCATATCGCGACTCAAACGATTCAGTAAAAATTTAACGACTTCGTCTGATAAAAACAAACCGCGCTGCGTAGCACGATGTTGTATGGCAATGATTTTCTCTTCATCTTCCAGAGGCTTTACTTGCTCAGTTAAGCCCCAAGAAAGTCGTGAAACCAGATCAGGTAAGCTAATACCGAGTTGCTGAACACTTTCATCCCCTGAGATTAATAAGTAATTATTTTGCTCAAACACTCGATTATACAAATCAAAAATAGCTTGTTGCCAGCGTTCATCACCAGCAATTAAATGAATATCGTCTAAACAAATTAAATCAATTTGCTCTAAGCCATCTAAAACTTCCACAGGCAAATGCTTTAATTCAGCACAAGATAAACACACGGAAGACTTGCCAACTTGTGCAGCATAAGTACTACTCGCATGCAGTAAATGTGACTTACCAACACTGGATAAACCAAACATGTAAAAACTATGTGGGCTATCTTGCTTTTGATCAATATAGGATTTTAACTGACTGACAATACCGAGATTTGCATCACTTTTAAAGCTACCGAAAGTTTCATCATCAGGTAGTTGCACTTGCAAGGTGAGTTGAGCTACTTGCTTCATCCTTGCTCCCAATAAAAGACAGGAATGATGGGTGCTATTGTTAGCTGTGGTTTAACTGCCAATGTTGTCTGCAATGGGTCACTCTTCGTTAGTTCAATGGTTGGGTTAGTAACAACAGTATCTTTATTATTCAACACTGTTTTATTACCAATTAAATTTTCTTGGGCATCATCAAGAACAGCGTCATCAGATTTAGTAAGAGTATTGCTACTAGCGTTTTGCTCAGCAATGTTCTGCACTGCTAAATCTGTGTCACCAAGCACGGTAACCTTTCCTTGATTAGTGCCATTGTTGCGAAACTCTGTTGCTGCGCCATCATATGAATTATGAAACTGCTGGCTGTGATAAATCCCATCTAGCTGATTCTCAAGTTGTTGCGTTAACTTATCATTCAATTTTAATGACGCTAAAAAAGAGGATTTTGAACCTAACAAGTCTAATTTAAAGCGACGAACATTACCTTGAGCACTGATTAAAGTCACTCGTTTAACCGCTGATAAGTCCACTAAAAAGTCGAACAATTGCGTATCATTTTTTAAGGATGTGACATTTTTCACTTCAATAATAAAGTCATTCTCCGCCGATGTTAACAACGCGTAAGATTGATAAATTAACTCGGTGATATCGGATAAACCTTGATTAATCAAAGCGACTTTATTAACACCTTGGTATTTTTGTGTATACAGTGTGCCCTGTGTGTAAACACGCCAATCGAGTACTTTAGCGCTTTCAACTTCGTCTTGCAGACATAATAAACCACAAGAAAAATCATCAGCCAAACTCGATGTTTTAGCTTTATCCTCATCATTCACTAAGCTTGAGTCAGAAACTCTCATTACCACAACAGTATCAGCAAAGTAACGCAGCGAGGCTTGTTGGATTTGTTCAGGGAAGTAGCCCCAAAAATCACTTAACACCACTTGTTCACTATCGGTTAAGTCCATTAAAGGCATAATAATAGGCAAACCACGTTGTTTCGAAAAGTCATTAACGCTTGCCGGTATATCAGTATCAGCATTAGATGCAACTATATTGCGACTTACTCCTTGCTCATCGATTAACCATAAAAGCACTTGTGGACGTAAGCTGCCCCATAACGCTAGATTGGCTTCTTTAAACAATTGATTTACTTTGTCTTCATTAAAACTGACCACTAAGCTTAGCTCATCACCTTGCCGTTGATAACGGTACTGACTAACGTAGCGACTCGCTCTTTTTTGTGCTTGTTGTAACACTTTATGGGTTAAGACACTCTTTTTTCCGCCAACCTTTAAAAAAACCCCTTGAAGTGCTTGTTTTATCGCCTGCTCACGTTGCGCTCGGCTTTGTGAGTCAACAATAACATCAGCTTGGTATAAATCATCTACTTCAAGGGCTGGTGAATTAGCGCTAAACAGCGTAAATATAAGAAAAATTAAAACAAAAGGGAATCTAAACATATCAACTAAAAAATTAAAAAATTAAAAAAATCCATGGCTTCTTAAATGATATCTTACCACAGGGACAGTAATTAATACCTGCAAATCTTCATAAAAACTAGAGAAATGCGCCAATAAAAGAAAACAAGGTGAAGATACTGTAATCGTCTTGAGTATGAGCCTTCGCACTGGTAGAATACGCCCCATAAAATACTGTCGGTAATTTCTGAGGTTTCCCGTGAGCGAACAAAAACAGTCGTTAAGCTATAAAGATGCTGGTGTTGATATTGATGCTGGTAATGCCCTAGTTGAAAAAATTAAAGGTGCGGTAAAACGCACAAAGCGTCCAGAGGTTATGGGCGGCTTAGGTGGATTTGGTTCGGTATTTCAATTACCTACCGGTTATAAAGAGCCTGTATTAGTAGCTGGTACCGACGGTGTCGGCACTAAATTACGTTTAGCTATCGATTTAGCTAGACACGATACCGTTGGTATCGATTTAGTTGCTATGTGCGTAAATGACCTTATCGTGCAAGGTGCTGAACCTTTATTTTTCCTTGATTATTATGCTACCGCTAAACTTGATGTTGATGTGGCTGTATCTGTTGTTGAAGGTATCGCTGAAGGCTGTCTACAGGCTGGCTGTTCTCTAGTTGGTGGTGAAACCGCTGAAATGCCGGGCATGTATCACAAGGGCGATTATGATATCGCTGGTTTTTGTGTTGGTATTGCTGAAAAATCTCGCTTAATTGATGGAACTAATGTTGCAGCTGGCGATCAATTGATTGCACTTGGCGCTTCAGGTCCTCATTCAAATGGTTTCTCATTAATTCGTAAAGTATTAGAAGTAAACAATACTGATACGAATGAATTGCTCGACGGCAAGAAAATTGCTGACCACTTACTTGAACCAACCAAGATTTACGTAAAATCTGTGCTTGAATTACTTAAAAATGTAGATGTGCACGCACTGTCTCATATTACTGGTGGTGGTTTCTGGGAAAATATCCCACGTGTATTACCTGAAACAGCACAAGCTGTGATTAAAGGTAATAGCTGGCAATGGCCGAGCATCTTTACTTGGTTAAAAGAAAAAGGCAATATCACGGAACATGAAATGTACCGTACTTTTAACTGTGGTGTTGGCATGATAATCGTAGTACCTGCTGACAAAGTTGAGCAGAGTATTGAAGTGTTAACAGCACACGGTGAAAACGCTTGGCATATTGGCGCAATAGCCGATAAAGCTGACGGCGAAGAGCAAGTTGTTTTTTCATAAACAACTAACTATCTAAGCAAGTAAAGTATTATTATAAAGGGGCTATTTATTAGCCCCTTTTATTTATCTCTGCTTTATTAATCCTTAACTAATTTACTAAGCGATAGGGAAAAAATATGTCGAGCAAAATAGTTGTATTAATCTCAGGCGGCGGCACTAATTTACAAGCCATTATTGATGCCTGTACTGATAGTAATTACCCAGCAGAAGTGGTTGGTGTGGTATCAAATAAAATAGATGCTTATGGCCTAACGCGTGCTCAGAATGCTGACATTGCTACCGTAGCTCTTTCACATAAAGAATTTGCCAGCCGTGAAGATTACGATCAAGCTCTTATCAAAAAAATTGATATTTTTGACGCTGAT
>JALJPA010000130.1 GCA_022969215.1 Colwellia sp. | reverse complement strand
ATAGATGTATTACTTAATTTTTGTTGTGCGCTCTAGGAGTGGAGGGTCGTTTTTATTTCTGTATTATTGTAAATAAAAGTGGGGAGAGCAGTGGTTGCTCATCTTTAGATGTAGCAGTCACAGTAATGCCAAACAGGAAAGTAACAGCAAGTAATAATACCTAAGTTAACGGGTAAACTTGATCGCTGTATTACCCGTAACCATGAACGGTGATTAGATATCCTCTATCGTTAATATATGGCCCATTTTATTTTTCTTAGTCGTAAGGTAATGTTTATTATGGCTGTTATGGCCATCATTCAAAGGTATCCGTTGATTAACATTAATACCAATTTCATCGAGTGCCTGTAACTTAAGTGGATTATTTGTCATTACGTTAACGGAATTTATATTAAAAAATTCAAATATGCCTTTGCAGAAGAAGTAACTACGTTGGTCGGACTCAAAACCTAATAGCACATTAGCTTCAACAGTGTCAGCACCCTTGTCTTGTAAATTGTAAGCTTTAATTTTATTGAGTAAGCCAATGCCTCTGCCTTCTTGGCGAAGATATATAAGTAGTCCAGAGCCATTTTTAGCAATTTTTTTCATGGCAAACTGTAGTTGCGCGCCACAGTCACATCGTAAACTGGAAAATGCATCACCGGTTAAGCACTCTGAGTGGATTCGAAGTAACACAGGTTCATCTTGTTTCCAATTGCCAAAACTCAATACCACATGTTCTTGGCCAGTGTTTGGTTCATAAAAGCCATGCATTTTGAACTGACCAAATTGAGTCGGCAATTTGGTTGATTCTGAATAACGTAATAATGAAAAACGAGCAGTTTGTTTTAGTTCTTCTCTTACCTGCATTAATATTTTACCCAGACAATTCTTACCATGGCCATCACCGCCATCACCCCAGTAATCATCTTTATGGGAATGCTCTTTAATAACGCTATCTTCAGTGGCAACTAAGTAATAGGCGAGCCGTGTATGTTGTTTGAATTTTGCGCTAACAATGTCCAACATTCGTTGGTAGCGGATATCAAGCCAATCTTCACGGACTTGATCAGAATACTTTCGGCTAAGATCGAATGTCTCTTTAGGTGTGGTCGCTTTCTGAATTTGATTAATAATAGCCTTGTCTTTGAATTTACTGGCTTGATAACAATGCTCGCTGGTTTGCCATTCTTGATGTTCAAAAGTGAAGGGGAATTCTGCGAAATTAGATAAATATCCGTCGGCATCAAAGGGCTCATAAAACCAAATATCTTTACTCATGTTTTCTTCCTTGTCTGATATCACTACTTTCAAGTGTAGAAGCTTTAGCAAAAATTGTTAAACTTGGCTGATTAATAATTAAACAATACATTATCCTGATGTCTAAGGTTACAGTTGCACGTAGGTGATAAATCGGCAATTTTCGTGTTGGACGACACTGAGCCAGATCGTATACTGGATGCTGAAATCCGTGACAGAATCGCTTTTGAAACATTAAGCTATTGGCTGAGAAATGGAGACATTAGTTCCTCAACTCATCTGTTAATGTTTAATGAATTAATGAAAGTACTAACGATGCAAGTCGATGTGAATATGGCGTATATCAACCATTTTCCATGCTTGTTTTGGCTGAAAACTGGCACAGGTTGATCGTATCTCATCATATTTAACAGACTCTCATAGAATATTATTAGTAAGCTCTGAGGTAGAACAGTTAACTAATCTGCGAAATTATCGTGGTTTTGATAGCCAAATTGGCTGGCGATATGATGTGCCTATAGTGCTGATTTATTGTTGCAATTGTCTTTAAATGACAATGTTGATAAGGCGCAGTTAGACGCCATTCTAATTGCCTTGGCAAGCTAAGTCTGACCTTAGGAACACTTTCATATATGGTGAATCAAAGCGTTTAGCTTTACCTGTCGATTATAACTTGAGTTTAAAGCTAGATAGAGAAATGACACTCAGCAAAGTCAAAAAACAAAAGTGTTAGCTTTAATGCTTGGGAGGTTATTAAAAAACTTATTCTGTTTGTTTAGAAAATTCTCTTACCTCTCTACTTTCTTCAATTACCTTCTCTCGCATCTCAGCGAGTTTTTCTAATGCCTGTTGTTTCTCCTCTGGGCTCATATTTTCATTGTTAGCTATCTCTTCCATCATGGCTTCGATTTCTTTAAGCTTATCTCGGTCGATTCCTAAGCGTTGATCCAAAATATTTTGCATTATTTCATTAAAACGATTATCGAAAGTGACATTATCCTTGCTGCTAGACGTATGTAACGTGTCATTTTTAGCCAATAGCGAGTTTGCTGTCTGTGGCCTTACATAAGTAGGCGCGATTTCTTTAATTTCAGTACCATTCATCATAGCCAAGGCTTTATCCGATAATGTAACTGTGTCTTTTTCACCGGATATAGCTTGTACGGGAGCTGTGGTGTTTGCAAAATTAACAAAGGCAGCATTGTTAGACTTCGCCAGGGTAACTTGTTGGGCGTAATTGCTGTTGATCATCATAATAGCGGTCCTTTACTTATTACTTTGAGATGCTTGGAAATTTTTGAGATCTATTATCTACAACAACATTCTCAGGGCATACTCTGTGCCAATATATATCTGCCATTAAGAATGTATCGGAAACTAGCATAAATTATTATCAATGATGAGCACAAAGGCGCTTACTAAAGCATTGATAGATCTATACCGGCTAATAATATTGAGTGAAAGTACTGTGGACCAGTTTTAACTGTAAAGCGGCAGATCCTTGCCAAAGAGCTTGCCGTATAAAATACAGAAATAGTCTTGGGTTGCCGAAAGCTATTACTTTTTATACTGTTGAGTTAGTAACAAACCTTCCAATAAAGAAATTACCAAGGAATAAATTTTAAATTTAAGCACTGCTGTTAAACATCATTGTTAATGTATTGTTGTTAACGTTAATGAGAATTGTTACCATCCATGCTTCATAAACAACTTACAGAAGCATAAAATGAAACGATTACTTATTACCCTTGCACTATTACTACCACTAATACCGAGTTTGCTTGTGGCCAAAGAGCATCAGGTGAAGTTGCTAACCGCGAATGCAAGTGGCCAAACTATGATCATGGATCCAGCCTTTTTGAAAATTGAACTGGGTGATACCGTGCGCTTTATCCCCTCAGATGCCTCTCATAATGCGCAATCTCTGGTCAGTCCAAAAGGGGCTAGTGCCTTTAGTACGCCTATGGGTAAAACTGCAGTGGTAGAGTTTAAGCAAGAAGGGGCTTATCTCTATAAGTGTTTACCACATTTCGCCTTAGGCATGGTAGGTGTAATCCAAGTCGGGCAAGCGGTAAACATAGACGATTTTAAAGCGCAGTGGCAAACATTACAGGCTGGCGTAGTGATGAATAAAGATCGAGTAACAGCGACAATTGCAAAGATTCAGAACTAGCAATCAATCATTGATTAAAGATGTACTCTTTTTGAATGCATCAGTAGCTTAGCTATTGTCATCGGCGGGATTGATGTTTCCCGCCAATATACTTGAGTCAACATCTTTGGCTATATAAGTACTATGCGGAGGTTTTTTGTAAGCTTTGGACTAACCATTGCTTCATTTGCATTTCATTAAGGCCGCCAGAGATACGATCGACCTCCTTACCTTGATGAAAAAATGCCAAGGTGGGTAAATTGCGAATATTCGCATTAGCCGCTATTTGTTGCACTTGCTCAGTATTCACTTTAGCAAACAGTATTGTCGGCGTGTTTTGCGCTACTTTACTAAAAATAGGTGCCATGTTTTGGCATGGCCCACACCAGCTAGCCCAAAAATCAACAACTACCGGTAAATCATTGCGCTCAATAAAGGCGGCAAAAGTGTTGTTAGTGAGTTCAATAGGTTTTGAGGAATAAAGCCCTTGCTGGCACTTGCCACATTTACCCTTACTATGATCTTTATCATCAGGAATTCGATTGGTAGTAAAACAATTGCTACAAACTATATTCATATGCTTCCGGTAACTTTCTTCATTGGTCAATGAGTCGAATATTAACTGATTAGTATGAAACAGTTAATAGTTATCGGTTCAAGGCGCTTTTAATAATCAATATGAATCAATAGTACCAGCGGTACTAATTTTTAAACCGGCTTATTAGAGTAAAATATCCTAGATAAATAGTTGGTGTACGATGGTATATTGTATGCAATAATAAATTTATCATTAAAACAATAAAGATATCCACATGCATAAATCTTCAATGACACTTGTCGCCGTTGCTATTGCTTCGGTCATTTCAGCTTGTAGTAATAGCCTTCCTCCCACAATCGAACAGCAAGAAAATATCAGCTTAGTAGCCGGGCAAGTCGACGCTAGGGTTGCCCAAGTGTTAGCTACGGATGTTGAGCAATTGTGGAGTCAAGACTTTAACCATTATCAAGCAGGTATGCTCAAAGCAGTTGCCGAGGCTATTTCCCTCGAAGCGTTAAAAGGAAAGTTAAATAGCGATAAGTTGGAAAAGCTTACTTTTTATTTACGTATTTATAGTAGTTTTGGCAATGATAAAGACTGGTCTGAAAAAACAGCGGAATCGGTAAACAAGGCCTTGACTGACTTGTACAATATGCCGGGATTCTTTGAAGTGAATCTAACTACCGCACGTTTACATGAAAACTATGCAGTGGCTTTATACAGGTTATATTTCTTAGCGCCATTACAGCCTTTTACTGCTGAGCAAGTAAAACCGTTAAGTCAGTTAATAAACCTTTATGCTAGCGCTGATTTAACCAATGCGTCTCTTACAAAGGACAAAGAAAATAATAAGGCAATTGATTATGCCTTGTGGGAAGTATTACGTGCGGGCGCTATTTTGCCATACGAAGCACGCAGGAAAAATGAAAGTGTATTTAGCCAAGCCGTATTGGGCAAGGATGAATTGCAGCAGGCGCTAATACAATTTATTACCGCCAAAAATAATACCCTAACGAATAATGACTGGCCGAAACAACACGCGCTATGGGCATTGGCTCAATATTATAATTTATATAATAAAGAATACTGGAATGAATATTATCAGCGTTCAGAGGATGAGCAAAAGCGCTTAGATGATGACAAGTTATCACTTGACGTTGAAGCTAAAATGGATGCTCTTGATAACAGTGTTTGGACTGCGTTAAATACGGACAAGAAAGTAACACAAGAGCAAAGCAAAACGCTTTTTAGTGTGCCTTATGTGGTAAATACTTTTAGAGGAAAGTCTGAATGTGAAGAGGGCACTCTCGCTGGGCGCTGTATAACACCATCGATTGAGCAAGCTTTGCCTATTAATCATGAGTGTTCAGACCAAATTTATATTCTGACCCAAGCCATGTCTATAGCGCAATTAAATGATTCTTGTCAGAAACTCATTTCTCAAGAAAGTCATTTTCATGACATTTTAGCAACTAATAATGAGCCAGTAGCCAACGATTTTAATGATAAACTACGCGTGGTTATTTTTGATAATCACGCAGAATATAATAAATATGGCCAATTAGTTTTTGATATTAATACCGATAATGGTGGCATGTACATTGAGGGCACTACCCAAGATCCCGATAATATCGCTACTTTCTATTCATTTGAACACTTTTGGGTTAGACCTGAGTTTGCCGTGTGGAATCTTAACCATGAATTTGTCCATTACTTAGACGGTCGTTTCGTAAAATACGACACCTTTAATCACTTTCCTAGCCATATGGTGTGGTGGTCTGAAGGACTCGCTGAATATGTGGCTAAAGAAGATAACAACCCTAGAGCCTTTAAGCTTGTTAATGATACTGAAGCAAAAGATTGGCCGAGCTTAACGGATGTTTTCAATACTGAATATAAAGATGGTTCTGATAGGGTTTATCGTTGGGGCTATTTAGCGGTGCGTTTTATGAATGAACATCATCAAACCGATTATAGAGAAATGGCCCATTTTTTACAGACAGACTTCTTTGTTGGTTACAAAAAATTATTAGCTGAGTCAGGTGAAAAATTTAATTATGAATTTAATGTCTGGCTAGTTGAGCATAATGAAAACTATGTGGCAGAAGCGCAAGATGATAACCCACAAAAGCCGCGTCAATTTTATCGTTATACCTATAAAGACTATCTTCAACCTACGCATTTAACCGAAGATGAATTACATATGCACTGGCAGTATTGGCATGAAAATGCGTTAAAAGCCACAGAGAAAAAAATTGCTAACAAGCCTAATAATCAATAAGTCATTATTAAAGGTATTAGTACCTAAGTAATTAACGAAATAGCTACCGGAGTAGCAAGCGGAATAACGACAAGAGTAGCGAACGGCATCACTAATGAAGTAATGACCGAAGTTACTAACGTCAGTTTAATGACAGGTAACATAGCCTGTCATTACCTCAGTCAAGGATGAGCAGCAAGTAATTCTAACATTTTTACTAAGCTCACTTAACATGAAACTTAGTTAAAGTGTTCTATTTATTCCTTTTAATCGTTAGAGGCTGGAATAACATATTGTGAAATACAGACTCTGAGTTATTGCTACAGAGAAACGTTGAAAATGACTCTCACCTTGCAACAGTTGTTTTGCAAAATGGTAAATCTCAGTACTTCATTTTATTAACTTAAAAAAAACCAGGGAAATCAAGCGTAAATCTGACTGCCTTTTGGCACATTTGATGCACTAGTACTGTAGAGAATGAAACGGGCGTAGCCATTTATTAAGTTGAGGGTAGTACTATGTTAAATTACAGTATTAGGAAAGATAGAAAGGTGATAATGACCGCGGCAATGCTAGAGGCTTATCAGCAATATGTTAACAAAACTATTCAAGAAGATGATAGGTGTGAGCAAGGTTGTAGACAAAGCTCTGAAGCTTTATACGAGCAGGATGAAAGTCGAGTTTATGAATTAGGTTATAACTAACCTTTCATCTTGACAGTAAAGTAAAAAGGGCTTGGTTTATTTAGTATATCCACTATGATTAAACGCTATTTTATTTAGTGAACAATGGGTTAGTCGCTCATTGGATAAATGGATATGAAACCAGCACAGTTACTATCATTAATAGCTAAATTGTTTGTATTAGCAATATTACCTATTAGTCAGCTCAGTATGGCAAAAGAAAATGTCATTACCTTTGATGATTCACTTCAGTCAGAAAATGGGGTGTTATTAAGTACTGTCTTGACGACACGGCGGACAAAAAAACTTGCTGAGCGCTTGCCTTTGCTGCTGAAAATAATAATGCTTAACTAATATGGCGCTCTTTTTATGGATGACAGGAGCTTTAGCCTCCTTTTGTATTCTGGCTATTGGTGCTCGAGAGCTAAGTGGTGAGCTTAGTATTGCTCAATCTCTGGCTATCCGCAGTGCTATTGGCTTAGTGTTCCTATCGGGTGTTTACTTTATTCGTTCACGATTTTTTAAAGATCAGCGCTTAAATAGAGTACTTAGTCAACCACGTCACCATGTGGTGAAACTACATTTTTTTCGTAATGTTTTTCATTTCCTTGCCCAATACGGCTGGTTTTTTGGTATTGGCCTATTACCACTGGCAGAAGTGTTCGCGTTAGAGTTTACTGTGCCCATTTGGACCTTGTTAATTGCCAGCTTTTTTCTTAATGAAAAAGTAACCGCAAATAAACTGATAGCGATATTTCTTGGTACCTTAGGTGTTATTGCTATTGTACAACCAGGCTATGCCTTAATTGATTATGCTGCCATTGTGGTACTGGGCTCAGCAATTTGTTTTGCTATATCGCACACCACCACCAAGTCTTTAGCAAAAACAGAGTCACCTTTAACTATTTTACTTTTTATGTGCCTTATTCAATTACCTATTGGCTTGGCATTATCATTGTCAGGTTGGGTTTGGCCACAAGGTGAGCAATGGCTTTGGTTGGTGGTTATTGGTCTAAGCGCATTATCAGCACATTTTTGTTTAGCTAAAGCAATGCAGTATGCCGAAGTCACTACCATTATTACCCTCGATTTTTTCAGGCTGCCGTTAATTGCCATGGTTGGTGTAGTTTTTTATAGTGAAGCATTCGAGTTGCCCTTGCTTATTGGCGGTAGCTTGATGCTGATTGGTAATCTAATCGGCATTCGAGATTTAACCAAGAAAAAGACTAAAGCCAAGAACAAATAGGCCAAAGAGGGAAAGAAAACCTGCGTCTTTGTTTTTATTTTTTCTTTCTTGTATTACTTAGCCCTATCTTACATCAACATATCTGATCAGCAGTTAAGCTAACATCAACGCTCAGTTACGGCTTGGTGTTTTTTACCAGCGCAGTGATCTTCTTTATCTCGCAAGTTATTCCGTATAATCTAAGCACTATGTATATTTCTTTTTGTGCAGGGTTTATTTTATTCATTCCTTTAGTTAGCTTAGTTTTACATCCCTTGTTGGTTAACAAAGCGGGGCAAAGAGAAACTTTTCATATCCGTGTTTTACTCGCCAGCATAGGCCTAATATGTGTGGTGCAGTTTTTATGCTTTATTATTTGAATTACCGATGCGATTACCTTATATAGTTTATATGTTGATCAAAACTCTTTTCTTGCCAAAGTATTTGCTATCAAGACACAAGCCCGAGGCGACCTTACTTTTAATTCTACTGTTTCAACTTTGTCTTAGCCTGGTTATTTGCGCTGCTATCTATGATTGTTGGAGTCTTACCTTGTTTGATAGCCCGCTTGGATAATTTGGGTCTAGTAGGCGATTTTGTTGCCGCTTTTTCTTTTGCTAAAAGTCAGTTATTGGTGATTAGCTTATATGCCTTACTTATTGTTAACGCAGTATTATTACTCTTGTTATACGCAAAATACCTTTTTCTACTGATTTTCCCTGTGGTACTGATGGTTATTTTTACTCGCTTAAATAAAGACTATTTATTATGGTCAAAGTCAGAACCACCGGAAATATCCTCGGGGATTTACTACGGGTCGGCGTTATTTTTGTTGGCCTATACTGCTATAATAGTAAGTAGAGATAGCACATGTTATTTGACTGTTTTGACTGTTTAAATAAATTTGGAGGCTAAAATGGTTTCGCCAATCGAAGGTAATAGCTCGGTAGCTCAAGTGCTGCAACAACAGCGTCAACAAGTTGCTAGTCAGCAAGACGATCAGCGCATTAAAGCACAACAACAAGAGGCGAATCGGCAAGTTCAAGAAAGTAGAGCTGCAGACTCAAGCCGAAATGATGCCGATGATCGTAAAGGCCGCACAGTAGATTTATCAGTTTAATTTATGCAATCTTACTAGCGGATTCTGAGTTAGTAAGATTTTTTTGTATTGTTACTAAAGCCACAAATTTTCTCGTAAGCAACTAATTACAAACATAAGTGCGCAGTTCTTCGCCCCCGATTCCCATGTTGCCATTGTAGGTGCTCGCTTCACGGTGACAGACACACCTTTTAAAATTTCTGTCGATATTCTTACTATTTTTAATACTTTACTCGCTGTAATTACCAGGCATTACTGTTAAAATAGCCTTTTTATTTTCTATTCGAGTTTGTTTTGTCTGTTTCGATTGAGTCTGCTATTACATCATTTCCCCATATACAAAAACTTTTTGATTTGTTGCCGCAAGCCAAAAAATGTGATGTGGGGCGCTTTATAAAAAGGTTAACTAACCTCAAGAAAACAATAACTAAAGAGGCCGGTTCTATGAATCAGGCTGAATTAGGGCAGCTGGTATTATCAGCCAAGCAAATAAAGCTAGTTGAGCAGTTACAACAACATATTTTAGAATCAATTGCCGATAAAAAACAAAAAATCCGTGATTTACCAAAAATAAGCTATCCCGCTGGTTTACCTATTGCAGATAATGCTAAGCAAATAGCGAAAGCCATTCAAGAAAACCAAGTGGTTATTATTGCCGGCGAAACTGGCTCAGGTAAAACCACGCAAATCCCTAAAATTTGTCTGGAACTCGGCCGTGGTGTTGATGGCCTTATAGGTCATACTCAACCTAGGCGTATTGCCGCGAGAACTGTGGCGAATCGAATTGCCGAAGAATTAGGTACCAAGCTAGGTGACCAGGTAGGTTACAAGGTTCGTTTTAATGATCAAGTCAGTGAACGCAGTTATATAAAATTAATGACTGATGGTATTCTGCTGGCGGAAATGCAAAAAGACCGCTTACTGCGTCAATACGACACTATCATCATCGATGAAGCGCATGAACGTAGTTTAAATATCGATTTTATTTTAGGTTATTTAAAGCAAATACTGGTTAAACGTCCTGATCTCAAGGTTATCATTACCTCGGCGACTATTGACCCGCTACGCTTTGCCAAGCATTTTGCCAGTAAAACCGGCGTGTTAGCGCCAGTTATCGAAGTATCAGGCAGGACTTTCCCGGTTGAAATGCGCTACAGACCTTTAAATGATAGACCCGTCGATGACGGGGAGGAGCCCTCAACACAAACGGTTGATATTATTGGTGGTATTTTATCGGCGGTAGATGAACTTAGTGAGTGTGGGCAAGGCGATATTTTGGTGTTTCTTAATGGTGAGCGAGAAATACGTGATACTGCGGCAGCACTTAATAAAGCGAATTTACGCCACACCAATGTTCTGCCTCTGTATGCACGTTTAACCATTAGTGAGCAAAACCAGATATTCAAGCCCCATAGTGGTCGCAACCTAATTTTGGCGACCAATGTTGCCGAAACGAGCTTAACCATACCGGGGATTAAGTACGTTATTGACCCGGGTACCGCGCGTATATCACGGTATAGCTCTCGCACCAAGGTACAACGTTTACCGATTGAACCGGTTTCACAGGCCAGTGCTAATCAACGTGCCGGTCGGTGTGGTAGGGTCTCTGACGGTATCTGTATCCGTTTATATTCCGAAGATGATTATAACAGTAGAGCTGAATTTACCGATCCTGAAATATTACGCACCAATTTAGCCACGGTTATTTTGCAAATGCATGCCTTGGACCTAGGCGATATTGCTAATTTCCCTTTTGTTGAAGCACCGGATAACCGTAATATCACCGATGGTGTACGTTTATTGGAAGAAATTGCCGCGCTTGAGCCTGTAGGTAAGTCTAACCAAGGAAAAGTTAACAAATCGGCTAAAGGCAATCAGGTAAGTCCTAGCACACAGTTAACAAAATCAGGGCGTTTATTAGCTAAATTCCCTATCGACCCACGTTTGGCCAAAATGGTTATCACCGCCATTGAATTTGGCTGTATAGAACAAATACTGATTATAGTGAGCGCGTTAAGTATTCAAGATCCGCGTGAAAGACCATACGAAAAACAACAGCTTAGCGATGAAAAACATAATCGTTTTAAAAATAAGCATTCTGATTTTGTCAGTTTACTTAATCTTTGGCAGTATATTAGCGAACAGCAAAAAGAATTAAAGCAAAATCAGTTTAGAAAGCTCTGTCAGCGTGAGTTTCTTTCTTATGTGCGTTTACGTGAATGGCAAGACATCTTTAGCCAATTAAAGATGACACTTAGGGAGCAAAAAATACCGTTAACGTCCGTTGATTACCGTTTTACTATGCCGAGTAATCAACAAGGTCAAGCAGCAGGCTCAGCAGAAGGTAAGGCAAAAGAAGAGGAGCAAGACTCCGCACTAACCCCTATCCACCAGGCATTATTATCGGGTTTATTGAGTCATATCGGTCAACAAGATGAAAATCGCGAGTACAAAGGTGCACGCGGCATGAAATTCTTTATCTTCCCTGGCTCAGCGTTAACTAAAAAGTCACCTAAGTGGTTAATGTCAGCTGAATTAGTAGAAACTAGCCGATTATTTGCCCGTATGAATGCCAAAATTGATCCCTTGTGGCTTGAGCCATTAGCACCGCATTTGGTTAAGCGTAATTACAGTGAGCCGCACTGGGAGAAGAAGCAAGGTGCGGTCATGGCCTTTGAGCAAGTGACTTTATATGGCTTAAGTATTGTCAGTAAACGTAAGATTAACTTTAACACGATTGAACCCGTTACTTGCCGTGAAATATTTATTCGCGAAGCACTGGTCAATGGTGACTGTGTTATTAAAGAAAAGTTTTTAAGAAAAAATCAGCTGTTAGTCGAAAGCATTGAAGCGTTAGAGCAAAAAGCCCGCCGTAAAGATTTTTTGATTGATGAACAGCACTTGGTTGATTTTTACAGTGATAAATTACCAGATAGCATTATTTGCCAACGTAGTTTCCTCGCTTGGTGGAAAAAGGCCAAGCAAGCTAACGAGCAGCTATTAGACTTTAGCAAAGCCTTTTTATTGAATGAATCATCGGCTGAACTCAGTAAAGCTGACTATCCCGACATTTGGCAGCAAGACAACATCACTTTACCGCTCAGTTATCATTTTAGTCCTGGGGACATTGATGATGGTATTAGCCTTATTGTACCCATTGCCTTATTGAATCAAGTACAAGATGTTGGCTTTGATTGGTTAATTCCAGCACTACTTGAAGAGCTCGCTATTGCCTTGATTAAAGCACTGCCTAAAGCATTAAGGCGTAATTTTGTGCCGGCGCCTAACTATGCCCAAGCGTGTTTAGCGGCAATGCCAAGTGAAAGTGGTAATTTACAAGCCGCGTTAGCGAAACAATTATTGCGCATGACGGGGGTGCGTTTACCCGAAGAAGCTTGGCAGGATATTTCTCTACCAGTACATTTAACCATGAATTTTCAAGTGGTAGATGATAAAGGTAAGTTATTAAAACAGGGTAGAGACCTTAATGATCTCAAAGCTGAGCTACAAGGCAAAGTTAAAGCATCGATAAAACAAGTAGCAGATAAAGGCATAGAGCAAGCCGATTTAACCCAGTGGAACTTCGGTAATTTACCAAAAGGGTATGAAAAGAAAGTTGCCAATATTACCATTAAGGCATTTCCAGCGTTAGTTGACCATAAAAGCAGTGTCGCAATTGAGCTTTTTGAGCAAGAGCAACATGCACAAGACGCTATGTTAAAAGGTATCAGTCGACTGATTTTATTGAATATCCCAACACCGGTAAAATATTTACAGGAAAAACTGCCTAATAAAGCCAAACTTGGTTTGTACTTTAATCCTTTTGGCTCAATCAATGAGCTTCTACAGGACTGTATTCAAGGTGCTTGTTTGTCTCTAGTGCAGCAGTTTGCTCTACAGCAAAATGATGGTCAACTGCCTAGAGATGAAAAGCAGTTTTCTCAGTGTAGCGATTATGTCAGGGCTGAAATTGCTGATTGTGTATTAGCGGCTACCATTAAAGTTGAAAGGGCATTAAGTTTACGCCATGAAGTAACTAAAAAAATGAAAGGTAGCGTACCGTTAAATGTCATCCAGTCTCATGGTGATATTAAGCAGCAATGTGAAAAATTAGTATTCAAAGGTTTTGTTACCTTCTCAGGTTTGAGTAAGTTAGATGATATTGTT
>JALJPA010000013.1 GCA_022969215.1 Colwellia sp. | reverse complement strand
CTACTGTTTCACAGCTAAAAAAATTTCAAGATTATAAGACTCGTATTCATCAATCGATCGTAAAAGGAGATATTTTTAGTATTAGTTGATGATACATAATTTTTTCAAACATTTTCAAATGAAGAGGAACTATTCCAGAAAAGTTGTGGATCACAACACAAATTTAATTCAAATAAGCCCTGCTTTTGTGCCAATGCAATACAATACAGCGTTAGGTTTTTTTCTCTCAGGCCTGGCGTTAATTGCTCTGTGTCAGCAAAAGAAATCTTGGCAACAAGGCATAGGATTAGCGGTGTTATGCATCGGGTTTTTCACCTTAATTGAATATGTTTTCAAGTTTGATTTAGGCATAGATCAAGTGTTTATGGCGCATTATATTGACGTGAACACCTCACAGCCCGGTAGAATGGCTCCGAATACCGCGATTTGCTTTGCGCTAACGGGCTTTACCCTATTAATGTCATGCTTTGGTTGGCAAGATAGAAAATATGTTGCTTTAGTCGGTACCTTGGGCGCAGTTATTAGTTCTTTGGGTGTAGTAGCCTTTGGCGGTTATTTAATTGGCATTGACACAGCATACGGTTGGGGCGAGCTGACCAAAATGGCCGTGCATACTGCTCTGGGTTTTATCGTCATAGGTTTATGCTTTTTTAGCTATTCCTTGGCACAGCATTTAATTTATTTTCAGAAAAAAATTCCACCTAACTGGTTATCTTGGACCTTAGCCATTTTTGGTTTAACCCTGTCGTTAATGATTTGGCAAGCTATGTCTAGTTTCGAAGCACAGCAATTAGCAGCTTTAGGTGATTCACATGGCCGCTCTGTTGCTGATAGTTTATTGGTATTTGGAATTTTTGCGACTTTAGCTGGTGTATTGGCCTTACGTACCAGCATTTTAAATAATTATTCCGAACTGAATGAGCAAGAACAGTTTTCGCCTCATTTAGCACCTTGGACTGTGATTGTTTTAGGCATAATATTGGCCAGTTCAGTGCATCAACTATTACAAAATAATTTTAAGATAAATACCCGGTTAAAATTTGATGCCAGCGCGAAACAGTTTAGTCAAATTATTAGCCAAGGCTTGACTTCATATAGCGATACCTTAAGAAATATTCGTACTACTTATCAAGCGTCAAATGCTATTGACTACGAAGAATTCACTGTTATTGCACAGCATTATTTAGCACAATCCCCTGGTATACTATCAATACAGTGGCTGCCCTTTATTGACCAAAACTCCCGTACTGATTTTGAACAACAAGCCAGTGCTTTGTATCAGCAGCAGCTATTGATAAAATCGGTTGATGAGCAAGGGAAACAACAGGTTTCAACCGAAAAAGAGTACTACTTCCCAGTGTATTATTTACAACCTTATTTGTTTAATCATGCTGCGTTAGGGTTAGATATTCATAGCAGTGTTAGTAGGCGTTCGGTTTTAATTAATGCGTTTGAATCAAGCCAGGTGAGTGCGAGCAAACGGCTTAATTTAGTGCAAAATATAGATGATGGCTATGGACTTATTTTAGCTGTACCTATTAATTCATCAGGAACTAAACCTGGACAAAATCATGATATAACTCAGTTAGAAGGTTTTATTTTACTAGTACTTAATATTGGTGCTATGACTGAAGGTTTGGTCGATAGTTATCATCAACATGCCGGCTTGAACTTTTCTTTGCAAGATAACTCAGCGCCTGATAATGAGCGTTTTCTATATCAAAGTAATGAAATTGAGCTGACATTCGAGCAAGAGCAACTGGCATTGACTCACAATACTCATTTGACATTTGCCGACCGTGACTGGCAAATTAATATTACCGCTGCCGACAGTAAACGATATCCTAATAGCTCGTTAGCGTCATCCATTCCGCCTTTTACCATTATGATTGTTGCGCTTAGCTTAGCTATTATTTTGCGCCATGCCAGTAAACGTGAAAGTGAACGTAAAACAGCGTCGAAGGCTTTAGCCTTGGCCAAAGATACTGCAGAGCAGGCCACCCAGGCGAAGTCTGATTTTTTGGCCAATATGTCCCATGAAATACGTACGCCGATGAATGCAATTATTGGTATGTCCCATTTGGCGATGCAAACGGGCTTAAATAACAAGCAACGCAACTACATTGACAAGGTACATCGCTCGGCGGAGTCTCTATTAGGCATTATTAATGACATTTTAGACTTTTCAAAAATAGAGGCGGACGAATTAACCACTGAACAGATTGATTTTTGTTTAGAAGATGTCTTTGATGATTTGGCGAACTTGGTCGGTTTAAAGGCGGAAGAAAAAGGTTTGGAATTAATGTATGACTTACCGCTAGATTTACCACGTGGCTTGGTTGGCGATCCCTTACGTTTAGGGCAAATATTGATTAATTTGGGCAACAATGCCGTTAAATTTACCGACAAAGGCGAAGTGGTTATTGCGGTAAAAGTACTGCAGCAAGAGGAGCAGACGCTAACGTTACAATTTACCGTTCGAGATACGGGTATTGGCATTGCCACTG
This sequence comes from Colwellia sp., assembly GCA_022969215.1. GTDB lineage: Bacteria > Pseudomonadota > Gammaproteobacteria > Enterobacterales > Alteromonadaceae > Colwellia. The sequence continues at coordinate 40,638 of JALJPA010000013.1, read as the reverse complement.
AACATCAAGCCAGCTTATTTAAATCTTTTAGCCAGGCAGATTCTTCCACTTCAAGAAGATATGGCGGCTCTGGTTTAGGCTTAGCCATCAGCAAGAAGTTGGCTGAACTGATGGGCGGAAAAATTTGGTTTAACAGTACCGAAGGTGTTGGCAGCGAGTTTCATTTTACCATTCAGTTAGGCATTCAGTCAGTCGAAGGAGGGCAAAGTAGCCCCTATTTTAGTGCCTTGGCAAAAAATACCGACAAATTAAAAACCATGCGCGCTTTGTTAGTGGATGATAATGCCAGCGCTCGGCAAATATTGTCTAACATTATATCTGGCTTTGGCTTGCAAGTGGAGCAAACTGATAATGGCGCAGATGCGTTAACTATGTTGCAACAAGCGGATAAAACCCTGCCATATGATTTAGTTTTTATCGACTGGAAAATGCCGACCTTAGATGGTGTCGCTACCATTAGCCAAATGCAGGAAAATACCAACTTACAACATTTACCTACCGTGATTATGGTCACAGCCTTTGGTAAAGAGCAGCTGAGCCAAGCGGCCAAAGATATTAATATTAGTAGTTATTTAACTAAGCCAGTCACGCCTTCTAGTTTATTTAATGCTATTTTGAAAACTACCGGACAAGAGGTAGCAATAGAATCACGGTTAGAAAGTAAAAGTGAAAGCATTGAAGCCGCTATCAAGACACTGCAAGGTGCAAAAATATTGTTAGTAGAAGATAATGAAATTAACCAAGAATTGGCTAGTGAGTTATTAAATAGCAATGGTATTGCTACGCGGGTAGCCAATAATGGCGCCGAAGCATTACTGTGGCTTGAACAAGAACACTTCGATGGTGTCTTAATGGATTGCCAAATGCCAGTTATGGATGGTTATCAGGCGACAATAAAAATCCGTACTATGGAGAAGTGGCAAAACTTGCCTATTTTAGCCATGACCGCTAATGCTATGGCCGGCGATAGAGATAAGGTTCTGGCCGTGGGCATGAATGATCATATTGCTAAGCCGATAGAGGTGCACAAGCTCTTTAGCACCATGGCACGTTGGATAAGTCCGGCCCAGTTAGTTGCTAGTAAAGTTACCGCCACTACTCAGCATAAAGCAGCAGAACACCCTAAGTTAATCGGTATAAATGTTGATGCTGGCTTACGTACCTGTCAGGGTAATAGGTCGCTCTTTAAAAAAATATTGACTAAATTCTATCAACGAGAACAACATTTTGTTAAAAATTTCCAGCAAGCATTAGTCAGTGACGATAACCAAGCCGCTCGTCGCTATGCCCACACCTTAAAAGGTGTCGCTGGTAGTTTAGGTGCCGGTCAGGTGCAGTCAGCGGCAGCGACGTTAGAAATCTCTTGTCAAAGTTCTAATGAAATGACGGATATGAGCGCTGAAGTTGAGCACGTTGCTCAAGCGTTAACTCAGGTGTTAACGAGCATTGTTACTCTGCTTGAAAATGACCCTGTGTTAGAAATCATCACGGAAAGTCATGAGCAGAGAGCCTCGAAAATTACGCTATCATCAGCCGATATTGCTGTCAAAATTAAGCAGCTAAATAACCTATTAATGGATTGCGATACCCAAGCTTTAGACTTAGTAAGCGAGTTGCAGCAATATGACTTGCCTGAAGACTTAGTCAAGGTCTTGTTAGGTGTTGCTGGCTACGTAGATGAATTTGATTTTGAGCAAGCGCAAACGTTGTTGGCTAAGCCAACAGTACAGTAAAAATTAGCCAGCGTATTGACTTGAAAATCATAACGCAAACAAGGAAATAGTTATGAACCATCAAGAAGCGAAAGATTTATTGTTAACCCTTTTGCAAGAAGAGCAATTCAACTTGATTAAGATCGAAGTGTTTCGCCTGTCTTGGCAGGGTAAGGGCTACAATATTATTGCTGAAGAAAGTGGTTATGATCATGATTATGTTAGAAAATCTGGTTCTAGTTTGTGGAAGGCTTTAAGTGATGCCTTAGCAATCAATGTGACAAAGCGTAATTTCAGACCCTTATTAGAAACACGGTTAACGGAAAGTTCTTTGCAACGACCGTATGAGCTGGAATACCCCGGAGGTGCTTTGCCTTTTAGCTCACCATTTTATCTCGAACGTAGCGGCGAAGAAGCACGGGCTTATAATGAAATTAAACAACCAGGCAGTGTGCTACGCATTAAAGGCCCACGTAAAATGGGTAAAAGTTCATTAATGCTTAGGGTATTAGATCAAGCCGAAAGCGAAGACTACCAGGTAGTTAAAATTGATCTATTACAAGCTGACAGGAAAATATTGTCTGACTTAGATTTATTACTGCAATGGTTGTGTTTGCAAATGAGTACGCAACTTAATATTGTCCCAGCCATGGACGATTATTGGAACCCCTTGATGGGCAGTAAACTCAGTTGTAGTAATTATTTACAACAGCATATTTTAGCGCAACTGGACCGGCCATTAGTGTTAGTTATTAATGAGTTAAATTTGCTTTTTGACCACCAAGAAGTGAGTCAAGATTTCCTGCCTTTATTACGCTCTTGGTTTGAGGAAGCTAAACACAATGTACTGATGCAAAAATTGCGGCAGGTATTGGTGTATTCCACAGAAGTGTACGTGCAACTTGACTTAAATTTATCACCTTTTAATGTTGGCTTAGCCATAGAATTACAGGCCTTTGAAGACCCACAAATTGCCCAATTGGCAAAAAGTTATGGATTTAACTGGCAGGCCGATGGTATGGCCGCAAACCCTGTCACCTATTTACGCAGCACAGTCTCCGGTCATCCTTATCTAACACAACTGGCTTTATATTCGCTGGCCAGCAGTCAGGGCTTTATGGAAAGTCCGATGAATTCGCTCAAAGATATTATTAAGACCGCAGCCGAGCCAAAAGGCATTTATAATGAATTTCTACAGCAACTATTAGCTGACTTAACCGCTAATTTGACCGCGGTAAGTGGCTTTAGAAAATTGCATGGCAGTAAGGGCGATGTATTAAGCAGTATTGAAAGTTATCAATTAGAGCGCTTAGGTTTAGCCACCATAGTTAATGGTAAAACCTTAGCCTGCAATCAACTGGCGGCGAAATTTTTACTGAAGCAACTTTAGGTTATATTTACCCCATGACAGTAACAAGCAATTATCAAGTAGGTGGCAGTATAGCGGCCGATTCTACTCGCTATATTCAACGAGAAGCGGATATAGCCTTGTTGTCTGCCTTGAAAAATAGAGAGTTATGTTATGTTTTTAATTCTCGTCAAATGGGTAAATCATCATTGTTACTGAAAATAAAATCGCAACTTCAGCAAGAGAATTACCGCTGCTGTTTTGTCGATATGAGTCGTGTTGGTAGTGTTAATATCACGCTAGAACAATGGTATGGCGGCATAGTGGCTGAGATATGGCGTGGTTTTTCTTATGCCCCAGGTAATGCTGTTTTTCAATGGTGGAGCACATTAGGCGATATTTCACCGGCGCAAAAACTGGCGGCACTGCTTGATAAAATCATTGACGATAGTGAGGTAGGGCAAGAGTTTGTCATTTTTTTTGATGAAGTTGACAGCGTGTTAAGTTTGCCATTTTCTGCCGATGATTTTTTCTCTGTGATTCGTGCTTGTTATAATCAGCGCGCCAACCAAGCCAAAATGAAGTATTTGCAGTTTGCGCTTTTTGGCGTTGCTTTACCTTCAGATTTGATGTCTGACCCACAACGTTCCCCCTTTAATATTGGTCGCGCTATTGCCTTACAAGGTTTTAAATTAGAAAACTCGCTTGCGCTCGCTACAGGGTTAAATGTTGCTCATCTTGATAGTAAGAAATTGTTAGCACAAGTTTTGATTTGGAGCTGTGGTCAGCCGTTTTTAACACAGAAAATATGTCAGCTTATTACCGACAATAAAGACAATGGGTTAAAACTTAATGAGCAAGACTGGCTGGCTAAGTTATTGTCGGAAAAAATCATTGATGATTGGGTGCGCAAAGATAATCCCGAGCATCTACGCACCATTCGTGATCGTTTGTTGTTAGATGAAAATCAAGCGACATTTAATCTAGATATTTATCAGCAATTACTGGACAGCGCTGATGAGCTGTTGATGGTCGATGAAAATATCGACTACAGCCGTTTATTATTGACCGGCTTAATCAATATAGAACAGGGGCAAATTACCGTTCGCGCTAAAGTCTATCGGCAAGTATTTAATATCAGTTGGTTAAAGCAGGCTATCGCCAATCGCCGTCCCTACGGTGAGAAATTAGCCTTGTGGCAACGTGAAGAAAATAGTCGTTGGTTATTAACCGGTGAAGAGCTAAATAACGCCAATCACTGGGCAAAAGGTAAACACTTACCTGAACTTGACCATAGTTTTATTGCCGCTAGTCAAAGTCAGGAAAACCAGCAAGTGCAAGCTTGGAATCAAAAATTACAAGCTGAAATTCAACAACGGCACCTGGCTGAAGATAAATTAAAAAAGACCTTAGTGCTGCTTGAACAAGCAAAAGCAGAAGCAGAGCAAGCAAACTTGGCTAAAACTGACTTTCTCGCCCGGGTAAGTCATGAAGTCAGAACGCCAATAAATAGTATTCTAGGCCTTAGTTATTTAGCGGTACAGCCCGATAATACAAAGACTCAGCAAGATTACCTGATAAAAATCCACCATGCCAGTACTTATATGTTGGCTGTGGTGAACGATATTGTCGATATAGGCAAACTAGAGCGTAATGAGCTGGTACTTAACCAGCAGCCTTTTTTACTCACTGACGTCTTCGATAATATTAACGACCTAGTTGCTGCTAGATTAGCGGATAAAAACATACACTTTCGCAGTAACATTGCTGAAATACACTTGCCTATGCTTATGGGCGATGCCATGAGATTACAGCAATTATTAGTAAACTTAATTACCAATGCGATTAAACATACTGAGCAAGGCTCTATCGATATTAAAGTTAATGCCAGCAATTCAAATAAAGAGCAGCTTAGTTTAACTTTTCTGATCAGCGATACCGGTAATGGTGTAAGCAATAAAACTATTGCGGGGCGGGTCTCACAACACCCTGATAGTGTTATTGCGGTCGGCTTAGGTTTAAGCCTGTGTTGTCAGCTGGCAGAGTTAATGGCTGATGAAGCCGACAGTAGTGCTGGACTCAAGGTAAACAGCAGCCCAACAACAGGTTGTCAATTTAGCTTTACTTGCCGCTTTACTTTGGCAACCGATGCCAAACAATATAGTGATAAAACGCCCAACAGTGAGCCGTTATCAGCTCAAGTTAAAGATACTGTCGCTGCCCAGTGTATTAACAAACGCATTTTAGTTGTTGAAGACGATGATATTAATCAGCAAATTATGCAGGAGTTGCTTAGGCCGTTAGCTTTATCAGTAGAAATTGCCGTTAATGGCAAACAAGCCTTACAGATCTTAACTGAACAACGTTTTGATTTGGTGTTAATGGACATAGAAATGCCCATTATGGATGGCATCACCACGATTAAACAAATACGAAAACTTGCCAATCAGGAGCCTGAGGTCTTTGCCAATTTGGTTAACTTGCCTGTCATTGCGATGACGGCGCATGCTTTAATTGACGATCAACAGCGCTTTATCGACTTAGGTTTTAACGAACATCTAGCTAAACCTATTGATCCCATAGCCCTAACTCAGCGAGTAAGCCATTGGTTAGCTCTCACTGAACAGCCGCTTCAGCACAAGGCGAAAGCAACTAAACATCGCATTATTTTAGTGGATAATCTAACGGATAATTTACGCTTGCTGTCGTCAAATTTAAAAAGTCACTACAGTATTCTCGCGACCACAAGTATGGAAAAAGCGCTCGTTATCGCGCAAAAATCACCATCGCCGGCAGCGATATTGGTCAGTGAGTCCTTTAGGGGACAACAAGAGTCAGCCAAAGTGTTATATCATCAACTTGGGCAGCGAGCTAGTGCCTTAAATATTCCACTGGTGGTGATTGTTGAGCAAGAATGTTCGCCAAGCTTAGCACATGGGGTTAGTAAATTATTATCTGCCCAGCAGCTGCAAACCTTATTGTCTTAGCGAATGAGATCAAACTCAACCTCGCTCTATTGGCTAGAGTGCAAAGTAAAAAAGCAGCGCTGATGAGCGCTGCTTTTTTCGTTGTGGGCCGTTGAATTATTATTTAGAAGGCAAATGACATGCCAATTTCAAATTCATTACTCGCCTTACCCTTTACGTCGACCACGGCATGGCTCATTTTTAAGGTTTGATCGCCGATGTTGGTATAACTCATGTAGGGAACTAAGTCACCGAAACCGGTAAAGGTGGCTTTCAACTCATAATCACTCGATTTGCTTTTAATTCTAGTGGTACCGCTCGCTAAAGGATTTATTTCAGCATTACCATCGTCATAATAACCATTAACATCACTCAATTTATACTGCAGCCAACTAGCAGAAAGCATAACCACATTAGCTACTTGATAGCCCATGGTTAGCTCAACATTATGTATGGCCACCTTTTTATCAAAGCCTGTTTGTGCATCCCAGCCTGTCGTTAACGTTTCAGTGATGGATAATGAATCTTTACTTTTTTCATAACCATAACGTGCAGCAAAGAAAACGCCGTTATCTAAGTGGTAACCCGCTTGCAAACCGAGTTCCCAGGCATCGCCTTTGGTATAACTTGGGCTATCCCAGCGATTGTTTTCGGCATCAAGAGTTGCTGGCGCAAAGGGATTTTTGTAGGAAAAATCACCGTCTCGATCTCGAAAGGTATAAGTCGCTTGGGGCATTAAATAAAAATTTTCAGAGACGTTATAACGGTAACCTGCGCCTAAGATGGTTTCCTTAATGCCTTTGCTTGAACTACTCCAATCATAGGTGCTTTGTGCGCCGATATAAGCACCATCAGCGGTTTTCATGGTACCGGCAATGGTGGTTTTACTTTGGTTATTATGGCTAAGATCGGCAAAGGTCACTGCTTGTTTATCATTGATAAATGCGGTGTCGCCAAAGACACCATTGCCGCCTACTGTTGCCATGGCGAAGGAAGAGCTTAATGTGGCTGCAGTTGCTGTGCTTAATAAGATTGATTTTAATGTAGTGTTTTTCATAATATTTCCTAATGTTTAAATTTTTGTTTTTTGTCGTTGTTGATAGGAAGTATTGTGATGGATCGGCGATAAAATAATGTGTGATAACTGATGCGCAATGTGTACTTTAAAAGTGAGAAAGTGACTTTATACCATGCTCAATTGACAGGCTGCCCAAGGCAGGTTGATTAGTACTGATCTTGTTTATTAGCAGAAAACCCGAAAGGATTAACTTAAATGCTGCAAAATAGAGTCTTGGCTCTGTTTACCAAGCAGAGCCAGCTTGTATATAAAACACGGTATCTTCAGGGCCTTGGGCAATATCTACCCCCATATTAAACCCATAGCGGCGAGCAATCAGGTAGCGAAAGCCTACGCCATTACTTACTCGGCTGGCACTTTCTGAAAAATCTGAAACACTATTACTGGCCTTACCTATGCCGGTAAATGCACTGATTTCCCAACGAAAATTTATTTTATAACTGAGCTCAACTTCAGTCAATGCAATAAACTTGCCTTGGTAGCGAGCTGAGGGGATACCTCTCATTGAAATGGAAGGGGTGGCAAAAGGCGGTAATAAGCCATCGGCGTTAGCATAATTGACTTCAGCTCTAATGGCAGTTCGCCACTGCTCAGACAATTTAAAATAATTTAAAGCGGTCAGTTCACTCAACTGATAATCAATGTCTGAACCTAGTTTGTCGTCATACCACAAATAATTGAACTGGTATTTCAAGCCTTCGCTAGGAGAGAAGAAATTATCCCTGGAGTCGTATTCCAGGGTAAAACCAACACCCGAAGTGGTTACTTTTTTGGTCAGTAGCTCTGTCAGAGGATCTTGCCACTCAGGGGGGAAATTATCGACTAAATCATCAAGATGAGTGGGAGATAGTTCAGCATTTATGTATCTATGTGTCGGACCTAAGTAAAAAGAACTACTGCCCAATTTAAACTTTACTGTTTGCATCAGGGCTTTGACCTTGGTTTTAATTTGAATAGGTCTCTGCACATCCATATCGCCAAAGCCATAAAAATCTAGATTAATGTCGCCATAACCGCCACCACCCATGTAACGAATTCTTCCCTGTTGATAAAAGCCTAAATGCCCACCACCGCCAAAATAGGAATCATTACCGGTATAAGCGCCAATGGCGGCAGAGACACTGGGTGGCATTAAATGTTTTGCCGCGTTATCACCCTCTTGCATGGCGGCTAAGCGGGCATCTTTTTCGGCTTCGGTTTCATGAAAAAAAAGCCCTATCATGCCTAAGCCACCTTCAACCGCCGGATCGGTAATAATGATGGGTACGGGCAGAAAACCATAGGCATTTTCTGAAAGATACTGTGAAGCATCTAACTGACCATCGAAAACATCGATGAACTGGCTTGATGCTGCCAATGAACTGGTAGTGATACTGCTAAGTATCGTAACAGCGACCAAACTTTTTAATAAATTCATGAGTTGTTATGTCCTTAAAAACGGTAAGTAGTGGAGGCGATAAAGCTTTCTCTACTGCCTCCGAAGCCAGCTTCAGAATGAAATGACCAGCTTTTAGTAATATCCCAGTTAAAACCGATAAGATAATTGAGTTTGTCGGCATTTTCCTGATGGATTAGAAAATCCAGTTCTGTGGTGTCTGCTTGTCCGGGAATCGTTGAGGTATCAAATGTTATTTTTCCGGCAACATCCAGGCTTGCATCTAAATAGGTAATGCCAACAAAAGTCGCCATAGTACCCCACTTGCCAATATCGGATGTAATGCCAATACGTGGTGAAACTTGTAAGCTTTTAACATCATCCGCTAAAATATTTAAATCAGTAGACACATAGGTGACTGGCAGAGTAACAAAAAACCTGTCCCAGCCCATAGCCAAGTTAAAGCCAATGGATATATTACTGCCAGTGTATTCTGGGTGAGCAATGCCGCTAAAGGTTTGGTCGCAGGCCTTAGGGGACAGAATTCCGTCACAACTAACACCGAGAGATTCACCGAGAAATTCAATTAAATCCTCTCCTTTTATCGCGATTGGAGCATCGGCAGAGCCATGCATTTTTCCGTAGGTGGCATAAAAATTAAGAAAAGGGAACAGCCAAACATCGGCCTTAATTTGTATATTGGAATTATCGGCTGAAGCTCGGCCAAAATTAACAAAATCCATGTCATCCATCTCGCCACCATTAATGCCGACCTTTAAATCTTTTAAAATAAGATCCTGTTTCATGGTGTTAGGAATAATGGCAAGTCCAAAGGTTTTTGGTAGTTCAAAGCCCAAGTCCAGCACATTTTGGGCAAAAAATGGCAATTTTCTCGGCCAGATCTCTCGTTCGCCTTGCTCATTCAATACCGGTTTACCAATTTCCCGCTCGGCCAGTGTGGCGTATTGTTCACTACGACTTTGGCTGTTAGCACTGCTTTGCATGGCACATTGACAGTCGGTAGTCGCATCTTCTTGCTCGGCCTGAGTTAAGAAAGGTATCAGTACTATAAGGCTAATTATTATTCTTAAATTTTCCATCAATGTATCCCTAGATGACTAGCGGTGAAATGTGTCTTTATTATGGTTATGAAGTACTACTATTTTATTGGATCGGAAAATTTATAATGTGTACTAATGTATCGACAATGTGTGTAAATGCTCTGTGGAATGCTCGATTCACTTGCTAGCAAAGATAAATGAGGTATTTATGGTAGGACTTAAGGTTGCATAACTGCTCGCTATAAACGAATTGCTCGAACATTGATTTGTTAACTCTCCCTTGCTATTTATTGATACCCCCTTTTACCGAGTACTCTAAGGAGTCTTCGGTTTTTTATTCGGCCGCTAAATTGCCCCTTGGTAAATGCCAAGTACTCTGGTTACACACTTTGCCTTGCTCTTTGTACACATTCAAAAGTCTTTCGTTCTCGTAAACTTGTTAGCAAGTTAAAGCAAACCATTTTAGAAAACTTGATAACTCAACAACTAAACTAAACAAAAAAAAGAAGGAACTACCATGAAGATCAACACCGAAAAAACACTTTTTAACAAACGATTAAAACCAACGGTATTAGCAAGCATATCTGTTGCGGCTATGACACTACTGCCAAGCCTGAGCGCGACAGCAGCAACTAAAGCTAATTTAATTCATGATGCTGAGCAAAATATTTTGCAAGAACAGTTCGGCGAAAAATGGGCAAAACAAGATGTAGGTTTGCAAAAGAAACTCGATGCTCTTTATAAGAAACACGGTAAACGACCCAATATTATCCATATCATGTGGGACGACACCAGCTTTGGCGAAGTCGGCATTAAAGCGTTTAATAAAATCCGTGGTTTCGATACCCCTAATATAAATCAGATGGGTGAAGAAGGTATTGTTTTTACTCGCATGTATAGTGAACCTTCATGTACGCCAACACGAGCAGCAGCCTTAACTGGTCGATTAGCCGTGCGAAGTGGTATGCATACAGTGTCTTTCCCTCCAGAGGGTGGTGGTTTGCCAGCGGAAGAAGTGACCATTGCTGAGGTGCTTTCTGAAGCAGGTTATAGCACATCATTTATTGGTAAAGGTCATATGGGCGACATCGAAGAAAGTTATCTGCACAACCAAGGCTTTGATGAAGCACAGTTTTCTATGTATAACCAGTTCCCTGCTATTATGTGGCATAAAACCGGGCAAGATGCGAATGGTACTATTGGTTATGGTCCCGATATGCATGAAAAGAAATACTTAGTTGATGCCACTTGGCGCCCAGATGGCTACATTATGGATATTGAAGGCAAAAAAGGTGAAAAGGCACGTGAAACCTTGCCTGCAACTTATGATGATACCTTAGCTAACTATCGAAAACTTATTGATATACATCAAGATAAAGCAGTAGATTATATTAAACGTAAAGCAAACGCTGACAAGCCATTTTATTTGGCCTATTGGCCTAATGTTTATGACCTTAACCGCGATGGTCAAGTAACTACTACCAGTAATAGCTCTGCTTTTGCGCAAAACATGGAGCGTTTAGATCGACATATTGGTGAAATCTTTGCTGAATTAGAAAAACAAGGGATTTCAGAAAACACCCTAGTTGTTGCTATGGCTGATAACGGCCCAATGGAAGAGCTAAATGGTGCTATGTACCAAAATGTCTTTAATGGCGGCAAAGGCAGCTATAAAGAAGGTGGTATTCGAGTATCAGCATTCGCTAAATGGCCAGGCACGATTGAAAAAGGTCAATATGTCGGTGATATGATCACGGTACATGATTTATATACTACTTTTGCCCGCATCGGTGATGCGATGGAGTATATCCCAACAGACAGAATAATTGATGGTATTGACCAAACTGCGGTATTTTTAGAAGGTGACGGTAACAGTCGTCGTGATTATTATCATGTTTATACTGGCCCCTTGCTTGCTGCAACCATTAAGCAACAATACAAGCGTGTTTGGGTTGGTGACCGTCCAGGTTTAGTTAAAAATAACTTCTTCGACTTGTATCAAGATCCTCGTGAAATGCGTGGCATGATGGCGCAATTCCTTTGGGCATGGGGACCTTTTGATATGGTGAAAATGCGTCATGAGAATATGAATGCGAAATATCCATTCACTTCGACTCGTCATGGTATTCCTTTTGAAGGTATTACCAACTTAAGACCTGAAAGTAAGGTTTATCAAGAAACAGTAAGAAGAACTTTTGCTAAAGTAAAATAGTACTATTGATTAAAACGGTAATGAAAGGCGAGTTTAATAACTCGCCTTTTTGCATCTACTGAAACGCTGAATTCTAAACAAAGAGAATGCGATTAAGGGGTGATAAGTTGTCGCCTCTTACTATTTTATCCCTTGAACGAGCTAATCAGCAAAACGACTCATCATAACCATAAGTTATCGCTTCATTTCAATTACAACACACATTGGTAACACTTTTGTACACATCAAAAAATTCAGTGTCCGCTAAACTAATCAGCAAGTTAACACTAAGATGTTGAACGAAACAAACAAAACATAATTGAATTTAATTATACCTAAGGTATATATGGAGATAACGATGAAAAACTTAATGAATAGTTCGGTACTGGCTTTAACGCTACTTGTTTCAGCTAATGCCTTAGCTGACGTTTTAGTACTAAAAGATGGTCAAACCTTAAACGGCACTTTAGTTTCTCGCGATGCTAATAATTTAGTATTTGATATTGCCGGTCAACAGTTAAGCTTTCCATCAGCGCAAGTTAAAAGTATTAGTTTTGGCGATGAGGTAACAGTGCCAACGGCCAATGCCAGTGCGAAGGCTAGTCAGGAGCAAGTCAGTGGAGAAGTAATACCAGGGCAGGTAACCGTGCCCGCAGGTACTCGCGTTATGGTGAAAATATCAAGTTCGATTGACAGTAAAAAACATGGCACAGGGCACCGATTTACAGCTCGTTTAGAAGCCGATTTAATGGCCAATAATATTGTGGTAGCTCCTCGTGGCAGTACCATCTATGGCATAGTTGCTGAAGCTAAACAGTCAGGACGAGCTAGAGGCAATTCAAGTATAGAGCTGACCTTTACCGATATCATGATTAATAACCAGATGAAACCTATTCTAACTTCTGCTGTGAAAGCAGTTACCGAAAGCACAGGTAAAGCGACCGTGGGCAGAACAGCAAGGCTTGCCGCTGTCGGTGGTTTAGCAAATGGCTCTAAGGGCGCTAAAAATGCTGCGAAAGTTGGCCTTGGGGCTTCTTTACTTACCAGCGGAAGTTCTATCAACATACCCGCAGGTACTATATTAGAATTCCAATTAGCAGCGCCTTTAGCGAGCTAATTTAACACATGCAACACGCCAATGAGCAAGATGCTCATTGGTAATTCAGCCTGTTTTCTTAAAGTGACTAGCAGGCTACCAATAATGATTAATTAAATGGAAAAGCAATGAAAAAATTAATTTTAGTTCTATTAAGTTCTTTTACTCTCTTGGCATGTTCTGCCGTACCTAAAGATATCAATATAGCAGCAGAAACGGACCCCAAGGTTAACCTTAGCGGCTACAAGACTTTTGCCTGGTTGGGTGATGCCACCATTATCTATGATGAAATAGGTCGCTGGGAAAGACCGGGCTTTGATGCCGATAGTGAAGCCAGATTCAACATAGATAAAGAATTAAGAGCTAAGGGCTTTACAGAAAAATCAGACAATCCCGATATGCTAATTACTTTTATCGCCGGCGTTGATATGGATAATATTGAATTGATTATAAGCGAGGAAACTCAGCTCGAAACGTTAGAAAACATCCCTAAAGGAGCCTTAGTTATCGCCATTTTTGATGCCAGCACTGGTCAGTCTATCTGGGTTGGTATGGCTGAAGCAGATTTACAACAAGATGTCGGAAGTCAGGTAGCGAAAGAAAGATTGCATTTTGCGGTCAATGAAATGTTCAAGAAGATGAAAATATAAAACGATTAGTTCACAAAATACAATTTAATAACTTATTTATTACCTTATATATAACAAGGAAGCATGATGAAAAAAATAATTTTACCTTTAGTTTTATTGAGCAGCTCAGTATTTGCCACACAGTCATCAACCGATAATAAATACGGTGAAATCGAATTATTGTTGGCGGAAGCTGCGAGTAAATTAATTTACCTTAATAATGATTGTAATAAGCCTATAGATCCGCAGAAATTTAAAGAACTGGCAAAAATTAAGGCCTTTAGTGAAGGTCATATGACCATCGAAGGTATAAGTTGGGAGAACACCAAACGTAAAGCTAACAAAATGTATGGAGCTCTTAAAATAGAGGCGCCTTTAGGTGAGTATTGCCATGAATTTAGAGAAGATATCAGAGGTCATTATAAATTTCTTAAAGACACAAGTGCTTAAACGTTGAACGTTAGTCCTCAAGCCGCTAATCGAAAGTTTAGCGGCTTTTTTCATTATTTATCATTAATTATTCGTCTTTTTGACAGAACAATCGTCTTATGGATAAACAAACTAACTGGAAATAAATATGAGCTTTTCAGAGTTATAAGTCAATTTTTGCTCGACCGATATAGTAAGAGACGTGCCGAACAAGCTAAATTGTTATTGTTTAATTTGAAAATAAACTATTACGTTAGTGGCCTTAATACTGGCGTAAAAGAACTGACAATATTATTTAACGGCAGAGTTCATCAATGCTTTTTTGCTAGCAGAGGTGCTTGTTAAGAAATAACCTCAAAATACCGACGAGGCTTGAAAATAACAGCAGGAAGTAGTATCGCGTTACCTTGATTTTGTTGTTTAACTTCTCTGTAGGCTAGTTATATCGGTAGAACCCAAGGGAATTAGTAAGTATAGGATAAAGAGGTAAATATCATAAAGAGAGCATTAAATTGTTGGAAAAATCATATCTAATGAGATGTTTTAGTTTGCTTTAATCGCCATTGAGCATGGCCTAAAATCGAAATACATAAGGTAAATCACAATAAACCATCAGTATATTTCTGAATTGTTAGCGGTACTCAATATGTTATTCGCAAGTGACTATACCACCTGAGAATAACAAGTTTTTAAGTATATTTTGCTACCTATACTCGGCTATTTATTCAGTAATCTACTCGGGTAGTAGGCTGATAAAAAAGCTCATTTCCAAGGCTTTTTCTTTTAAGCTTTTAAAGCGTCCTGATGCGCCGCCATGACCTGCGTCCATATCAGTTTTAAATACTAATAAGTTGTCATCGGTTTTAAATTCTCGTATTTTTGCTACCCACTTCATTGGCTCAAAGTATTGTACTTGTGAGTCATGCAAACCTGTCGTAACAAGAATATTAGGGTAGGCTTGTGCGCTAATATTATCAATAGGCGAATACGCTAAAATATCTTGATAGGCTTGCTCTTCGTTTGGATTACCCCATTCATCATATTCATTAGTGGTTAGCGGTATGGTTTCATCGAGCATAGTGGTCAATACATCTAAGAAGGGCACATGAGCACCAATGCCTAAATAAAGCTCAGGAGCTTGGTTTACTACCGCGCCCATCAATAAACCACCAGCACTACCGCCAGAAGCGAATATTTTATCTTTGGCGCCATAACCTTGCTCAACTAATGCTTTAGTGACATCGATAAAGTCATTAAAGGTATTTTGTTTGTGTTCTTTTTTACCGGTTTCGTACCACTCTCGCCCGAGCATTTCTGAGCCACGAATATGAGCTATAACGTAAACAAAACCTCGGTCAAGCAAACTTAACGTTGTACTGGAGAAATCAGGGTCTATGGTAATACCATACGCGCCATAACCGTATTGAAGTAATGGGTTAGTACCGTCCTTTTTAAACTTATCGCTACGATAAACAATAGATACCGGCACTGCTACACCATCACGAGCGGTAATAAATAAGCGCTCTGACTGATAAGCGTATTTGTTAAAATCACCTAATACTTTTTGCTCTTTTAGCAGCTTGCGCTCACCAGTAGCGAGATCGAATTCAAATAATGAACCTGGAGTGGTTAAACTTGAATAATATAATCTTGCCGTGGTACTTGCTGGTTCTGGGTTATCACCAAGACAAGCAAAGTAACAGGGATCATCAAAAGACAAGGGATATTGTTGACCTGAATTTTTACCGTTAGTGGTGTGAACTATAAAACGAATTTGGCCGTTTTCACGTTCGGTAACTACGATAAAATTATGAAATAATTCAATGCCCTCGAGCAGCACATCTTTTCTGTGCGGGATCACATCTTGCCAATTACTTATATCATCAACTTTATCGACAGCAACTTTCATTAAGCGAAAGTTTTTAGCTTGATAGTTGGTGACAATATAAAAGTGCTCACCCATTTTATCAGCGTGATATTCGTGTTCTTCTTGATAAGGCACTAGTTCAACAAATTCGCCCTCAGCGTCATCGGCACTGAGCGCTAAATAATGGGTTGATTCAGTAGCGTGTAAACAGATATAAATCTGTGAGTCATCTCTACTTTTATCTAAACTCATATAAAAACTGTGATCGTCTTCTTCATAAACAAGTACATCATCAGCTTGTGGTGTCCCCAGTTTATGACGATACACTTGTGTACCTAACAAGGTTTCTAGGTCTTTTTTTACATAAAATACCGTTTGATTGTCGTTAGCCCAAACAATCTGGCCTTCGGTTTCAAGCAGCACATCCGCTAAGTAAGTATCTTGATCGTTAGACGTAGTGTTTATCTTACTTAAGTCTTTAAAGTTTATGGAGTAAATACGGCGGCTGTCAGTATCTTCTGAAATAGACATTAATTCATCGTTAGGGCTTATGGATAAATCACCTAAGTCATAAAATTCATGGTCTTTAGCGCGCGCATTAACATCTAACAACAAGGTTTTGTTTTCACCCGCAAAACTTGTGGCGCGGAAATAATTTGAATACTCTTGCTCGCCATTAATTTCGCTGTGATACCAATATTTTCCATCTTTTGCCGGCACGGTATTATCATCTTTTACGATACGCGCCTTAAGCTCTTCAAAAAGTAATTCCTGCAGAGGTTTTTGCTCAGCCAACATTGCATCAGCATAACTATTTTCATCATTTAGGTGCGCCAATATCTTTTCATCGCTACGCTGGTCATCACGCATCCAATAATAATTATCCACCCGTTTATGATCATGCATCTGCATTTTATGGGGAATCTTCTTAGCTATAGGTGCAGATTTTTGTATCGCTGTAGAAATAATTTGGTCTGACTTTGGCGTTTGCTTAGGTTCAATAGAAGATGAAGACGTAGATAAAGTTGTTGGCACTAAGTGCTCCTAGAAAATGATATATTATTTGATTAGGCTATTAATTTACGGTATTCAGGTAAATAAGAATCTCGATGCACAGTTTATCGAGATTTTATCAATTAGGTTAGTTAATTCTTCAAAAATCAAACCTAAGGGTAACTTTAGTGTTTACAGCGTGCAGCTCAATTAACTGGCTTAAACCATGAGTGCAGGCACGGCAAATGTTAACGCTGCCCCCATAGCAGAGCCAATAAAAATTCCCGCTACCGTTTTGGTTTGTATGCCAAGCGCTGTTGATAAAATCACACAGAAAACGGGTAAAATATAATTACGATTTGTGCTTATTTCATCTAAATTATCGACGGTAAAGTTGATGGCTACGGCTAAACAAAGTAGGGCGAATATCAAAGCTTTAATTGTTGAGATGTTTTTTAAGTACTCTGGGTAAGTTTTTTCATTCATTGTCATTCCTCGGCAAGCCCAATTATTGGTTATTATTCCGTATATTATTTATCTGACTGTCGGCACTTTATTTAAGCTCATTGGCCTTTCGGTATTTACCTTGATAGTCAAAAAGTCTGTTACTAATGCGCCAGTAATATTTTTGTTTTCTAGCGATGACAAAATCCGGACAAGGCAATACGTTAGCTAGCTGTAATGCTTGTTGCAGGTTGTTAACTTCGAATGCCTCTGTTGAGCCCAGTTGAACAGCAATTTTAACACTAAGGCGTTTAGCGAAAATATCATTAAACGCTTTAACTTGATGCGGGTTAGAAAAATCAAACGATTCATTGAGCTCAGCACCTTCTTCATCATGGTAAATGATTTTTAACTTGCCAGCTCCTTTGTCATTTCCTTTGTCAGTGACCTCTTCTAAACTCATTCCGGAACAGCGAATAATTTTTGAATCTTTAAGTTGCAGTGCCTTTTTTAACATGTCATCGGGGTCGACTAATACCTCGAGGCAGTGTAAACAGTTTCGAGCAGCAATATCATTTTCACCACCACAGTGCGGGCATTCTTTAAATACAAAACGATAGTCACATTGACGTTCTGTAGCTTGACCTTCACTGGTTTCATCTACGAGGCCTTGGCATCGTCGACCGTAATGCTCAACTAAATAACCGTCATCATCACAGATGCCCCAAAATATATTGGGAAATTCACAACTCGGGCAAATGACTTGTACCGGCTGGCTTTTGTCATTCGGTTTTTTCTCACCCACTTCGGGGTGATAGAGGTCAAAATCATTACCGGTATAGTCAATCACCAAGCAATCTTTTTTATTCTCATTCAAACGCAGGCCACGGCCGATTATTTGCTGATAAAGACTAACCGATTGTGTTGGTCGTAATATCGCGATCATATCGACATGGGGCGCATCAAAACCAGTGGTTAATACCGAAACATTAACCAGGTATTTAATATCTTTTTGTTTGAAGGCCTTAATTAAATTATCGCGTTCATTGCTATCGGTGGCACCAGTAATTAACGCACTCAGTTTAGCGGGTAAATAACTAAAGATTTCTTTGGCATGATCAACCGTTGCCGCAAAGATCATAATACCTTGACGTTTTTCCCCTAACTCAATGACCTGTTCAATAATACCTTGAGTCACCCGGTGGTTTTTAGTTAATAGATGATTAACATCCGTAGGATTATATTCGCCAGAGGCATTTTCTCGAAGACTACTAAAATCATAGTGTTCGATGGTGGCATCCACTAAATTGGGCTCGGTTAAGTACTGGCGTTTGATTAAGTAGCGCAGCGGTAGTTCATAAATACAGTGTTTAAAGGGGCGATCTTGTTCACTACGCATGAAACCACGATAATGTTTTTGATAAATCCAGCCCATGCCTAAACGATAAGGGGTTGCGGTTAAACCCAACAATTTCACCTCAGGATTAACCTGCATCAATTTCTCAATGATTTGCTGATACTGGTTAGTGTTTGCTCTTTCTTGTGATTGCTCTTTTGACTCGTTTTTCAATTCGGCTTTTGATGTGTCTTTTATCTTGTCTTTTGCCTTGCCTTTTGACAGCTCAGGGCTGGCCAGATTAACTCTATGACATTCGTCAATTATAATTAATGAATAGGGCTCAGAAAAATCATTTAGATTTCGGGCAGCCGATTGTATGCTGGCGAACGTGACTTGATGTTGAGTTTCTTTAAGTTTTAAACCTGCGGAATAAATACCCGCCGTAACACCATATGTTTCGTATTTTTGATGATTTTGCTCTACTAATTCTTTAACGTGAGTCAGCACAAGTATTTTTCGTTTTGCTAAGCGAGCAAGCTCTGCAATGACTAAACTTTTACCTGATCCCGTAGGTAAAACAATCACCGCAGATTCATTGGTTTTTCGAAAGTGTTTGAGCACCGCAGTAACGGCTTCTTGTTGGTAATCTCTAAGTTGAAAAACTGCCACGCAGTACTGCTGCCTATAGTGAAAGGAAAGAGCCATAATAGCAAAAGAGTGGCTAAGTCTAAAACTTAAAGAGAGAGTATTGTGTTTATTTAAGATGATTTATCCATGTATGCCTATTTAATTCTTTGTTGAATCTTCTAGTAAACCACCCATGCACCCAGCCCAAGACGTCCTACAGGGAAAGAATGAACCAATATCCTATACTAACAATATGACTTAATTGGTTTTTTATATTTTTATGTGAATTTTTAGCGCTGATATGATTTAAGGATGCACTATGAAACCAGATGAAGAATACGTTCTTGCGGCTTTAGCGTCTAAATTCGGTGGCAAGTATATCGACGGTGAAGACCCGCCGGACGGTTATTTACTACTAAATAACCGCAAGATTGCCGTGGAAGTTACCAAACTGGTAGAGCACATCAATGAAAATGGTAAACGTCGCTCAAGATTGGCAGATGATGTGCCAATCTCGAATATCGTCGCACAATTGAATGAAGAAATAGGCAACCTAATTCCTAATAACCGATGGATTCATCTGGTTATTCCGAGCCCTATTAAGGGCATCAATGAATTTAAAAAAGAGCTGACCCGTATAATTATCAATATGATCACCACTAAGACCTATGAAGCAGTGATAGACATTTTAGGTTATGTGGTAGCAATCAATTTATATAAATGTCAACAGCCCCCAAAGGTAAAAGTGGTGCAAGCAATAGCCACTCAATTTGCTTCGACAAACATTCATGATAATACGGTATTCCTGTTAGAAAACAGGATCAGTACCAAGAATCAAAAATGCAATGCCAATGGCGAAGTAGATGAATATTGGTTGGCACTGTTTAATACTTATTGCATGGCCGATATTGATTCATATCGGGGAGCTTATGAATCGCTACAATTAGAGCATAACTTTAGTAAAATCTACATAATTGATGGCTATCGACGTGTTTATAAATTGTGTTGACGCCAGATTACAATCCGCGTGTGACAAAAGTTGGCTTAGCTGTACTATTAGCAGGTGGCAGCTCAGTTAATATCCCTTCCGGTACTTATTATAGTTTGGGTTTACGTCACCAACAAGCTTCTAAAGTGATTGATGAATACTGTAAATTAACTGACGCAACAAGCCTACCAAGTAATTGATTACCATAGTCAAATTTTTCAATTATCAAACAGTGGCTATGCTTTGTGTTAAATAGAACAATACCAGAAAGCAGTGGGGTTTTGTCTATAACCTAGAGATGGAGCACGGCTACGTGGTGAGCTGCCAATTTCACCGTATTAGTAGAAAAAGCACGAGAAATACACTGGCTATTGCCGAGAACACTTAACTGCTTATAAGTTACCTAAAACAGTGGTTTTTGTTAAGGATCTACCTAAATCCACGGTAGGGATAATTTTTCGCAGAGAGTTAAGGGCACAAGTGAATAATTAATAAGGGCAATAACTTGATATGAGTACAGCTTATCGATGCCAAAATTTGTCAGTTAGTCGTCAGCGGGCACTAGAGCTCTACTAGTTTACTTCGGCTTTACTTTAATTTTAGTGCTTAGTTATACAAAGATAAAAATTATTCGATGAGTTGAAAGATAAAATAGGGAGCCAATATATTCACTGGGAAATAAATATAAATTATTGCTTATATAGGATTTTTTGCTTGAAGAAACCAACTATAATGTAAAAATCGAACCTTAAATGTTGGTAAGTGAAAATACTGGCAAGCTATATTCAATTTAAAATAAATGAGAGTTACCCTATGAGAAAAGTGTTATGTAGTTTTTTATTTTTATCTTTATTCAGTCAAGTGAGTTTTGCTGAGGAAGAAGCCAAGAAGTTACCGCCATTAGACCCTGATTATATGGGCGTTCATGGTATGGTTTTAGTCAATCAAGGCTCCAGTATTTATGCGTCTCATTTGCCGCTTTATAAAAAACCTCATAACGTACAACTATTGTATAAATTAGATAATAATGATTTAGCGGTATTACAAACGGTCAGAGACAGTCAATTTATTACTATTAAGCCTAAGCCATTTAATTTACAACGCTTAATGCGTGGCGAGAAAATGGTGATAGAGGCTGATTTATATGCAGGGCATTTTGAACGTGGTGGTATGTTAGTGTATGAAAATATTG
This sequence comes from Colwellia sp., assembly GCA_022969215.1. Lineage (GTDB taxonomy): Bacteria > Pseudomonadota > Gammaproteobacteria > Enterobacterales > Alteromonadaceae > Colwellia. The sequence continues at coordinate 19,303 of JALJPA010000013.1, read as the reverse complement.
AATTGTCTTTTGATAAACAGCTGTATGTTCGAACTTTTGATGACATTAAGCCCTCAAGTAAGAGACAAGAGTATGATGTTGTTTCATTAAAACAAAATTATAAAATTTATATTCATAGAATTCAGCAGGCACCGAGCTTTGATCATATATTAGCTATTGATTTAGAAGCCGGTTGTTTAGGTCGTTTTAGCACGTCATCACCAGTGCCAAAAGAAACTGAGCTTCAATATAAGTTTCTAAATTGTGGCACGATAAAGCCTTTATATTTTGAAACTGAAGATTTTCAGTAGTTAGTAGTTAGTAGCTTTGGCATAGCGAATAAATAGCGCGACTGCTCGTAATTTTAATAAGTAGCTTAGCACTGACAAATAAAGCAAGTAGAACATTTGTTAGTGCTGAGTCATTCAGTCTGCAGGCCTTGGGTAAAAGGCTTAGTGCAACATCACTCAAAGCCGCAGTGCTATTTATTGTTTTGGCTTATAAACCAAGTGATGCCATAAAGTCATCATCAGCGTCACCGTCATCTTCTTTCACTATAGGCTCTTCCGTATTTTCGGCATCAGTCATTTCCTTCGCTGAGCGTTCTAAAATCTCATCAGGGTCAATAGTTTCGGCGGCATCAAAATCATGTAACTGAATAAATTCAGTTTTATCCATGGCAAATTCCAGATAAAAGATCTTGTTGGTTGCTGTTGAAAATGTGACTCTGCGCATTTGTGGCCTGTCCATGGCGGTATCAACAGAAATTTGCACTAATTTAGTGATAGCCATCATTTTGGGCTGGCTTTGGGTAATATGGGTTTGTAGTTGCTCCCTTACTTTAAAGGTAAAATCACCAACCAATTGGTTCATCAATTCGCCTAAAACATTCGCTACATCGTCAGACATATGGCTGTTTGAAATTTCCGATTCAGGCATGCCCATATTGCGCATATAATCCTGATAAATTTCCAAGGCAGCATCAGCGGTAAAGTTGGTAACAACTAAGCCATTAAATCCACCGTCAAACAGAACAAAACTAGAAACGTCTGGCCTTAGGCAAGTTTTGGTTATTTTTTGCACCATAGCTGAGTAGCTAATGGTATTGCCACTGGCTTTTGTTAGTACTTCACAAACTGATTCACACAGAGTAATAAGCACTTGGTCAGTGCTGATTATTTTACTTTTTTTAGTTTTACTCACTACGTATCATTCCTTAGATTTGAAATTGTTATTAAACCTACAATGATGTAATTCTAGCAGATTTCGTACCGACGTTAACATAAATCATCTAATACAGTTTTGTAGCGAAAGTCTCTAGGCATAAGAATACGTGTGATAAGTATAATCATGATGTTTTTTCAATGGTACTTATTATAATTTAGACCCGTTATTTATAAAAAAACTCATATTTGTGGGTACTAGTTCAAAGAGCCTATCGATCCTTAAGTTTTCACCGAAGTGTTTTCTAGGGTATTTTAGTACTTACAATAATATGCGTAATATATATAAAATACACTAGGAAAAGATTCATGATAAAGTGAATGATATTTATGCATAAGCTTGCCTTGAAACTATTAGTAAAGCTTAAATTGTAAATAAAGTTGCAAGGTGTGTGGCTGTTTTAGTTAGCTGATACTTATGTTTTATTTTCCTTAAGAGACAAGCCTATTAACGAAAACCTACTAATTTTGTAGGTGTCTTTTTCTTATAAAACAGTGTTCATTTACGAATGTGGTAAGCTCACTAAGCCTTTACAAGAAAGGTAGACGTTTTCAATCTATGGACGTATTTATTTTTCCTGTTACTATTTGCCAAATCAAAAATAGAGTTAAATTCAAAAGGATGAGATATTTTTATGACATCACATGTACATAATGAAACTAACTTTATGCAAGCAGTTATTAATGCTGCGCCAACACCCATCTTTTATAAAGATGCTGAAGGTCGATACTTAGGTTGCAATAAAGCCTTTGAGGAATATATTGGCTTAAGACGAGACCAATTCATTGGCAAAAGTGTTTTCGAACTTTTTGATGATGACCTAGCTAGAGCTTACTTCGAAGCAGACAAAGCACTGTTTGATAGTAAAGGCACTCAAATTTATGAGTCTAGGGTTAGCTATGCTGATGGCTCAATACATGATGTTATGTTTCATAAAGCTTACTTTCACACTGAAGATGAGGGTATCGAAGGTATTGTCGGCTCAATACTTGATATTACCGAGCGAAAAAAAGCCGAAAGGTCTCTCAAGAAACTCGCATTAACTGATAGCTTGACGGGGTTAGATAATAGATATTCGTTGATGAAGAGTTTAGAACATTCATTGTTGCGTCAGCACAGAGAAAACTCCACATTGGCATTCATGATGTTAGATCTCGATGGATTTAAACAGGTTAACGATAGCTATGGCCATCCTACCGGTGATGCTTTATTAATAGAAGTCGGCAAAACGTTAAAAAAACATTTTCGAGCAAGCGATATAATCGCTAGAGTAGGTGGTGATGAATTTTCTGTAATATTAGAGTCTATTTCTTTTACTGAGTCCCTAATACCACTAGCAAATAAAATTATAGCGATATTTAGTGAGCCTTTTATTATTGATAACAAAAAGCTCACTATCAGCATTAGCATAGGTATTGCGGTATCATCTGCTAGCGGATGTTCATCTGAAGAAATAATCAAACAAGCCGATGCAGCACTCTACCAAGTAAAAGAGAATGGTAAAGGCAGTTATCAGTTGGCAGTAGTTAATTAGGAAAAAAATCTGCAAAATAAGACTAATTAAAAAAACTTTTTGAAAATAAACGCTATTTTAACTGCCTATGTACTCTGTAAAAGAGTGAGCTAAGTCAAAGTTATCTAGGGTTTGATTTTTCGCGAAGCTAATGAACAAGAAACATATCAACGGCGTAATCACATATCTCTTCAACATGGCAACGTCAGTATAAATGCCATCCATAAGTAATTTAGCAATGTCATGCACAGTGCCCCAAAGCACACCGGCGTTAATTTATTTTGGTATCGATGTTTGGAAAACTCATGGCGATAAGATAGATGATTTAATCGGTTATGCTGACAAAATGATGTATCAGAAAAAGCAAGGTAAGTGATATGTTTGAGGGCTTTGCATTATAAGGGGGAGATCAATCGATCTTAGCCATTTATTGTTCTTCTGAGTACGTTGGCTAGCACCGCACAGCCACATTAATAATAGGTTGCTAAGCTCTTGCTACTTTCCATATTTAGCATTGTAAAGGGGGGCTACCAAGGCGGTAGACGAGCGATATCGATAGCAAATCGAATCCCAAGTAATAGAGCTTATGAGTTGATGTCCGCTGTGTGGATTCACCTAACTAATTTGGCAATAAACTGCATGCTTTTACGTTAATAAATTAGCGAATACTCAATCAATCTCTATAATTAGTCTTACTCCAGCGACAAAGGATTTCAGAGAGTATGACTAACCTAAGTAAAAGCAATGTTCTGATTGTTGACGACGTTGCCAGCCAGCGAAATATACTTCAGCACATACTTTCTCCTTTAGACATCACAATCATCCAAGCATCATCCGGAAAAGAAGCGCTTGGTAAAGTTCTTAATTATGACTTCGCCGTCATTTTAATGGATATCGAAATGCCAGGCATGAAAGGTTATGAAGTTGTTAGCCTTATTCATAACAATCAAAAGTTTAAACATATTCCTATTGTTATGGTCACAAGCAAAGATAACGACAGTGAGGCACTTTATAAATCATATGATGCAGGTGCAGTTGATTTTGTTACAAAGCCGGTTAACGACACTATACTCACCAAGAAGGTCGCCCAGTTTATTGCTTTGGATGAACACCGCCGGATTGCGGAGGACTCTACTGCACGATTAAACATATTACTCAATAACGTCAGTGAAGGGATTTTAGGAATAGATTTGGATGGCAAGATTACCTTCGCTAATCCTAAGGCTTTAGAGTTATTAGCAATTGATTCTGAAAAGTTCTCAACCAAACTACAAGACTTCTTAGTATTGCATAACCAAGATACTACAAGTCCTCCGGACGGCAAAGACTCTAATGGTGAGTTGATTGAATTACTGTCTACAAATTCGCATAACGCGACTAGTATAGGAAGAGTAAGCTTAAAAGGCCATGGCGACTGGCAATCACTGACGGGCAATATATTTCATTCAGATTACTCTTGTGAGATTACCAGAAAGCTCAATGGGGAAATTGATGGCGCGGTATTAACATTTAAAGACACCACACATGAGAAAGAAACTGAAGCAAAGTTATTACACTTAGCCAACTTTGATTATTTAACGAATATTTCTAACCGGGCTTTTTTTTATGAGGCCTTGCAAAAATCAATCATCTACGCAAAAAAAACCAATACTTCACTGGCGGTGATGTGTCTCGATATTGACCATTTCAAATTTATTAATGACCAATACGGACACGATATTGGAGACCTATTACTGCAAATAATTAGTAAAAAATTGTCCGATACCTTAAATGAAGATGATCTCATCTCACGTATGGGCGGCGATGAATTTGCCATTATTTTGCAAGAAGTTCCCACAAAAATATATGTTGAAAACATAGCACAAAAAATTCTAAATTCAGTGTCCGAACCTCTCGAACTTAATAGTATAAAAATAGAAGTCAGTACCAGTATAGGTATTGCCTTCTTTGAGCCTGATTCGATGAATATGGACGATCTCTTAAAAGCGGCAGATACTGCCATGTATGAGGCAAAATCAGAAGGACGTAATAACTTTCAATTTTTTGCCATAGAAATGCAGGATAAAGCAGAGAAACATCAACGTGTTCAAATGCTGCTTTCCAAAGCCATCTTAAATAATGAATTAACGGTACTATATCAGCCTAAAATCTCATTGTTAAAGAAAAAAATGGTTGGTTGTGAAGCGTTAATACGCTGGTCTAGTGAAGAAGGAGACATGATCTCCCCTGATATATTTATACCGATAGCCGAACAGAGTGGGCAAATCATTGAACTTGGGAATTGGATTTTGAATAACGTTTGTCAGCAAATATCACACTGGCAAACACTGCCTTATTTTAAAGGTATGGTGACTGCCATTAATGTATCTGTTCGCCAATTAGGGACAAGTGAATTTAGACAAAACCTTGTTAAAGCGATGAATACACATGGTATAAAACCTGAAAATATAGAAATAGAAGTAACTGAAACCGCAACATTTGATGACCATAAAGTATTTTTCTCTGAGCTCGATAAAATTCATGCACTCGGTGTTAAGATCTCTATTGATGATTTTGGTACCGGCCATTCATCACTTGATTACCTAAGGAAAATGCCGGTAGATATCATCAAAATCGACCGTAGCTTTATTAAAGATATAGGTAAGGATGAAGAAGATGAAGAGCTTATTCGTACTATATTGGCAATTTCAAGAACCATGTCTATCCAAGTCATTGCAGAAGGTGTAGAAACGGTAGAACAATTGTTGTTTTTACAGAAAAATCAAGTTGATAATATACAAGGTTATTATTTTTCTAAACCGATTCAGGCACAAGCGATAAGTGACGCACTAAATAGTAATGAAAGCTCCTTTAAAGAACAATTTGGGCGCTTTGAAAGTCACAAGGCAATGACTGTGAAGTTTAAACGACATACTCTAGTGATGTGACGGTCAGATAATTATACGATATAGACCAACACTTACTCGAATTAGAGATTACAGAAGGAACATTAATGAGTAGTGTAGATGGAGAAGTGGAAGATAAAAAACAACTTCAATTTCTATTAGACAACGGTTGTGATCAAATACAAGGTTATTATTTTAGCAAACCTATCCTTGTCGATGACTTTGAGCAATACGTACTAACTAAAAACAAATAGCCTAAATCTTTGTTTGTGTTAAGCACTCGAGTAGTAATCTCAAGGCTAAATTTTTCGTTGCTAGTGCACTAAAAACATATCAACGGCGTAATCACATATCTCTTCAACATGAGCTACATCAGTATAAATGCCATCAATAAGTAATTTAGCAATGCCATGCACAGTGCCCCAAAGCACTTGCGATGCGCGTAGGGCACTTTCTTCACCACTGTGATTGAGTAGTTTTAGTTGCTGCCATTCTCGGGTCATATTTACCTGATATTGAAAACAAGGGTAGGCGGCATCACGTAGTTCTGATGTGCTGTTTTCTTGTTTCCAAATAGTACGGCCAAACATTAATTCGTAAAGATCTGGATTAGCCTTGGCAAAGTTTACATATTCATGGATAAAACTTGAGAACTTTTCTTTTGTTGAAGGACCATCAGCATTAAAACTGCTTTTATTCATTTGATGTAGTTGCCTAAAACCTGATTCAGCAATACCACAAAGCAGGGCGTTTTTATCTTTAAAGTGGTGATAAGGAGCCGTTCTTGAAACACCTACACGGGCTGCTAATTTACGTAATGACAACTCTTCAATACCGCCTTCTTTGAGCATTTCCCCAGCAACAGTAAGTAAAGTCGTTCTTAAATCACCGTGGTGATACTTTGATTTTTCGGGAATATTTTTCATAAAGGCTAATTTAGCAAGCTATTGTTTATTAATCAATCTTGACACTGTCATATTTAGTCGCTATTTTAATTAACAATAAACTAGACGGTGTCTAAATTGATTCGAGAGTACATTGTCTAAATTGAATTAAATATTTGATAAATACAAAGAGAGTGAGTTATGTCCGAACTTAATACTGAAGCCAAAGAAAATATTGAAACTACAGGCAACACCCAGTTTTCAAAATTGTTAGCACCACTCGATCTTGGTTTTACCACCTTAAAGAATCGAATTTTAATGGGATCAATGCATACTGGCCTTGAAGAGCACCCAGACGGCACTAGACGTATGGCAGCATATTTTGGTGAACGTGCCAAAGGCGGTTGTGGATTGATGGTTACCGGTGGTTACGGCCCAAGTAAACGCGGAGCGACTCACCCTAATACTCAAATAATGACCAGCGCAGAAGATATTGCCAAACATAGAGTTATTACCGATGAAGTACATAAATATGACAGTAAAATTTGTTTGCAAATACTTCATACCGGTCGTTACGCTTTTAATCACAAGCTTATTGCGCCTTCGGCAATTCAAGCACCTATCAACCCGTTCAAACCCGAAGCGGTAACGGTTGAAATGATAGAAGAAGAAATTCAATCTTTTGTTGATCTAGCCCTAAAATCACAGCAAGCAAACTATGACGGTGTTGAGGTAATGGGCTCGGAAGGTTATTTCATTAATCAATTTACCGCTTTAAGAACCAATCAACGTGATGATGAATGGGGCGGCTCGTTTGATAATCGCATTAAATTTGGTGTTGAAGTGGTGCGCCGTATTCGCCAAGCGGTTGGTGAACATTTCATTATTATCTTCCGTCTTTCGATGATGGACCTTGTTGAAGGCGGCAGTAGTTTTGATGAAGTGGTTAAGTTCGGTCAAGCCATTGAAAAAGCGGGAGCAACCATTATCAATACCGGTATTGGTTGGCATGAAGCGCGTATTCCTACTATTCAAACCAAGGTTCCTAGAGCAGCATTTACTTGGGTAACCGCTAAATACAGAGAACATTTCAGTATTCCTGTAATCACCTCAAACAGAATTAATACCCCTGAAGTTGCCGAGCAAGTATTACAGCGTGGCGATGCCGATATGATTTCAATGGCCAGACCCTTTCTTGCCGATGCTGAATTTGTTAACAAAGCGGCGGAAGGGCGTAGTGATGAAATTAATACCTGTATTGGTTGTAACCAAGCCTGCCTTGATCACGTTTTTAATGGTGAAATGGCCAGTTGTTTAGTTAATCCGCGTGCTTGTTTTGAAACTGAAATTAATATTGTACCGACAAAAACCATTAAAAAAATTGCCGTTGTTGGTGCTGGTCCTGCAGGTTTGTCTGCCTCTACGTCTCTAGCCGAGGCAGGCCATGAGGTAACACTTTTTGATGGTGCAAGTGAAGTAGGCGGGCAGTTTAATATCGCCAAGCAAGTACCAGGTAAAGAAGAGTTCAGTGAAACCATACGCTATTTTTCTCGCCAGTTAGAATTAACGGGCGTAACGGTAAAGTTAAATACTCGGATTACGGCAAATGAGTTAAACAACAGCGATTTTGATGAAATAGTCATAGCCACAGGTATTAATCCACGGTTGCCGACCATTGAAGGTATTGAACATAGTAAGGTTTTAAATTATATCGATGTGCTTAAGCACAAAAAAACGGTGGGTAAAAAGGTTGCTGTTATCGGCGCTGGTGGTATTGGTTTTGATGTCTCTGAATACTTGGTACATTCTGGCATTGCAACCAGCCAGAATATTGCGGCCTACATGAAAGAATGGGGCGTTGATATGACCTTATCGGCTCGAGCTGGTGTGGAGGGGGTAAAAGCAGAGGTGACTGCTCCTGCTCGTGATGTTTACCTATTGCAACGTAAAGACACTAAAGTTGGCGCTGGTTTGGGTAAAACTACCGGTTGGATTCATCGTACAGGTCTTAAAAATAAACAAGTTAAAATGTTGTCATCGTGTGTTTATCATAAAATTGACGATGCTGGCCTGCATCTTTCTATTGCTGGCAAAAGACAAATATTGGCGGTTGATAATATCATTATTTGTGCAGGTCAAGATCCCGCAAGAGAGCTAATTGAAGGGCTTAATAAACCTTATCATTTGATTGGTGGTGCTGATGTTGCCGCTGAACTTGATGCTAAACGTGCGATTAAACAAGGGTTAGAAATTGCTACAATGCTTTAATTATAACGATTTAACGGTTAACAGGAAAAGAGAAAAGCACAGCAAGTAGAACTAAGCTAGGGTCATTGCTGGTTTAGCCAATGGCTCTGAGGACGCAAAATATGGCTAAGACAGGATTAAAGGCATCATTAATTATCCATGATTTTGATTTTCAACTTGCCGAGCTATTCGCTACTGCTAACTGATTTATCTTATCTGTTGGCAAGGTAAATCAGTCTCTAAATGCTGTTTTTTAAAACAACTTGTTCGTTAAATATTCGAACAAACGGTTTGGATGAATTTATTTAACTAATTTTGCATTTAACCCTTTACAAGTAGCGCGATACTACTTAATATCCGCCTCGTTCTCAAGCAAGCATTGTTTTAACTGCTTACTTGTTAACTTCAGGTGAGATGGCTGAGTGGTCGAAAGCACCGGTCTTGAAAACCGGCAAGGGTTTGTAGCCCTTCTAGAGTTCAAATCTCTATCTCACCGCCACATTTTATAGATAAGCCTCTGTTTTACAGGGGCTTTTTTATGTCTGTAGGTTTGTGAGCCGTCAAGAAGACCGTCAAATATTCTCGTTACTATAAAAAACCACCTCATATAAAATTAATCGAACCTGAACAAGTTCAGAACCCCATAATTTTATTTAAGGTTGCAGGTGAAGTGGTCAATTACATTAGTTGTACCACCTAATTTCATCAGAACTGCCAATCCTTATCATCTAACACTGTAACCTAATAACATTTACTGCGACCACTGAATAACATTAGGTTTGCCACTAATATATATGATCTCTTTGTGCGCTAATTTGACATTAGCAAATGCTATTTGTCATACTTTTTCTAATGTTTAAGTGCTAATAACATGTAAGAAGGGGAAAACCTATATTTTACGTATTCATTAAACTAGTCAATATTCTAATGAGTTGAGTTTTATAGTCTTTATCTATATTCTATTTAATCTATTATTATGAAAGAGCGCAAAAGCCAATATTTAAACAAGGGCTTTTGCCTGAAAATAAGCTGTTATAGCTAAGGAGCAGGTTTGAGCGAGTACTTCGAAATTGCATATGCGGCAGTATCAAATAGATTGTGCTTATTTACAGGTACTGGATTTTCAAAAGCCGTAAGTTCAAATGAAGCACCAAGTTGGCAAGGACTTTTAGAAGAAGTTTGTCTGTTAACACCAAGAGGAAATGACCTAAAGGTAGCACTTTTTCCTGATGATGGAAAAAATCCATTAAGTTTGGAAGAAGCAGCTCAAGTTTTATCTATTGAATTACTTAATGTTAATAAAAATCTGCATGAAGAAATTTCACAAATAATTTCGAAGATAGAAATTAAAGGTGATAATTCAGCAATTTCAGACTTCTTGTCATCCAAACCCGTACGAGTCATAACCACAAATTATGACAAACTAGCTGAGAAGTTAGCAGGTGAAGATAATTGTCAATCTTTAACGCCAGGATTACCTATTCCAAGATCTTCTACTAGAGTGAAAGTTTATCACGTCCACGGCTCAATTGACTCACCTGAAAATATGGTTGTAACTTCCGATGATTATTTTAAATTCATGAATGGAAGTTCTTACTTTTCAAAAAAATTGAGTACAGTTTTACACGAGAATACTGTTGTTATCTTGGGGTATTCTTTGGGTGATACTAATTTAAAAGCTATTATTAGTGATTATAAAGGTTTTTCAAAAAGTCATGTAATCGGTTCAAATATATTTCTAGTATCAAGAAGTCATGTTGATCAATCGGTAAAAGATTATTATGCGCATTGCTACGGAATTAGAGTTATTGACTCCATCGAGGTAAATGAATTTTTCAGAACATTAAACGCATATTTACCTAGCGCTGAAAAGTGTACTGAGTCGTCAATAAATAACATTAAAAAAGTTGTTTTTGAAGGACAGTATTTTACTAAAGGGTTCTTGCGGATTGAAAATGTGTTTTATGAAATAATTTCCTCAATTGCAGCTATAGGTAAAAGTATAGATGATCCAGAGGTTGTTAGAGCTCTAGGTCAAATTATCGAAACTAAAATTGCATTAACATGTGAACATAATGCTTGGGAGCAATATGAGCATCTTGCCAGATGGTTAATATATCTTGCAAGTATCCTTGAACTAAAAGGTACATCTATTGAAACAGTATATTTGAAAGCAACTTTAATTTCGATGAATTCTATGCGACGTGAACAATATATAGGATATTCATGGCATGCTTACAATTCATGGAATCTTCGTTGGCCAAGTATAATTTCAAAAAATAGAATCATGATAAAAGAGTTCATAGTAGAAAAAACATCATGGCCTGATGCTCTTGCCGTTGTTCGGAAAACTTAGTATCAAGTTGCTTAAACGGACAAAAAACAGTTGGTTTTTTGTTCGTGCCTCACTTATTTTAGCCAGCTATTATTTGCCGCTTAACGTGGCGTTAAACGTCTCTTAAGCATCGAGGTATCATGTTAGATTTATTTACTCCAATAGCTGATGTTAAAAAACTACATCCTATATTTAAAATGATGTTAGAAGAACAATATGAGCCAGAAAGAGAAGTCCTTAATTCTTGGGCTAAAGGGTTTGAGGATCGAGATGGTAAGTTTATTCACGAGTTTCAAACTACCTTTGAATCATCAATGTGGGAACTATATCTACATGCCTTTTTGAAAGAGCTGGGAGCTGAAATTGATTTTTCGCATCATGCTCCTGATTTTATTACTCATCTAGATAGACCTATTGCAATTGAAGCTACAATTGCTGCGCCTCCTCAAGGAGGTGAAGCACCTGCAGGACATAACCAACAGTATCCGCCGACAGATTTTGCTGAATTTAATCAACAAGCAGCGATTCGGATATTGAACAGTTTATCCTCGAAAATAAAAAAATACCGAACTAGCTATTCACAACTAGACCATGTTAAAGGTAAGCCTTATGTTATAGGACTTGCATCATTTGATCGTCCTTATTCACATTATGCTGTTAACAGAGCTATCGTTGCAGTTCTATATGGAATCTATGTTGATGAAGAGACAACAATTGCAACGGGTGCGGATGAACTCATTAAGTATCCAGTTGATGCAGTCGTTAAAAATGAAAACGCGACAATACCTGTAGGATTGTTCGCTACCGATGAGTATAAAGATGTTAGTGCGGTAATTTATAGTTCGTTGGCTACTTGGGGGAAAATTCGAGGACTTGCAGATAGTCCCGAAGCGATGACTATGTATAATACGTGTCATCTTCCTATCGGTGATAGCATCATTCCAGAAGTACGTTTTGCTAAAAAATCTGAGTATGAAGAAAATATCGCAGATGGACTTCATATTTTACATAACCCTTATGCAGAATACCCCCTAGATGTTAGCACTTTCAATCATGCACGTGTGGCTCAATATTTTTTTGATCCGGTAAAAGGGTTAAAGGTTATAGCTCCAGATGACTTTTTACTATTAAGGCAGCTACAAAGTTTTGTTGTGCGAAAAGACCCTTAACAAACACTTAAAACGGAACGAAAACAGTTGGTTAGGTTCCGCTTTGATCCACATTTTAACCAACTATTTTTGTCCGCTTAAGTGGGCGTTAGCTGTATAGGTGAATGATGGAGTATTTATCAGGTATTAAAGAAATATCATTACTTATTGGTATTTGGGTTGCTATTTATGGAATCGACTCATGGCGTAGAGAACATAAAGGTAAAAGAGAAATAGAACTAGCAGAGGACAGCTTAGCTTTATTTTATGAAGCTATAGATGCCATAAAACAAATAAGGCACCCCGCAAGTAACTCTAGTGAAACAGAGGACATTGTGCGTGGTAAAAATGAAAATGAAGCACAGTTTCAAGCAAGAAAAGATGCATCAGTTGTATATAGTCGTTTCAATAAACATCAGGAACTCTTTAACAAGATTTACGCTTCGAGATATAAATTTATGTCGCAAATAGGAAAGGATGAATCAAAGCCATTTGATGACCTACGCTTAATTACAAACGAAATATTATTTTCTGCTCGTATGCTATCCAAATTGTGGGCACGTGATAACTTTAGAACTGATAAGCATTGGGAGCACCATATTGCACAGTTGGAAAAATATGAGGATATTTTCTGGGGAGAGCTGGATGAAGATGATTTAATAAATAATAAGCTTGATCTAGTAATCTCTAATATTGAAGCAACTTGTAAATCTGTTATTTCCGGTAATGGAACTTTGCATGGTCTTTTAAATAAAAGGTTTGGGAAATAATACAGCTATAAGCTGTTTAAGCAGGACAAATAACAGCTGGCTGTTGCTCTTGTGTCGCACATTTTAGCCAACTACATTATTGCCTGTTAACAGGGCGTTATAAAGCACAATCATTAAGGAGCTCATTTTGAGTTGGGAAACCGCAGTTAGTATTGATTTATTAAGTAAGTCAGCCAAGTTATTAGTTTCTGATCTTTTTAATATTCCGCTATCAAAGCTTCAAAATATTACCCAAGAGAACAAAGTAAAAGAGGTTTCAGAATGGTTTGAATCGGAATCACTCGTTCTAGTTCTAGGTGCTGGTGCCTCAGCGTCTTACGGGCTTCCCGATTGGAATTTACTTCTTCAAAAATTACTACTCATTTCATTAAAGTCTGATAACGATACGACGAAAGATGAGATTGATGAACAATCAGGAGTTTTAGCTAAAACATTCTCAAGAGTGTTTGAACCAAATTCATTAAGAACAGCTCGTTATTTGCATAATCACTTCAAAGAAAAACACCCTAGCTCTAAAATTGCTTTTGAAATGGCAATTAGAGATGCACTATATAGTGGTGTAAATATTAATAATGAGTCTGATTTAATGAAAGAGATCAGAAAACTATGCATCGCAGCAGGTAGAAGCCCTAACTTAGATTCAATCATTACATACAACTATGACGATATACTTGAAAGATGCCTAAAGAATATCGAGGTAGATATTCCTTTTAAGTCAATACATGCAAGTGGCATGAAAACTGATAAAAATGAACTAGCTATTTATCATGTACATGGATACTTACCTAGCTCAGGAAAATTAACAACTAAAAATAAAGTTGTTTTAAGTGAAGATGGTTACCATCAACAATATTCTGATGTATACGGCTGGAGTAACTTGATACAAATTAATAAATTCAAAGATTATAATTGTGTATTTATAGGTCTATCTTTCTCTGATCCAAACCTCAGAAGGCTTCTCGATATATCAAAAAATGAACGTGGCGATACTGAAATACACCATTACTGTATTAAAAAGAGATTCGATCAGGATGACGTTGAGAAAAGACTTAAAAAGTTGCTTAGTGATAACAATGAAATTCTAGAAGATAAAATGCGAGCAGAGCTCGATTTACCTGAGTTTTCTAATAAGTTAGTTAATCTTATGGAAAAGTTTGAAGAGAACGATGCTCTTTCTTTTGGGGTTGGAATAATTTGGGTTGCATCATACGATGATATCCCTGACGTATTGAATAAAGTACGTACGAAAAGTGCTTTATAACAAGTCATTTAAAAGGACAAAAAACAGTTGGATTTTGCTCCTGCGTTGCTTATTTTAACCAACTATTATTTTCCTCTAGTGAGGCGTTATAAATCAAGGAGAGATTGGTGGAAGCATTCACTGCCGCAACAACATTCGCTACTATTGTAGGGTTACTAAGTAACTTTAAATCTGAAAGAAAGTCTTCTTCAGACGATGAATACAAAGAGTTTGTTAGTTGGTTAGATGAAAAAAGACATAAAAGCTTATTGGATGAGATTACATCTAATCATCTTTTAGGTCTCGGTATAAAATCTCTCTTAAATCAAAATCATGAAGTTGTTCTTCAAAAGCTATCCGCTTTAGACGAAACACTGCTTGTTCTTTCATCTTCGATTGGCGGCTTTAAAGAAATTTCAAATGCTCTAGCCCCTAATATTGAACTTTCTGAACAAGCTTTATCAATTATCGACCAACTAAATTCTACGGGTGGTAGCTCATTTCTTGAATCAAAAACATTCGATGGGACTAGCTTCCTATTTATGGATACTCAAGGTAGCCTAGAAATCAAAGAATCTAGATTCATCGAGGACGATTTAACTCAACTTGTTAACCTAGAACTTTTACTTTTAGATTTTAGTTCAAAAGGTAATCGTATATTTCGAATCACACGACTTGCTGTTAGATTGCTAGACCAAGTGTAAATTGATTTATACGCTATTCAAGACGGACGCTAAACAGTTGGCTAGCTTCGTACCTCAACAATTTTAGCCAACTAAATTTTTCCCATTAACAGGGCGTTATACGCCATGGAGGCACGGTGCCAAATCCAACTATAAAACAATTGATTTCTCGTGGTAGAGGAATCATAGAAGCAGAAAAGTTTGAAAGATTTGCTATCGGGAATCCTCAAGTTCTTGGTGAAACTGCACAAGAATTGATGTCTAAAATACCACCTTCATTTGGCGCTTGCGCAATGATAAGTTCGATGTGGGCTGCTTACCTAAACGATAAATTCTCTATTCCTGCAATTGTTGTTGCTGGAGATCTTAAAATATCAGGTAGAACCATATTTAAGTGCAAGAAAAACTTACCTGAAGCTACCAAATCAGGAAATATAGTTTCAGCTAATTGGGATGGTCATTGCTGGATAGAGATCGATGGATGGATAGGTGACTTATCAATATTTCGTACCGCATATCAGATTCAAGGTGCTAGCCATCTTAAAGAATTTATCTTAACAAATTTTGGAACAGGTAGAGGCGCTTTAATTAGCACTAAAGGTGAATTGCCTACGGGAATGAAGTACATTCCTAAGTATGTTTTAAAAGATAACCAAATTGACTCTTTAATCGGTGGTTTAGCTCACCAGATTGAGAATGGCATATAACAAGTCACTGAAAAGGACAAATTGCAGTTGGCTTTTGCTCCTTCGTCGCTTAAATTTTTTGCCCATTATTGTGGGCGTTAGACATAAAATCAAGCCTGCATGTAGTGTCAATGGCGTATGGTATTCAGTAAAAAGGACTTTATGAAAAACAAAATAAACCTCATTGATTTAATTAAGAATCTAAATGTTAAAAATACAAAAATTAAGTTTAACCTTAACAATGGCCACGATGACCCAATTGACTTATATGCAAACAACCCTCGGCTAATTAACAACCAATGGTTGTTTTGGCGAACACAGACAAGAAACTTTCGGGTAGGTCAAACTGCAATATGCCTAGTAAGAATGAGCGGTAAATTCTGGCTACTTACTACAATAAAACAAGTAACTCATGAGCTAGGAGTTACGAATGGCATCAATTATGAAGGTCAAGAACTAGAAGAGTATAGTGGCTTATATGGACGTGTAGTAATAAAGTACCATAAATCATTCAAATCTAGCACAGTTAATGCATTGACGGTTTTAGATGATTTAGAGGTTGTACAAATTCTCCCTTCAACTTTTGAAGGGAAAGATTTCCCCGGATACGACAAAGTTAGATTGTCGTATAAAGAGCTGAAAACCATTGTAGACAGAGATAAAAGGGATTGGGTCGCTGCACTCCAGAGTCAAAAAGCGGTTTATTTAATCAATGATAAATCAACTGGTAAAATGTATGTGGGGTCAGCAACAGGTGATAATGGAATGCTTCTTCAGAGGTGGAGGAATTACGTTAGTAATGGCCATGGTGGAAACAAGGATCTAGTAGATTTAGTTGCCCAAAAAGGGTTCGAATATGTGATAAACAATTTCACTTACTCAATTTTAGAGAACTACAACTCGAGGGTTGGGAAAGACTACATATTACAAAGAGAGTTCTGGTGGATGGAAACACTTGGGACTAAGCGTTTTGGCTATAATAATTGATGAATTTAGACGTTCTGGATTAACAGTTGTAAAACGCCTAACAAGAGCTTTAAACGGGGGAAGATCAAAAATAACAGTTGGCCATCGCACCGCGATTATAGCCAACTATTTTTCGCCGCTTAGTAGAGCGTTTGACACTTTAAGTAATAAGCTACACCCATCCACCTTCCTTTAGGTAATTAAAACCCACTCATTAGGCAGATTTAGTATGTTAAAGGTTTACTACGATTAGTGAATGAAGGTTAATTCATTGCTTTACTACTTATCAGTAAGAGTGATTTTGTTATCTTTCATGTAGCCTTTGGCGCAAGCCATATAAACTGCGGCAGTGCTAAAAGTTGTAGCTACTTTACGAGGGTCACCACATTCAAGACCTATATTAATTCCCATTGTTTTATGTTCAACAGAACCCCGTACTATCAATGTTGGTTCTACTTCACCACACCCAACTAAACCAAACGCTAAAGCTAAACTTACTGATAATGTTTTCATAATATTTCCTAGGTTGATTGGTTATAGGAACAGTGCTTCTTTAATATATGTCCACATTACTATCGCGTAGTCTTCGGTTATATCGGTGTACCTTGGCATATCACGTATTTGACGTTCTGATATGTGGTAGCTCTGGTTACCTATCATACAACTAGCTGCTACAACATCTGTAAGGTGACAGGTGATTTTTGCCTCACCATCAGATACGGTTAATCTTATGTCGGTAAGCTCACTTGTGTAATACAGTATGTCCGCCTTTACTGTGCTTGTAGTACCATCTGTTAATACAGTCCAGCTCGATACCGTTATCTTGTCCTCGGAGTATACAAACGCATTATGCATTTCACGAACATAATTATTGTACTCACCATTACGATAAGCCTGTACTTCAGCATGGAATGATAAGGAATACTCAGCAATATCGTTTACTTGAAGCATGGTAGCCTCATCTAAATTAAATGCTGTGAACGGCTCCACTGTATCCACGTACTCACTAGGTTGAATCCAAGTAAGGTTGGTACACGTATCTTTTAAATGTACTGTAGCTGTACTACCGTAAGGATTGCTAAGGATCGGTGTGATTAAGCACTCACCCTCAATAGGCTTAACTATTAAATCAATTGGCTCGATGTATACATCACAACCAAAGTTGTTAACTTCACATTCATCTACTGGTACGGGTTCAATAATTGGTGGTACTGGCTCTGGTGTTACGATTGGCGCTTCATCTGATGAACTACCACCACACGCTGTTAATGATATTGCTAATGCCGCTGCTATTAATATTTTCATTACTTATTTATCTTCTTTTTCACTGTCTTGGTACATTTCGTATCCTGCTTGAATGCCCTTAACAATACCATAGCCTGCCGCTGCACCCGCCAGTGGTACAGCACAAGCAACCACTACGCCTGTAGCTGTTAAGCCTGTTGTAGCTGCTATTGCAGATGCCCCTACAGCATTAGCAAACCATGCAGTACCTACGCCAGCACCTACAGCTTTACCTGCATCTTCAGGAGTGAATGTTTCTTTTATTTTATCAAATATATCCATGTGACCTCCAAAGGTCGTTAGTTGTTGTGTCGGGTTAATACTCGCCTACTGCCATGCACTTTTCCATTTTCAACATGATAGGGTGAAGTATCACGTTTATCTGTTCTACCTGTGGTTGCGTGAATGGAGCACCATAGCTAACAGCAAACACTTGGGTACCACTAAACGCATTACCTTTATAATTGATAGTTGGGTTAACTATTTCAATTTTAGCTACGCCTTTACGAACACCAAACTTCAAGATAGCCCTTGAGTCATAGAACGACATACCATCAGCAAACGAGCCACTATTGAAAGCTAAAGAACTGCCCTGATACCGCTGTAAATGGTGCGTTTACAGGTTGAGCTGGTTTGATAGAGCAACCACTTAAAGTTAATGTGATTGCTGCTGCGATAGTTGTTACTAATGTTTTCATTGTTATTCCTGCGCCCTTTGTGGGCTAAATTAATTAATTCCACACTTATTTATGTATGTAATTTTACAGAATAATATTAATTAACACATTGCATGCGGTGACTATCAGTGTGCAATTTGCGCCAAGTTTCCCTTTATTTTATTTAATCTATGGAAAGGAGATTAGATAGCTAGGTGATGTTGAAGTAAAAGAACTAAAGAAAAGGTAAATACTAAGAAAATCATTACCTACTAAGTAAGTGATACCCTTAGAAGTTATTCTGGGGGGGATGCGTGGTTTAATTACGGTTACGTCCGGCACTTTAAGTAATAAACTACACTCACCTAATTTCCTTTAGGCAATAAAAAACCATCAAAAAGTGATGGGTTTAGTATTCTAAAGGTTTGCTCTATTTAGTTAATGAAGGTTAGTTCATTGCGTATTGAATGGTTGATTAGAGCTATTTAATATTCTTTCTGAATGTCCACATATCTGCACCATTGAAATGAAACTGAGTCATACCTGCGTATTCAGTGTCATCTAGTATAGTTACTGTAAGTGGCTGGTTAGTCATAAAGCAGCTACCTAGTTCACCTAAAGACATTACTTTGAGTAAGTCATATGTAGACGCACAAACTACAGCACTCTCTTTAAGTGTGCCTGTAGGTTTTGCTGATGCTGTGAATGAGATGATAGTGATTAGTATTGCAATGATTAATGTTTTCATGGTTTATGTCCTTATTTGACATTGGTTTAGTTATTGGTTTAGTTATTGGTTGAAG